>NZ_LR699114.1:1846555-2154315 GCF_902459475.1 Aquicella lusitana | reverse complement strand
ACGAAGCATGGGAATATCTGACTTTAGTTATAGTGTTAATTGGGCGATACAGTACCATATTTGTACTGATTGGAGCAAGGGATTTGGGAGAGTGTCATTGTCCCAGGCACGATCTAGTAGTAGATTATCAGGAATATTTTCCACAAGAAAAAATAGGGATTTTACGTTATGCAATATAACAAGCTCGGCAGGGCAGGCATCCGCTTAAGCGAAATTTCATTTGGCTCCTGGATTACTTTCGGGAAACAGATTGGATTGAGCGAAATTAAAACATTGATGCATACGGCATTTGACCGCGGCGTCAATTTCTTTGATAACGCAGAAAGTTACGCGCACGGCGAAGCTGAAATCCTGATGGGAAAAGCGATTAAGGAATTCCGGCGCGAAGATCTGGTCATTTCAACTAAAATCTTTTGGGGTGGAAACGGACCCAATGATACGGGCCTTTCCCGCAAACATCTTATTGAAGGCACCAAAAATTCTTTAAAACGCCTACAGCTTAATTATGTTGATTTATTATTCTGCCATCGTCCCGACCCTAATACGCCCATTGATGAAACCGTGCTTGCCATGGATTATCTGGTTCGTGAAGGCTTGGTCTTTTATTGGGGCACATCGGAATGGAGTGAAACACAAATTGAAGCGGCGTATAAAACCGCCGAAGCATTGAATTGCATCAAGCCCTCCATGGAGCAGCCTAAATATAATCTCTATTTCCGTGATCATCTTGAAAAAGATTATCTACCGCTTTTCGAAAAATATGGCATGGGAACGACCACATGGAGTCCGCTTGCTTCCGGCGTTCTTTCTGGCAAATATAATCAGGGCATTCCGAGCCAGAGCCGACTTGCCAGAGAAACCTGGCTAGTACCGGATAATTTCATGCAACTGATCGAAAAAACCAAGCAGCTTGAAACTATCGCACAGGATCTGGAATGCACGCTTGCGCAGCTCGCTATCGCCTGGTGTTTAAAAAACCCCAATGTCAGTTCAGTGATTACTGGCGCAACTCATATTGAACAATTAATAGAAAATCTGGATGCGCCCGCTGTGAAAAATAAATTGACCCCCGATATCCTGAAAAAAATTGACAGCATTGTGTGACACGACATGACTAAAACAGCTATTACGTCCTTACAGATACGCCAGCTTGAATTACGCGTTCACCTGGGCTGGCCGGATATTGAGCGCCAGCATGAACAGACGGTACTGCTCGATGCAGATATTTTCTTTCCAGCGCCGCCCAAAGCGTGTACCACTGATCATCTCGATGATACTTTGTGCTATTCCGCATTGATTAACGCATTACGTGAATACCTTCAGACTCGCAAGTTTCATCTGATCGAACATTTAACGCATGAAATTTATCAGCTCATCAGATCCCATTTGCCGGTAAAATCACATCTTACTGTACGCGTTACCAAACACCCTGAGATTCAGGGTTTAACTGGCGGCATTCAATTCAGCTATTCGGACGATTAATAAAGATGGTTATTCTAGGACTCGGTTCCAACGTGGGCGATCGCATGGCAAACCTGAGAAAGGCACTCATTGCGATTAGACAAATTCCGGGCATGATCGTTGAACAAGTCTCGCCTGTTTATCTTTCTGACGCGCTACTTCCAGAAAATGCGCCGCCAGAATGGGACATGCCGCATCTTAATCTAGCACTGCGCTGTCACACCACGCTTGAGCCGCTTGATCTGCTCGATCAGCTGAAAAAAATTGAATGGTCTATTGGCCGAAAACCGGAAGTACGTCATTGGGGACCGCGCATTTTAGATGTTGATATTCTTGCGTGGAATAGCGACATCATAAAAAGTGAAAGACTAACGGTCCCGCATGAAAGTCTTCAGGAGCGGCCTTTTGCTTTATGGCCGCTGGCCGATGTTGCACCCGACTGGCGGTTTCCACTCAACGGTCCTTATCACGATAAAACCGCCGCAGAAATAGGCGAGCAATGGGGATCACGCTTCACTGGCAACGCACCGCTTCGCGCACGACAGATTTATCAGCGCATTGATACGCCACAATTGATGGGCGTGGTCAACGTTACGCCGGATTCTTTTTCTGATGGCGGCGCATTTCTGGAAGCTGAAAAAGCATTACAGCAAGCATTATATCTGGTCTATTCTGGTGCCGAAATTATAGATATTGGCGCAGAGTCCACCGCGCCAAGTGCAAAACCGCTCACTGCGGACATAGAATGGCAACGGCTTGAACCAGTGCTGGCCGCAATTCAAGCTGCTAAAGATAAATTTATGATACTGCCCAAAATCAGTATTGATACACGTCATAGTGAAGTGGCAGCCAAGGCATTGAAGCAGGGTGTGGACTGGATCAATGACGTAACAGGACTAGAGGATGAGGCAATGCGTGAGCTTGTTTGCACATCTAAAGCCGATTGTGTAGTCATGCACCACATGAGCATTCCAGCAAGTCGCCAGCACGTTCTTCCGCGTCATCAGGATCCGGTGCGTCTTGTCTATGAATGGGGAGCAAAACAAATTGATGTGCTTGAAAAAGCGGGCATTTCCCGCGAGCGCATTATTTTTGATCCAGGCATTGGTTTTGGTAAAGTAGCCGAACACTCCCTGCAACTGATCCGGCACACTGATGTGTTCAAGCAATTAGGCACGCGTGTATTGATCGGCCATTCACGTAAATCTTTTCTTTCTTTATTTACGCCGCATACGTTTGCCGAGCGGGATATTGAAACACTCTCTATCGCACTGTACCTCGCCAAACAGCCCGTGGATTATCTGCGCGTGCATAATGTGGAAATGTGTGCGCGCGGCTTCAGGGTCCAGGCTGCGTTGTAAAAAAGGCCGTTCTTTGCTTCTTGAATATTTCAGCAACTGTATGGAAAGAACCAAAAACAATGATTCTGTCTCCCGCTACTGCTTGACGCAAGGCAGCTTCATAAGCCTCGCTTATTGTGGCAAAAAGAGGGATATCACCTTCACCTGCTGCTTCAAAAGCCCGGGTTAGAACAGAAGCGGTCGCTGCCCGTTTTACTAACAAGGGTGCGATATACCATGTATGAATGCTGTCTTGAATGGCTCGAATACTTGTTGTGATATCTTTATCAGCCAGCATGGAAAATACTGCGTGTGTCTTTCCATCACAAGGCATGGTTGCAAGTTGTTTGGCAAGATGAGTGACTGCTGCCGGATTGTGAGAAACATCATAAATATGTGTAACAGGCCCCGGAATAATCTGAATGCGGCCTGGCAATTTTACTTCTGTCAAACCCTTGTCGATTGCTTCGCGTGCAACCGGCAATCGTTCTTGAAGCAAACTCATTGCCATTAGCACAGTGGACATATTTTGCGTTGCGAGCGCATTGTAGGACAGCGCATCATAAGTACTTATAAAGGATTTCCATGACCAATGCCGCTCGCTTTCACGATAATCAAAATCTTTATGCTGGCAATAAAGTGGCACATCTTTTAATGCAGCTTGTTTGATAAGTGAGGCGGGTGGATCAGCATCACCACAAACAGCCGGTTTGCCATGACGGAAAATTCCGGCTTTTTCATACGCTATTTCATCCCGTGTCGATCCCAACCATTCAACATGATCAATATCAATACTGGTAATGATAGCAACATCAGCATCGAGAATATTGACCGCATCAAGACGTCCTCCTAAACCTACCTCCAGTATCATGACATCCAGGGAATGCTGGCTAAAGATCAGTAAGGCGGCCAGAGTTTGAAACTCAAACGGTGTAAGGGATACGTTGCCGCGCGCAGATTCAATTTGTTGAAAAGCGTTGCAAAAGGCTTCATCAGTCGCTTCCCTGCCATCAATACGCACCTGCTCATTGTGTTTAAACAAAATAGGAGAAGTGAAAGTACCCACCCTAAAGCCGGCCGCCCTGTAAATGGATTCCAGGCCCGCGACTGTAGACCCCTTGCCATTGGTCCCTCCTACAATGATCACCGCGCAGGAAGGCGATAATAGCCCCAGCTGTGCAGCCACAACCCTGACCCGATCCAAACCCAATTCGATTTCAGCGACATGAATGGAAGCGATCCAATCCAGCCATTCAGCTAATGTGGATAAATACATCTTATTTCCTCTTAACAGACTGTGTATAAGATACGAATAATTTTCATCCTTTGCGTTCCGTCATTTTTATCCCCACTACCTTCCACGTTCACCTTGAGTTTTCCACAGGTTTTGTTTTCTGTAACTATATGATTATAATTATTTTTATGAATTAATCCACAAAAAATACCCTGCTATATAACCAAAAAAGTCTTAAAAAATAAATAAATTATTTTGATTAGAGAGA
This sequence comes from Aquicella lusitana, assembly GCF_902459475.1. NCBI lineage: Bacteria > Pseudomonadati > Pseudomonadota > Gammaproteobacteria > Legionellales > Coxiellaceae > Aquicella > Aquicella lusitana. Next base: position 2,150,012 of record NZ_LR699114.1, on the reverse strand, counting down.
AGAAGAAAAGACGGAACAGGCATTCAAAACCCCGCTGCTTGTCAGCTGGATCAACGCCGAGAAGCGGGTTCATAAAGAAACTCATTAAATGTTTGATGGATTCCGCGAACAAGTCGCATGACGACGGCAAGAGCGGAAATTTACCGGACAGTAATGTGTCTGCGCGAGTTGCTATGCTGTATTAAGAAAGACCCCACCAGTTAAAATAGTTTGCGACCAACAAACTAAACAACGGAGGGGTCTCATGAAACAGTACGATTATACAGGGAAAGAGGTATACGTTGGTATAGATGTTCATAAAAAGACCTATTCTTGCGTTATTATTTGCGAAGGAGAAGTAGTGAAACGAGATACAATGCCAGCCAAAGCTGAGATATTGGTAAGTTATCTAAAAAATACGTTTTCTGGAGCGGTCATCAAAACTGCTTACGAAGCTGGATTTTCTGGATTTCATCTGCATCGCTATTTGGTCTCCCATGGAATAAATAACATAGTGGTCCATCCTGGTTCTATTGAAGTAGCCTCCCGAGATCGGGTCAAGACAGATAAACGCGATGCATTAAAAATAGCCCTACAATTATCTGCTGGGCGATTGCATGGGATCTTTGTGCCAAGCCAAGAGCGAGAAGAGAAACGTAGCATGACGCGATTACGGACAAATATATTGAAACTACGGCATCAAGTTGGTCAGCAATTTAAAGGACTATTATTTACTCAAGGATTAATAGAAGTAGAAGATGATACGGTGATTTGTCCAAGATGGTTATCTCAAAAGTTAAGTGAAGTGGAACAGGGGAATTATTCAAACGATTTTTGTTATAGCGTTCATCAATATGCTGAGCAATGGATGCAATTGACGAAACGAATGAAAGAAATAGAAGCAAGGCTTGAAATTCAGGCAAATGATGAAAAAAGTCTGCAAATGATTTATGAAAGCGTCCCAGGGATTGGCCCAATTCATGCAAGACAATTAGCCAATGAGCTGGGTAATATGATTCAGTTTAAAAATGAAAAACAGTTATTTAGTTTTACAGGACTAACGCCGAGTGAGCATTCATCGGGTGAGCATACTCGACAGGGTCATATTACACGACAAGGAAATTCAGTATTACGCAGAATTTTTATAGAAGCAGCATGGATAGCCATTACAAAAGACCCGAGCCTGAAAGAAATATTTAATCGTCTCTCGAATAATCGAGGAAAAAAGCGTGCAATCGTTGGTGTTGCACGACGATTAGCAGGCCGTATTCGATCTTGTGTATTAACAGGAGCATTATATGAAATAAAACCAACTCAAGAAGCTTGTTCGCTTCAGGAAAAGGTTGCCTGACCTCGTTCAGTCATCCTGTGAGTCTGTAATTTTTAGGGACCACGTTCGCGAGTTTGGGGCAGGCATTATAAGACCGAATGAACAACTTGTGCGCGTTTTTACGGAAACGACCACGAATAGCAGATTGGCCTACAAGGTCTAGTGATAGGATCGGTATAAGAGCTGGCTTCTGAGTTGGTTTTAAATTGAAAAATAAGTGCTTTTATTAGCAGGAGATGCCGCTATGCGCAAACTTGAAAATACACATAGCGGAATGACAGAGAGGCTAATGCGGAATGACATGGTTAAATGGTAGTACTGCGAGATCAATAAAAAAACCCGCTCTAAAAGCGGGTCTTTCAAAATGAAGAAGAAGGAAGTGGATTACTGAATTCTGACGCCCACCTCATGAGGTAAGCCATCTCTTTCTTTGGCAATATAAGAAATAAGCTGCCAGTCTACCAAAGTAGGTTGGTCTTTAGTCATGTTAGCTACCATATGCACCATGCCAGGCAATGAAGCATCGAAATTCGCATTATGTTCTTCAAGCGGCTGATGTGCTTCCAGGTAAAGATGATCATTCTGCCAGCCGGCCTTAACAGGTGAGTTGGTAATGACAACGGGTATGCCACCTTTTACGGAAGGAAAAAATTGTTCGATATCGGATTCGTACATCCGAATACAGCCAAAACTGGCCCTTCTACCTACACTTTCTGGAAAGATCGTGCTATGGATGAGATAAGTCGGAATGCTCATATAGATTGCGTAGGGACCTAAAGGATTGTCAGGACCTGGCGGCATGATGCGCGGCAGTACAATTCCCTGTTCAAGATTAAATTCACGAATATCCTGAGGGGGTATCCATGTAGGATTAGTTGCCTTTCGTGTAATTTTTGCTTTCGTGATTGGAATGGTTTTGCCAATTTTTCCTATTCCGATAGGATAAGTCAGCACTTGATTGGATCCTTCCGGGTAATAGTACATGCGCATTTCAGGCAAGTTGATCACAATACCTTTACGCGGCTGGTTTGGTAGCAAATGCTGGGTAGGAATGAGCAAGGGCGTACCGGATGTAAATCCTCTTCCCATATTAAGATAAGGATTTGCACTTTCCAGTGAATTAAAACCAATATCATAGCGCTTGGCTACAGTTACAACATTGTCGCCTGATCCCGCACTACTATATTGAACCTGTCCAATGATCGATTCATTGGAAGCAGGCAGCGAATAAGTTGCAGCAAATGAACAGGCTGAAAAAAACGATAACGCGGCTGAAAAAAGAACTTTTCCTATTTTCATTGTTTGTCCTTAATTAGCTAATGGACTCTGCTCGACCCGTAAAGTGTCGAGCAGAATATGTTCCCCATCGTGGGGGTTTATTCGAACCCGATGTATCACAGTTTAACATTGACGCGAGTCTGAATGAACGTTAACTAAGTTAAAAATCGGGAATGGGATAACCAATTCCTGTCAGGATAATAGGCGAAAATTAATGTATTCTCCTTAATCGTGTTGATGAGTGGCTTGGCCAAATCCTGGCTTACTGCAGGGCATCCCCAGCTGCGCCCGATCTGTCCATATCGCTTCAAGGTATCCGGCGTAGCGTACCAGGCGCCATGGATAACCACACTTCGACGATAAGCATTATCATTAACTCCACGTTCCAATCCTCTCAGGCGTAATGAATACCCATTTTTGCCAATATAAGGCTCATCGGTAACAAATACACCTATGCTGGATTTTAAACTGCCCGGGCTGTTTGAAAAAGAGGAAGAAGCCACTCCACCGCTATTTTTACCATGCGAAACCAGCGTATTAAAAAGCGTCCGGCCCCGTTTGAGATCAAATACCCATAAACGCTTTTCAGTTGAGGGCTTGGAATAGTCAATGACGGTTAATACCTGCTTGTTGTCAGTAATACCTTTCTGTTTTGCTTTTGAGTAGGCAATGAGGCTAAGGCGCAATACTTTGGTATCAATATTACCTGCTTGTGATTTCAGAATTTGAATTTCCCGTTCAACCCAGGAATTGGTTCCCGGTTGCTCTCCATTGACGCCGCCTGAAAAAAGCCATGAAAAGGGCCAACTAAATCCCAGTGAACCTAACAAGGCAAATAAAAATAATGTAGTACGTATTTTCATAGTCGTTCTCAGCTTGTCTTCAAAGTTAGTTTAATGCTTGTTCAATCAAGAATCCCAGAGGCAATCCTTTGAACATTCTATGAGGGAGAGGGGCATTTTTATACAGCAATAAATGGCTTGTCAACGAATATTGGCCTGGCACTTAACAGAATAAGATATAGGGCACTGTTTTTAAAATATTTTTTAAGTTTCAGATTAGCGCAGAAATTGCGAACTTAATTGTGCAGAATTTTTCCTAAACAGGGCTGACGGTGTTTACGCTCAGAATGATACCCCATGTAAAATGCCCTGCTGAAATGTCAACCGCTCCTAAATAGAAAAAAAGAGTCTTTATATCAAAAAATTTGTTATCCTCTTAGACCAGAATAGAAAATTAAATAATTTCTCTCGCCAGAGGAAAAATTTCAGGTAGGTTATTGTCATGAAATCGTTGGATAAAATCCGTGTTGCTGTTCTTTTTGGAGGCCGTTCGGCAGAACATGAAGTCTCATTGCGCTCAGCCGCTAATGTTATCCAATATCTTGATCCTTCGCGTTTCGACATTATTCCTATTGGTATTGATAAACAGGGCAGCTGGTTTCTGGGTAATGATATTTTTAAAAAAAGCCTGGAGCACAATAAAGTTCCCCAGCTTCATGGCCATAGTGACACCTGGTTTACACCAGAATGGGTAGGTAAACCGGTAGAGAAACAGCAGGTTAAGGAATTGATTTCGCGTCCTGTTTCCGGCCAGTTTTTTGATGTTGTCTTTCCTGTTGTGCACGGCACCTTGTGTGAAGATGGAACATTACAAGGATTGCTGGAACTTGCCGATATTCCTTATGTTGGCTGCGGTGTGCTTTCTTCGGCCATTGGCATGGACAAAGACGTTTCCAAACGTCTTGCCATGAGTGCGAATATTCCTGTTCCACCCTATCTTGTTATTAAACAGAATCAATGGGATATAAATCCGGCTTCTTTTTTGCGTGAAGTCGATGAAAAACTTTCTTTTCCGGTATTTGTCAAACCGGCCAATACGGGTTCCAGTATTGGGATCACCAAGGTAAAAGCAAGAGAACAATTGCAAGCTGCGATTAACGAAGCGTTCCGCTTTGATACCAAGGTATTGGTAGAGAAGGCGCTTTCTGTTATTGAACTGGAACTGGCTGTGCTTGAATCACTGGAACCTGAGGAAGAGCCCATCGTTAGCGTTGTGGGAGAAATCAGGCCGCGGCATGAATTTTATTCTTATGATGCAAAATATGTTGATGAAAATGGCGCTGAATTGTTAATACCAGCTCCGATTCCAGAAGAAATCAAAGCAAAAGCGCGGCGGCTCGCGCAGAAAATTTTTAACACGCTGGAATGCGAAGGCATGGCGCGTGTGGATTTGTTTCTTGATAAAGAAACGCAGGAAATATTTTTTAACGAAATTAACACGCTTCCTGGTTTCACTCAGATTAGTATGTATCCTAAACTCATGGATGCTTCTGGCATTCCTTACCCACAATTATTGACGCATCTGGTTGAACTCGCGATTAAACGGCATAAAAATAAAAGCCGGCTGATTCGAAGCTATGCGGGATAGATTGTTAATGGCATGCGAAAAATTTCTGCTTATTATAAAAATTATCCGGATGTTTTCGCAGCATTTGCAATGACGGCTGCTGCATCATCTTTAAGTTGGCACCGGAAAGTGCTTGTTAACCGACTGTTTTGTTTGATCGTTCTTTTTCTTTTTCTTTCAAGTATAGCGAATGCCAAAGCGCCATTATTTCCAGAACAAAAAAAAATCCGCAAGATGGATTCGCCGCAGCCCGATTCTACAAACCATTCGCTAACGCTTTCTCTTAACGAAGCCATTCTTGTTGCTGTGCGAGATAATCCTAATGTGCAGCAATCCCAATTAAGTTATGTTTCACAAAAATTCAATTTGTGGGTTCAGCAATGGCAGTTTTATCCGCATTATGCCTTTCAGGCATCTGCGACAGGCGGGGAGACCAACAGCTTTAATATTCAACCCAGTGTTTCACTGCTGACGCCAGTTGGTACACAGGTTTCGCTTGCTTCGGCGAATACGGAGACAAATCATTATAGCCCAAATTTGTCTTTCAAAGTCATGCAGCCGCTTATGCGCGGTTTTGGTAAAGCGATTGTTGAATCGGCACTCAACAATGCCAAAGACACGGAAGTCATTTCACGTCTGACGGTGGAAGGGACCTTGCGCAGCACAATCACTGCTGTGATTAACGCTTATCTTGATGTGGTGACAGCGGAAAGAACGATCGCCATTGATGAAGCTGCGGTAAAGCGCGCAGAAAAATCGGTTGAACAGACTAAATTATTTATTAAGGCCGGACATAAAGCTGGAAATGAATTAGTGACTGTTCAAGCCGACGTGGCCAGCAGTAAATCTCAACTGGAAAATGACAAAAATAATCTTGTGCAGGCACGCTATGCATTATTGACCGCCATTGGAATGGATCCTAATACACCCGTTCGATTCACGACACTCAACCCGGAAAATTTAATTAAAAAATATCATCTTCCTTTGCTCGATCAGGCTAAGCAATTAACATTACATAATGATATTCAATATCAGATTGATCAGATTACCCTGCATGGTCCCACCACGCGCAGTTTGATGGTTGCTGAAGACAATACCCGATGGCAACTTAATCTCACTGCTAATGCGGCCACCCGCAATGCGGGAAGCAATAATGTGGAATTGGCATTACAAATTCCTATTGACGACCAGCTTTCCAAACAAGCTGTCGTCAATGCAAAAATTGCACTGAAGCAGGCTGAACTTGCACTCATGCAGGAAAAATGGAGCAAAGAAACGAGCGCGATCAATGGCTGGAATAATGTCGTGAGCGCAGAAAGAGCGTTGCGTTTTGCAGAAGACGCAGAAGTGCTACAGGAAAAAACTTATAATATTAGTTATCAAAAATATGCCCATGGTCTGATCGATAGTCTTGAATTGCAAACAGCGCAGGTGCAATTGATTCAATCCCAGCAAACCTTGCTGAACGCGCAAATTGGTTACCTGAAGGCGCTAGTGAATCTGGATTTGTTAATAGGGAATACACTTAATACATGGGATATAAAGGTGAGGTTGTAAATGAAAAATCAGAGCCATTTGTTTTATCTGCCGCTGATTGTGTTAACAGTGTTATGTCTGCTTTCTGCCTGCTCCCGAGAGCCAAAAGTGGAAGGCGGACGCGTGGTGACAATTGAAGCGCGCTCATTCGCGAACACGCTTTACTACTCTGGTACCATACAGCCATTGAAGACATTGGTGGTGCCCTGCCCCACGGACGGCGTGGTTGTCGATATGCCTTTTCAATATGGCGAAAAGGTGAAACCAGGACAATTATTGTTTTTGATTTCTTCTTCCAAATTTCTATCAGACTATAAGTCTGCCCTCATGCAATACATTAAGGCCAAAAGTGATTTTAACAATAGTCAGGGGATGCTATCCGAGGCAGAGTTTCTCCATAAAAATGAACTCATCTCCGACGATGATTATAAAATGAAAAAATCAACTTTTTATGCCAATCGTCTGGCTTTGCTCCAGGCAAAGGATGCGCTTGAAAATTTATTAAAGCAGTTGGATATCAAGGATATTAACTTGTATAAGCTTACCATCGCAGACATTGACAAGATTACCGAGGCAATGCACTTGCGGATGAGTTCTGAAAACTTACGCATTTTTTCGCCAGCGGAAGGAACAGTTCTGTCGCCGTCCAAAACGGAAGAAGAAAATAAAAAAATTTCCAAAGGCGACGCAGTTAAACAAGGCGACGTGTTGGCAGTGATTGGTGACATGAATGGCCTGTCTGTGCATATCAAAGTTAATGAGCTGACGGTGAACCAACTTAGGATAGGACAAAAAGTCAAAGTGACCGGTATTGCCTTTCCCGATGAAATATTAAAGGGCGAAATCAAACGCGTTGATAAACAAGGCGAAGCAACCAACGGCGGATTGCCGACTTTCTCTGTCGAAATCACCGTTCCTACGCTGACAGCCGCACAGCAAAAAATGATTCATGTGGGCATGAGCGCAAAGGTGGAAATTAATATCGAGGAGGCGCCGCAAATCATGATACCCTTTGCAGCGCTTAGCGAGAAAAACGGCGCCACTTATATACGACGCTATGACACGAAAACAGGAAAAACGCCCTGGGTCGAAGTAAAGACGGGAAAAGCAACAGCCGATACGGTGGCCATTCTTTCCGGATTAAAAGCAGGAGATAAAATTGTCATCCCTGGTTAGTCTCGAAAATGTATCGAAAGTTTATCAGCTTGGCGAGCATGCTTTTTCGGCGCTGAAAAATATTTATTTTGAACTGGAACGCGGCGAGATGACAGCGATTGTCGGTGCGTCGGGATCAGGGAAATCGACCCTGATGAACATCATTGGGTTTCTGGATCGCTGTACCACAGGGCGTTATCTTTTCGCCGGTGCAGATGTCTCAGATCTGGCTGAGCAGGATCTCGCGGGAATACGCAATACCAAAATTGGTTTCGTTTTCCAGTCTTTTTTCTTGCTGCCTCGGTCAAATGCGCTGCAAAATGTGATGCTGCCTCTATTTTATCGCGGTACGCCCAGACAAGAGGCGAAAGAGAATGCAATGCATCTACTTGATAAAGTAGGTGTAGGCCATTTGGCTTATCATAAACCGAACCAATTGTCCGGCGGCCAGCAGCAACGCGTCGCGATTGCACGCGCTTTGGTGACCAACCCAGAAATTATTCTTGCTGATGAACCAACGGGTGCGCTAGATTCGCAGACAGGCGAAGAAGTGATGCAATTATTTGTTGATTTGAATCGCAATGAAGGCAGAACCATTGTTATCATCACCCACGATAATGAAGTGAGCCGGCGCTGCCAGCGTGTAGTGACTATAAAGGACGGGAGAATAGCATGTTAAGCGTGAAAGGAGACAGCATGACCAAGACAAAACCATCCATCTTCCAATGGGACGATCCCCTTTTTCTCGATGACCAGTTAACTGAAGAAGAGCGCATGATACGTGATTCTGTGCGCGCATTTGCACAAGAGCAATTGCAGCCAAATGTTATCGAAGCTTTTAGCAATGAAAAATTTGATCCAGCCATTATGCGCGAAATGGGTAAGGCAGGCATATTAGGCGCGACGATTCATGGTTACGGCTGTGCCGGCGTAAATTATGTTTCTTATGGTCTCATCATGCGCGAACTGGAACGGGTCGATTCAGGTTATCGCTCTGCGGCCAGTGTGCAATCGAGTTTGAGCATGCACGCTATTTATGCTTATGGCAGCGAAGCGCAAAAACAAAAATTTCTTCCGAAAATGGCACAGGGCGAATGGATCGGCTGTTTCGGTCTCACAGAACCGAACCATGGCTCGGATCCTGCTGGCATGGAAACGCGAGCAAAATCCGTTGAAGGCGGCTATGTGTTAAAGGGCAGTAAAATGTGGATCACCAACTCGCCCATCGCCGATGTCTTTGTGGTCTGGGCAAAGAATGATAAGGGCAGAATTCGCGGATTTATTTTGGAAAAAGGGATGAAAGGACTATCTGCCCCTGTGATGCACGGTAAGTTAAGCCTGCGCGTTTCGATCACGGGTGAAATTACGATGGATGACGTGTTTGTGCCGATGGAAAATGAATTGCCCGGCGCAGACGGTTTATCAGGCCCGCTTGGCTGTCTGGATAATGCGCGCTACGGCATTGCCTGGGGAGCGCTGGGCGCCGCGGAATTTTGCTGGCATGCGGCGCGTCAGTACGCGCTTGAGCGCAAGCAGTTCGGGCATCCCATCGCGGCAAACCAGCTGATTCAAAACAAGCTTGCAATCATGCAAACCAATATCACATTGGGATTGCAGGGTTGTCTGCGTCTTGGACGCCTGAAAGATGAAGGGCGGGTTGAAACACCCATGATTTCCATGATGAAGCGTTTTTCAACATTAACTGCGCTTGATGTCGCACGGGAATCACGCGATATTCATGGTGGAAATGGCATTACTGAAGATTATCAGGTGATTCGCCATATGTTGAATCTGGAAACGGTAAAAACCTATGAAGGCACAGCGGACATTCACGCGCTTATCCTCGGCCGATCGCAAACAGGTATTCAGGCGTTTAAACCGCTTGGGAATGTGAGTAAGTAAATTTTTACTTTTTGTTCCGCGCGCGGGGTACACTATCCTTGCATTCGATCTGTCACCCGCGCGCTTATCACAGTGGCTAATTATCTAAACTAATCCTAAGCGTTGCCGCAATCGTCCAGGGCAGGACGGTGATCGCAAATACAGAGAGTCCCGCTAAAAAAGCCAAGGGGCCTGCTATAGCAGAAAATGTTTGCGATTGCTGGACAATCATCACGCCAAAAATAAGCACCGGCGTGACCAGCGGCAGAATGAGCAGGCCCAGCAGGACGCCTTGCTGTCTTAATCCCAAGGTGAGCGAAACGCCGAGACTGCCTATCAATGTTAAAATGGGTGTGCCTAGCAGCAGGCTGAGACACAGGGCGGTAATGGCTGTGCCGGAAAGATTAAACATCAAACCTAACAAAGGTGTTAATACAATTAAAGGCAGTTGAGTAACGAGCCAATGTGCGAACAGTTTTGCCAATAGCAGTAAAGTTAGGGGAATTTCGCTTAAAAGAAACTGCTCGGCGCTTCCTTCTTCCATATCAGTAAAAAACACATTCTCAATTGATAGCAAACTTGCAAGCAAAGCAGCAATCCAGATGCAGCCGGGGATGAATTGCTGTAAAAAAACCGGGTCAGGCGTGTAAGCCAGGGGAAAGAGACTCACGACAATGACAAAAAATCCCAACGGATAAAGCCATTCCTGTGATCGCCGCAAAAGCAGTATTAATTCCAGATAAAAAACATACAGAGCCGCTTTCAACATGGCTGCAGCCTAAGTGTTTGCACGCCTGAACTTTTTACGGCGATGGCATGGTGTGAACTGATGACAGCGATGCCGCCCTTTTGTAAATGGTTTTCCAAGTGGAATAAAAATAATTGCTGTGTTTGATGGTCGAGTGCGGTAAGGGGCTCATCCAACAGCCAGAGTGGTTTCCAAACCAGAAATAATTTTGCTAATGCTAAACGGCGCTTTTGTCCCGCAGATAAAAATTTTGCCTGCGTGTTTTTATCTCCGTCCAACTGCAACATGGATAACACGGTGTCATAGGCGATAGCGGAAGTAGATAAACCAAGCTGGCATATCAGGCGCAAATTTTCTGTGACAGTCAGGCCGGTTTTAATGCCGTTTGGATGCCCCACATAATGTAGGTGATGCCAATAAGCGGCCCGCAAATGCTGAATAGGCGTCCCGTCCCAGAAAACATCCCCCTCAGATGGCGTAGATAAGCCCGTTAGCAACCGCAGTAAACTCGATTTGCCAGATCCATTTGGCCCTTCCACAAACAGGACATGGCCGGGAATCAATGAAAAGGAAATGTGGGTAAAAAGAGTCTTGTGCTGTCGAATGCAGCCGAGATTCATTGCCTTTAATGTGATTTTCCTATCCATGTTAACGTTTTTTATTTTGGCTGTATAAAATTCCAGGATCAGCAGTTAAATTCATGTCTATCTCCATTCTGTATTCATCATCCATGCGCGGATCATCTGTTGCGGTCCTTTTTCCATTCTGATTGCGTGGATCTTCGGCAGAATAGATTGAGACAATCGTAAGAGGTCGGGCGCTTTTAATCTGCATCTGTTGGAAAAGCAGGCTGGGATGAGAAGCATCATAGGTAAATTTTTTTCGGGTATCCACTGTTATTTCCTTTTTTAAATGACTAATTGAACAGATAGCGTATACCTAAGCCGATATCATTCGATCCGGAGTTACCCGCGCGATAGAGACCATAAGCACCAGAGCGATGGTGAATGCGTGCAACGAGTTGCCAGTTTGGATGATCCGGTAGTGCAAACGTGGCTTCCAGCATCAAATAATTGAGCAGGCGTTTGGTATTATCATTGTCTTTCTTTTCGATGGAGGGCACGGAACTAGCATAAGAAATACCTTCGCCTATGGCAAAGGAGGTATTGATATAAGCATTCCAGGGCAAGTTGGCCCATCGGAACATGAGATAAGGATCAAACTCATAAATCGTATTTTCATTGCTGCCATTACGTACAGTGATATTGCCCGCCACTTGCACGACACCTACCAGAGGGCTCAGCCATCGGCGCAGGAAATTTTCTTCACTTAGGGTGTGGGCAAGCTCGAGAGATTGAATGTGCTCGGGCCAACGGTGAAAGCCACCCGTCAATATTCTGAGAAGGGGGTCGGTGCCGGTAATCCCATAATAATACATAACAGAGTTAGGGTAGCGGTCATAAAGTTTTTGACCTTGTGGAAATGCGTCGGGTATCGCTGGTTGCCCAATGGGAGCGGCTAAGACCGCGGAAGAAAGCAAGAACCCTGTTAAGATGGCGAGAAATCTTATTTTTATTGGATATAACATTATTTCATTTCCTGAGTTAGTACGTAGATCTATGATATTGACGGATATATTACCTGAATCAGTAAAGATGACAAAGGATGATCCAGCTAGCTGGCCTCTTTTCTACTAAAACCGAGGGATGGCAATCTTTTCGCTATTTGCTGTCCGGGGCTTGTTCCGGGAGGAGCTCCCCGTTACAATAACTGGCTTTTATAGATCTATAAGAATTTTAGTGGAGATTGTATTCATGTCGTTAACAACCGCTGCCAAGGCGCAGATTGTCAAAACATTCAAGCAAAGCAAGAACGATACAGGCTCGCCCGAAGTGCAGATTGCGCTGCTTACCGCGCGTATTAATACTTTAACAGAACATCTGAAAGTGCATAAACACGATTTTCATACCCGTTTCGGTTTGACCAAGCTAGTTAGCCAGCGCCGCAGACTGATGCGTTATCTGAAGGGCAAGGATTTACAGCGTTATCAGCATGTAATCAAAGAGTTAGATATACGTGGCTAATCAAGACGCCTTGACTAAAGTCGTTTTCCACGTGGTAACAACAAGTAGTCCTGGAAATCCTCATCATTAGGGTGGGTGGTTGTCCGGGATTTCGTCATTTATTTAGATAGAAAATTTAGGTGATATTTTGACTGCAATTAAAAAGACATTTCGTTATGGCAATCATACGGTAACCCTTGAAACAGGGACCATTGCCCGGCAGGCGACTTCTGCTGTTATGGTAAGCATGGATGATACGGTTGTACTGGTGACATTGGTCGCTCAGGAGTCCGAATCAGAAAGCAGAGACTTTTTCCCTCTCACAGTAAACTACCAGGAACGTACTTATGCCGCTGGTCGTGTTCCAGGCGGCTATTTCAAGCGTGAAGGTAAGCCGAGTGAGAAAGAAACCCTTACTTCCCGGTTAATTGACCGGCCTTTACGTCCACTTTTTCCCAAGGGTTTCAATTTTGAAGTTCAGGTCATTGCAACGGTGATGTCCATGAACCCGGAAATTAACCCGGATATTCCCGCCATGATTGGTGCGGCCGCTGTTGTAGCGCTTTCTGGGATGCCCGTTCCAAGCCATTTGGCGGCTGCGCGGGTAGGCTATCAGGATGGGCAATATATTTTAAACCCCACTATTCCCCAGTTGGAAACGTCTCAATTGGATATGGTGGTAGCTGGCACCGAAAATGCCGTGCTGATGGTCGAATCAGAAGCTAAAGAATTGCCCGAATCCGTCATGCTGGGTGCAGTGATGTTTGCACACCGTGAAATGCAGACGGTGATCAAGGTCATCAAGGAAATGGTCAGTGAAGCTGGTATCGTTCCGTGGGACTGGACGCCGCGAGCTGTGAATCCGGCCGTTGAAAAACGGGTGACCGAACTGTGTCAGGCTGATATTGAAAAGGCTTATCAAATTAAGGACAAACAGGAGCGTCAGGATACCATTGCCAAATTGCGCGAGCAGGCGATTGAGAAGATGCTGGCCGAAAACGCAGGCAAGGCAGAAGATGAAATTGCGCTGGAAGCCGATATCAGCTATGTGTTCAATAACATTGAGCGCAATATTGTGCGCAGCCGTATCCTGCAAGGTCAACCACGCATAGATGGTCGAGACACAACCACGGTTCGACCGATTTCCATCCAGGTGGGATTATTACCGCGTACACATGGCTCGGCCCTGTTTACACGTGGCGAAACCCAGGCGCTAGTCGTGGCGACGTTGGGCACCGAACGGGATGCACAAGTCATTGATGCGTTGGAAGGCGAACGCAAAGAAAACTTTATGCTGCATTACAACTTTCCGCCCTATTCGGTGGGCGAAGTCGGTATGGTGGGCAGTCCGAAACGGCGTGAAATCGGCCATGGTAATTTGGCGAAACGCGGTGTGGCACCTGTGCTGCCTTCACAGAAAGATTTTTCTTATGTTTTGCGTGTGGTGTCTGAAATTACCGAATCGAATGGTTCCAGTTCCATGGCAACCGTTTGCGGCACGAGCCTTGCACTCATGGATGCCGGTGTGCCGATCAAGTCCCATGTGGCGGGCGTGGCCATGGGTCTTGTGAAGGAAGGCGACCAGTACGCTGTGCTTACCGATATTCTGGGTGATGAAGATCATCTTGGCGATATGGACTTTAAAGTCGCCGGTACCACAAGTGGTGTAACCGCATTGCAAATGGATATCAAAATTGACGGTATTACTGAAACGATCATGCAGCGCGCGCTTGAGCAGGCTGCTCAGGGTCGTATGCATATTCTGGGCATCATGAACCAGGCTATTCATGGCCCACGTCAGGAAATGTCCGCTTATGCGCCGCGCATTTTAACCATGCGCATTCCAACCGATAAAATCCGTGATGTAATCGGTAAAGGCGGCATCACTATCCGAGCGCTGACAGAAGAAACTGGCACCGTGGTGGATATCAGTGATGACGGCGCAGTCAAAGTGGCAGCTGCTGATCTTGCTGCCTGCGAAGAAGCCATCCGTCGTATCGAGCGCCTGACAGCTGATGTCGTGGTCGGCAATATCTATGAAGGTACTGTGACCAAGCTTATGGATTTCGGCGCCATTGTCAGCATACTACCTGGTAAACAGGGACTGGTGCATATCTCCCAGATTGCCAATGAGCGCGTCGCGCAAGTGAGCGATAAACTGGCTGAAGGTCAAGTAGTCAGAGTGAAAGTACTTGAAATCGATCGCCAGGGACGAATCCGCTTGAGCATGAAGGAAGTCGAAATACAAAGTCAGTAAATGATGTGAAGCGTAAAAAGGCACTCGATTGAGTGCCTTTTTTTTGTTGATGAAATTGCATCTGTTATTGCGAGCGTAGCGAAGCAATCCAGACCTCCTTCGATATAAACTGCACAATGCCGTCATCCTGAGCAAAGCGAAGGATCTCCCGATATACAAAAGGAGATCCTTCGCTTTGCTCAGGATGACAGCATTATCAAGCATTTTGTAAAATGGCCAAGATCCAGTCTTGGATTGCTTCGCTACGCTACGCTCGCAATAACAGATGCAATTTCATCAACGAAATAGGTAACTGGATTTAACTGCGCTTTTGATTAGCTACAACAGCGCCGGAGGATAAGATATGAGTGAAATCCGGCAGGTCCTTTTGATATTCGCGCTGAAGGTGCGAGACAGCTTCTTCTAAAGTCCAATTAGTGCCAAGCTTGGCAAGCCATTTTGCTGAAAGCTCCTCGTTACCGATGAGCTTGTAATGGATGGCTAATGCTGCTGAGATGTCTAGCTGCACTTGAGGATCGGATTTATCTAAGAGCATGGCGTTGAAAAAGTTTTTCACGTGATTCATGCCCATTGTGTTTCCCGAGATCATGGCACGCAAAAATGCAAGTATACAAGATCTATTAGCCGGTTTGATGACGGGTGTGACACTTCCTTTTTTACTGGTCAAGCTGATGGAGTCAAATCGTTTGGTAACGTCCGAGATTTCCACTTCAAAAAAACCATTTTGTTCATAGTAATCTTGAGAGTGAGCCAAAGGAACAGCCGGATTGGAAATAGGAAACGATCGCGGATTTTGGCGTTTGCTCGCGCCTTTAATACCAAAAGCCTGAAATAATTTTGCTTTAACTTTGTAGAAAAGTGAAAAACTGCCAATTTGTAATTTGGCCTTCGCGCTTAGCACATCTATTTTATGACCGCCTACTGTTTTGGATTTATATTCATAATCGCGCACGTATCTGCCCCACGGATTTCTCAGCAGAACATACTTGCGTCCATCACGTTCATAACAATTTTCAACCTGATAGGAATGTGAACCCGCAAGACCTTTTGATAAAGGTTCACCCGTTTTGGATATTCTGTTTTTCACCATTTTTTTGCCCACACCTTCTTTGGTAGACAGCGTTACCAACTGTCCTTGTTGAAGCTGTTCTTTTATATATTCATAATTTTCGTCTTGCGCTGAAGTAGTGTGGGTTTTCAATCCGCGTTTGTAGGGTATTTCTTTATCAATGAAGTGAAAAATTTTCTGCTTAGCCCTTTCTTCCACGTTGCTTACATCAGTCAGCGTCATGTATTTATTGAATTTTGTTTTGATTGATTCACGGGCACTATCAAGCACATGGATGTATTCAAAAAAGGGTCTATTTTCCTGGACAAGAGAAGCGGATGTTTTGAAATCAATGCATCGAATGAAATAAATAGCTTCAGGCGAACGGTAATCGCCAAATATTTTATTCAGGTACAGCTTTGCCTTATCAACTAACTTTTTTTCTAACAATGTATTTATATTGTCGGGTAATTTCTCACCGGTTAAATAAGAAGCGTTGAAGGTGGCTATGTGACTTAGAAATGTAGCAAAAAAGTAATCCTCATCAATTTCAGTCTCAAGATCATGACGTAATGCTTTTACACCAAGTAATGAAGCATAAGCCACACGGGAGCTCCCTGAAGTCAGCCCCGATTTATGATCAACGCGATGCTTCGCAAAGCTTTTTTCTGTGCTTTCTACGTCAGCTAACTTTAAATTTTTAAAGCTTGGCGGAAGTGTTTTTTTGGGGTGTGATGTCAGTTCAGCGAATGCCTTATGGATATTATGTTTGTTATTAAGCAATGCTTCAATAATGTATTCTTGATCTTCAGTATATTTATTTTGATCCACGATCATATGATGGAAGGCATAAGCCTTTTCAATCATATAAATGGCGTCATGGCTGTGGGTATTTCTGCCTAGAGGCAGAAATCGGTTGCGCCCGACTATCTTGGTGGGGTCCATGACATACGTAAAAATTTTATTTGGATCTTCTACATCATATAGCGTGACTTCCACGTCGCCGTTTTCATTTATTTTTAAAATCTTGTTGATATAAGCGGGATCACGTTCAAGGATGGTACTCAAAGTGGAAAGAAGATAGCAGTTGCCAATGCCGAATTGTTGAATGTCCGTGACTTTGGGAGGAACAGTCTTGATCTGATGAAGGTCTGCTTTGACAAAAACGAGACCTTTGGCCATTTCTTTTTTCAGGTCACTATCCCGAATTTCCATTCGAATGTGGCGTGCTCCTTCTGTTGCTTGATAAGCACTAACTACCTGATGGCTCAGCATCTCTTTATACCTCGCATAATATTTACTTATTATATGTTCAATTTGTGAACAAAATCTTAAATCGGGGTAATAATATATATATAACGAAGATACTAGCTAAATAGCCAGATCAATTGACAAATTTTCCGGCTCCCCCTAAGATAAGCCCCCTCTAGAGAAAGTAATTTGGGATTGGATTAGCTATGAAAAGAACTTATCAACCTAGTGTTTTAAAAAGAAAAAGAACCCACGGATTCCGTGCCCGTATGGCAACCAAAAATGGACGTGCTGTATTGAGCCGGCGTCGTGCTAAAGGGCGGGCAAGACTCGCTGTCTAAATTCACCCGTACCAGCAGGCTGAAAACCAAACAGGAATTCCAGTTTGTGTTTGCCAAGCCTGGTAAAGTCGCGCATAAATACTTACTTGCCCTGTACAGGCCTAATGAGCGTTCACATGCGCGATTAGGCATCATTGTTGGCAAGCATCACATCAAAACAGCCGTAGCCAGAAACCAGTTAAGGCGGGTGATTCGCGAAAGCTTCCGGCACCACCAGGAAGCACTAAAAGGGCTTGATATCATTGTACTGGTGCGTTCAGAATGTACGTCCCTCCTGCGCTCTTTGCAGGGCAAAAAAATATTGCGAGATGACATTGGGAACTTATGGCAAGCATTAATAAAATGTTCACGGCTGTCTTAATCAGCCTGATTCGCCTGTATCGCCTTGCTATCAGTGCCTTGCTGGGACATTGTTGCCGATTTGAGCCGACCTGCTCTACTTATGCCATGGAAGCGATCAAACGCCATGGCTGTTTAAAGGGGTGTCGCCTCATGATCATGCGGCTGTTGCGGTGTCATCCATGGCATCCGGGCGGTATGGACCCTGTACCTAAATAATCCTCACTAAAACGGTTTAGAAGTCGACTATGTTAGAGAAATTACAAGATTACATCCGAGTTACACTTTATATCCTTCTGGTGATTGTCAGCTTTTTACTTTTCCAGGCTTGGGAAAAAGACCATCCCAAGCCTGAACTTCCTGTTCCGGTTGAAACAAAAGAGATGCCTTCCGGCCGGTATATTCCCCAGGCGACAGACACGGCAGTCAGTGCACCTGCCGCAGCCAGTATGGCAACGGCTGCCCAGTCAGGTGTTCCTTCTCTTGCTGCGCCACCTGCAATGGGAAAACTGATAAAGGTCACGACAGATGTGCTCGAGGTAACGATTGATACCCGTGGTGGCGATATCATTGAAGCCAAGTTATTGAAATATCCGGAATCGCTGGGCTCCAAAACACCGTTTTCCTTGCTGAATGATGATGCTAAATCCCGTTATATTGCAGAAAGCGGTTTGTTAAGCAAACTGGGACCGGATACTCCGGAAAGCCAGGCGCTTTATACTTCAGATAAACCATCCTATACTCTTAATCCGGGTGAAAATGATCTGACCGTCAGGCTCGACTGGCAAAAAGATGGTGTTAAGGTAAGCAAGGTATTCACTTTTATCCGTGATAGTTACGAAGTAAAAGTGGGTTATGAGATCATTAATCAATCCCAACAGACGTGGGAAGGCAACCTTTATACTCAATTGATGCGCACGGATAATCCGCCCCCCAGCCAGGGTGGTTTTGTGAATCTGGCAACCTATTTTGGCGCCGCAGTTTCAACGCCTCAAAAGCCGTTCCAGAAAGTGACGTTCAAGGAAATGCATCAGAATAATCTCAACCTGGTAGGCCAAGACGGCTGGGCGGCCATGATACAGCATTACTTTATTACTGCCTGGATCCCGCCTAAGACAGCGACTTCTACTTATTATTCCCGTGTGACACCCAATGGGCTTTACACGATTGGCATGATCGGGCCGGCCCTGTCGGTTGCACCAGGAAGTAAATTCTATACGGAATCCAAGCTTTATACTGGCCCTGCGATTGCGGATCGCCTGGAAAAAGCGGCGCCTAATTTGCAGTTGACCATTGATTTTGGCTGGTTCTGGTTTATTTCCGTCGCCATTTTCTGGATGATGCAGAAGATTTACGAAGTTGTAGGCAACTGGGGTTGGTCCATTGTGATGGTAACCATCATCATCAAGCTGCTGTTTTATCAATTGTCTGCCAAGAGCTATCGCTCGATGAGCGCCTTGAAAAGACTGCAGCCGCGTATCGAAGCGCTGAAAGAACGCTACGGCGATGATAGACAGAAGCTGACGCAGGCGACATTGGAATTATATCGCCAAGAAAAAGTAAATCCGATGAGCGGATGCCTGCCTATTCTTATTCAAATTCCCGTCTTTATTGCTTTATACTGGGTTTTGGTAGAAAGCGTGGAATTGCGGCAAGCTCCTTTCATTCTCTGGATTCGCGATCTTTCCCAGCATGATCCTTATTATATCCTGCCGATCCTGATGGGCATTTCCATGTTTATTCAACAGCGGTTGAGCCCACCTCCGCCAGATCCTTTGCAGGCGAAAATAATGATGGCGATGCCTGTGGTATTCACAATCATGTTCGCCAATTTTCCGGCAGGTTTGATGCTGTACTGGTTTGTGAACAATACCCTGTCGTTTATGCAACAATGGTACATTATGCATAAGCTTGAAAAAGAGTCACATGCTCGAAAGGCAAAAGGATAATCGGCAGCGCACACAGCGTTTGTTACTCAATATGGTCATTCCCGCGTAAGCGGGAATCCATTTATCCTGAATGACGGGGGTAAGCGAGGATATAACGTATTTTTCGCCTTGTATTACACAGTAGAAATAACGAACGAGTGAATAACTACCCTACCCTTCAATTATGACTCATAGCCTTCCCATCATTACAGATACCATCGTAGCTCAAGCGACACCTCCGGGACGCGGCGGGATTGCGATTGTGCGTGTATCGGGCCCGCTGGTCAAAAAAATGATGCTGGATCTTTGGGGAGAAGTGCTTGCACCTCGACAAGCAGTATATCTTCCTTTTAAAGAGGTATCGGGCGAAGTTATTGATGAGGGTATTGCGCTTTATTTTCCTAACCCACATTCCTTTACGGGTGAAGATGTATTGGAGCTGCAAGGACATGGGGGCCCTGTGGTGGTGGATTTACTTCTCCAGCGCCTGATAAACCTGGGTGCTCGGCTCGCCCGCCCGGGTGAATTTTCCGAACGTGCATTTCTAAACGGAAAAATTGATTTGGCTCAAGCAGAAGCGATTGCTGATTTAATAGATGCCTCTTCTAGACAAGCTGCCCGGCTTGCCGTACGTTCCTTGCAAGGCGCCTTTTCGAACGAAATCCAGGCGATTAATGAAAAAGTGATTCGGGTGCGCATGTTTATTGAAGCAGCGATTGATTTTTCCGAAGAAGAAATTGATTTTTTAAGCATGGAAAAAATCAGTACGGAACTTGAAAACATTCTTGATGAATTAACAGCCATACAGCAGAAAGCAAAACATGGTAGCCTTCTGCGTGAAGGTATTACGGCTGTGATTGCAGGGGAACCGAATGTAGGCAAATCCAGTTTGCTCAATAGGCTGAGTGGAAAAGAACTTGCTATTGTAACGGATATTCCTGGTACCACACGTGATGTGCTGCGCGATTATATTCTGATCGATGGCATGCCTATTCATATTATTGATACAGCGGGGTTACGTGATAGCGAAGATCGAGTTGAGCAGGAAGGAATAAAACGCGCTTATCATGAAATTGAAAAAGCAGATCTTGTGTTATACGTGCTGGATGCGAGCAAATCCGCTTCCATAGAAGGATTGCCAGATATTATTGCTTCTCGTCCAGTCATTTTTATTCATAATAAAATTGACCTGATCCAGTCTCAGCCTTCTATCAAAAATGAGAATGAAAATGCCACTATTGCGCTGTCGGCAAAAACAGGGGACGGAATTGCGTTGCTCAAAAAGCATATTAAATCTTTGGTTGGCTTCACTGATACGACCGAGGGAATTTTCCTTGCGCGAAGACGCCATCTTGACGTATTAGCAAGGGCTTTTGCGCTTGTTCAAGCCAGTATAACGCAAATGAAAGTATTTAGGTCGTGTGAGCTTGCTGCAGAAGATTTACGCTTGGCCCAGCTTGCACTAAGTGAAATAACGGGCGAATTTACCCCGGATGATTTGTTGGGACGCATATTTTCTAACTTCTGTATAGGGAAATAATGGATTTATATCTTTAAAGAAATTAACCATCTTATTTTAATAAATTTGATTTGTTATGAGTTTCATAAAAAACCCTTGCTGATTCAGCAAGGGTTTTTAAAACAGTAAAGAGAATGACAGGCTTTATTTACGCAGTGAGATCAGACCAATTCCCGTTATAAATATCCAGAGCGCGATGATACCAGGGGCTTGAACGTTAATGTGCACATCCGGAATAAGGCCGCTGTAACGCAAGGCAAGGATGAGTGTGGCAATAATAGCAATGATAAGTTGTATAACGCCGACTGCATGGGGCATTACCGTAGTGCGCAGCATGACAAAGCTGGTAATGAAGAACCAGATGAGAAGGCAACCAAAGCCCACCAAATCGCCGACGAAAACACCTAAATAACTGTGCAAAGATTGCAGCATGATGATAAGGTTTGATTGAGATTCGCCAGTTTTAGCTTGAATATAAGTCACCAGATGCCAGTTGATACTGGGTAGCATCATCAAACTGATGGTTAACGCAAGTGCGCCTGCTGTTGCAAAATACATACCGCATCGCATATTGGCTTCGTGAGGTTCAATGAAGGCATAAAATGTACCTACAGAACCGGGAATTAATAATAAGGGAAGAAGCGCATAAATAACGAGTAATGTGCGAATGGTTTCAGAGCCGGCAGCCACTTTAAATAAATTGTGCTGTTCCATACCATACAGCATGGTTTGGGCTTGAGCCAAGTTATCAATTAATAAAGTGATGCCCACAAACAAGATCGCAAAGATAACCATTGACCAGCCGCCAACGATTATCATAGTCTCATGTGCTGCGGCTTCATGCCTTGTGTAAGCCATAAACTCTCTCCTTGTTTAAATTTAGATCTAAATCTAACCCAATATCCTTTGAGGCTAATACTAATCTACCATATTTTTCTTCTGCAAGCATATCCCTGCTCTTGATAGGCTGAGTTAGCTGTAACATAGTGATTCTAATAGAGAGAGTCCGTATGTATTTGACCATTCTATGTTTATGGCCCAGAATTTTAATATTATGGAAAGGTATCGTAATCGCAAAGAAGCAGGAAAAATATTGGCGAGGGCCTTAAGTGCTTATGCTGGCCAGGATGATGTTATTGTGCTTGCTTTGCCGCGCGGAGGCGTGCCGGTTGCATTTGAAATTGCTAAAGCACTACAGGCACCGCTCGACGTTTTTATTGTGCGAAAGCTGGGTGTACCAGGACACAGTGAGCTGGCGATGGGTGCCATTGCAACGGGAGGCACAGCTGTATTTAACGAAGATATCGTGGAGCACCTGCAAATCCCCGAGTCTGCGATACAGGCAGTGATTGCGGAGGAAAAGCAGGAATTGAATCGTCGTAATGCGGCATATCGAGGCAGCCAGCCATTCCCCTCTCTTAAAGAAAAAATCATTATTCTGGTTGATGATGGAATTGCAACCGGTGCCACTGTTCGTGCTGCGATTAATGCTCTTAAACAACAGAAGCCTAAAAAAATTATTCTTGCTGTACCTGTCGCCGATCCTTCGCTGTGCGAAAAATTACAACTTATGGTGGATGAATTGTATTGCCCCTTAAAACCATCCAGCTTATATGCCGTGGGTGCATGGTATGAAGATTTTTCGCAGACAGAAGATGAAGAAGTGTATACTCTTTTAAAAGAGGCAAAGCAACTTAAAAAAAACGGGAATAAAATATGATGCTGGAATTTGAAATTGATACGGAACATCCTGTTATCATTCCCTGCGAAGATGTGCACCTCGATGGATTATTGCATATTCCGAGCGGCGTTCGTGGCATGGTTATTTTTGCCCACGGCAGTGGTAGTAGCCGTTTTAGCCAACGCAATCAGTTTATTGCTAAGGAATTACAAGAAGCGAAATTCGCAACATTATTATTTGATCTTTTAACGCATCAAGAAGAAGAAATCGATAATAGAACCATGGAATATCGATTTGATATCAATTTCCTGTCAGCACGGCTCTTGGCGGCGACAAATTGGATCCTAACGAACCCTATTCTCAATAAATTACCCATTGGGTATTTTGGAGCTAGCACAGGCGGTGGCGCTGCTTTAGTTGCAGCTGCACAGGAGCAAGATCTTGTGAAAGCAGTTGTATCACGCGGTGGCCGGCCTGATCTTGCTGGTGAGGCATTGAAACGAGTAAAAGCTGCCACCTTGCTTATTGTTGGGGGCAATGATGAGCCTGTTATTGAATTAAATGAAAAAGCATATGAAAAATTACCTGGAATAAAAAAAATCGAGATTGTTCCAGGTGCTACGCATTTGTTTGAAGAGCCAGGCAAGCTGAGTGATGTTGCGCGGCTTGCTATTAATTGGTTCGATAAATATCTGGTGAGTTAATATCGTTCCCAATGCTGTCATCCTGACCGTAGCGAAGGATGACAGCATCATCGAGTATTTTTTAAAATGACCAATGTCCAGTTTATGAGATGTCATTACAATGTTTCCCCACAATCAGCGCCCGAAAATCCCTGGGTTGCTTCGTTTGCGAAGTGGCGTCTTATATTTATTTATTCATATATAAATACCCATGCACCTGACTGCCAGGGATCGTGGTGATCATATAGCAACTTGACTTACAAGTGGATGTGGCGCAAGAGACGCTGGTCGGTGTTGTGATAACGTCACAGCCGCCACTTTCCCCGTTGCATGTGCAATCAAATGAACCGGTGATTCCTGTGCCTCCTCGCGTGCGTGCCATGATATTCACGCGGCTTTTTGACACTTTTTCAAAATAATAACCTTTTTTCAGCGTTATCTGATTGTTTTTAATGACGATCCCTTGCGGTAATTTGCCTTTAACGATCATTTTATTTTTAGATTGCGCTGCCCAAACTTGGCTCATCATACATGACAGCAGGATTGTGACCGCAATGGTAATTAAATGGTTGATATTTTTTTTCATGGCTTGCCCTCCTTCGGCTTTATTTGCCTATTATAACCAAATATTTTTCTGTCTATTTACTTTATAGAATAGATTTTAAATTAGGCTTTTGATTTCATAATATATTTAGTTTATTAATGCATTCTTGCCTTAAGATTGGTTTAAGTCTGAGAAGGGTAAAATAGGAGCAAGTTAATTAGATAATTCCGAAAAGAAATCACTATGTTTTTCAGAAAACTTTTTATAAATAATGTAGAAAAAGACAGGCTAATTAGTATATTGAAAAAAGCGCATCAATATGCGCATACCGTTATTAAAAGCTCTGCTACTTTACCTACCACGCCGATCGAAGATGTCGTTTTTATAGATGATACTGTTAGCAATATGCGGATGGATATTTTCCAATCTATCAAGTCGATTTATGGCTATCATGAAATTCACGCGAGTGATTTGGCAAATCATCTTGGCTTTAGCGACCCTTTGGCAATCGAGATAAAGAAGAGACACATCGAAAAAAGTGAAATTGGAAATTGCGGTGAATTTGTTATTCTAGCTTTGGCTTATCTTCTTGCTCATCATAAAAAAGAATTAAAAAATTATTATATTTCTGTTATGGCTTCAGGTCCTAATTTGTCCAGCATGAGCCATGCTTATTTACGCATTTTTGCTAAAAACCCCGCGGTTTCTATCGATGTTTTATTTGATCCTTCCTGCCGGCAGATTGATGAGAGAAATGATGTAAGGGCGAATATTTTTATTCGTAGCCGGCATGGCAAGCCAAACCGTTATCGTCCTTTCATAGAAGGTGAGGATGTAGAAAAAGAAATAACAAGAATTGATCCCGTCGAGATAATGTATCCTTTATCCAAAGCGTTAGCGTCTGAGGTCGATGAAATATTCACGAGTCGAAATGCGATTTATTCGTTGCAATAACGCCCTACTAAAATATTTTCCTACCAAAAACCTCTGAAAGGCATGTCAGCTGGCCGTTGCAGCCAATTTTCCGCTGCATATTCGTGCTGCCCGGACATGACATGCAGCGTATAAGCATGTCTTGATCGAGACGATAGGTTCTGCTTGCTCATGTGTGGCAAAAGGCCGTGCAACACAATCGCACTGCCGCGCGAAACTTCAAGCGGAACCATTTCCTCCAGGGGCCAGGGCGTATGGTCATAAGTTTCATAACAAATTTGATGATGTTTATCTCGTAACATTCTGGATTTAAGCGGTATTCGATGGCCTCCCGGGATAGCCCATAGACAACCATTTTCTCTATTTGCATCCTCAAGCGCGAACCACAGCCCCGTAATAGGCTGTTCTTTCACATATAAAAAAGTATTATCCTGATGACAGTTTACTTCTCCGCCCATGAAAGGCTGTTTGCAAATATACATGGATTGAACGAGCAAAGGATCTGCGATAGCCAGATCATGAATAAGGCAGGCAATTTTATGCATGCGACTAAAGCAATTAAAGACAGGATCCACATCATGCAAAGCATGCCCGATTTTATTAATAGAATATAATTTGTCTGTATTTAATTCACCTTGTGCGTTGACAGCGTTTTCTTCCAAAAAAAAGTGAATTTTATCGCCTGATTCAAGAAAATATTGGTTTTTGGTATGGCGCCTGTCTTGGGTGGAAAAAATGACTTTTATACTGCTTGCGTCAAAATTCGCAATCAGCATGTTTGCTCTATCAATGAGCAGCCGACAAATGGTCTCATTAATAAATTGAGGTAATACAAGGTAGCCATCGCGATGATAGCTTTCTTTTTGTAGGGAGTTTAAAAATGAGAAGCTTGCAGGGCTTTTCTCAAACGAAGGCATTGTATTCATGTTTTTTGCTTCATGCAGCGCCATGATATTTTCTCTCAACGTCTTAATTCAAATTTCCTAATGCCTTGGCAAGCTCCGCGCCTAGTTTCACGTTATTTTTGATTAATTGAATGTTGGTCTGCAAGCTTTGCCCTTGTGTCGCAAGCCTTACTTCATTTAAAAGAAACGGGGTAATGGCTTTTCCTCTGATATGTTGCTGCTCAGCCTTTTTAAGCGCGGCAGATATGACAGGTTCAATTATTTCCGCAGGAATTTCATCTTCAACGGGAATGGGGTTGGCGATCAACATGCCCGCTGATAAATTAAGCTGCCAGTGAGCTTGAAGTAATTTTACCAGCGCCGCCAGGTCGTCAACTTTTATGGGCAAGCTATAGGGTGAGGTTGAAGAGTAAAAGGCAGGTAAATATTCTGTGCGATATCCTACGACAGGAATGCTGAGCGTTTCCATGAGTTCCATTGTCTTGGATAAGTCCAGTATGGCTTTTGCACCCGCACAAACCAATGCGAGCGGTGTGCGTGATAATTCAATTAAATCGGCAGAAATATCCTGATCGTCACCTCGGTGTACGCCGCCAATACCGCCAGTTGCAAAAATTTTGATACCTGCATGATGCGCACAAAACAAAGTAGAAGCGACAGTTGTTCCGGCGTTTAATCCCATGCTTAAAACATAAGGTATATCCCGTTGGCTCGCTTTGACTCGCTGGCTGTCATACACTAGTGTTTCAAGTTCGGAAGATGATAAACCAATTTTGACCTTGCCTTGCATGATGGCAATGGTAGCAGGTGTAACATCATGATCTCTCGCAATTTGCTCGACAACCATGGCCGTTTCAATATTTTGCGGGAAAGGTAAGCCATGGGTAATCAAAGTGGATTCAAGCGCCAGCACGGGTTTTTTTGCCTGCATGGCTTCTCTGACTTCTGTTGAATATTCGAAAAACTGTTGCATGTTGATGTCCTTGGTTTATTTTTTATTTATACATGAATAAGGTGTGGGTTATACAGGTGATCCATGCAATGATTTCAGATGCTTCGCCGTTATACCTTGAGCGACGCTACTGCAAGATTTAAGCGTTAATGTTGCTGCAGAAGCACCAAGATAACAAGCTTCTTCTAAATTTGCCTGCTGCTGTAATCCATATAAAATCCCTGCGATAAATGCATCACCCGCCCCATTTACATCGTGAATATCGCATAACTCAATGCCTTCAAAATGCTGCTGTTGATATTCATTGACGATAACCCAGCCTGCCTTGCCCAGACTGATGACAACATTTTTGACTCCTTTATCCAACAGACGGCAGCCCGCATGGATACACTTTCTAACTGAATCAACTTCCATGTCCGTTAATGCACCTGCTTCCAGCTGATTGGGTTTGATGAGAAAAACTCCTTCCAGTTCCAATGCGGCCAGTTTGCCGGCTTTAGCGACAGACACTGGATCAATGCAAAGAGGTAGTTGCCGATGACGGCATCGCTGAATAACTTCATCAATGATAGTCACAGGCAAGTTGGTGTCAATAAAGATAAGGCTATTCTTCGTCCAACGTTCCCATGCAGGAGTAAAAGAATCGAGCTGTACCTGGTTATAAATTTCCATATCGGCTAACGCGATAAAAAGCTCGCCATCGGGTGCAAGTGCAGCATAATAGTGCGCGGTTGATGCATTTTCCAATACCAAACTGCCGTCCGTATCTACACCCAAGGATTGCATATGCGCTAGCAGTTGCCGCCCATCTCTGTCATTTCCTACAGCGCATTGCAAATGAATTTCTTTTGACCAACGCCCAAGGTTCTCTGCAATATTGCGGGCGACACCGCCAAATGTCGTGATGGATGAAACGGGATTGGATGTACCAAGAAGATAAGAGGCGGAGGACTTGAGTTTATGATCGATTGTTGCACCGCCAAGACAAAAAATTTTTTTCATGTGAGCCAGCGGCTGTAGACAGCGGTTAAAGTGACTTTCTCAATGATATGATTTTGCATGGCTTCAATCACTTTTTTAGCTTCTGCTCCCGCCGGAAGATTGAGCTTAGTATCAAGGGCGTATAAGGTAAAGACATAAGTGTGAGAAGTACCTTTGGGCGGACAAGGCCCTTTGTATTCTTCGGTTCCCCAGCTGTTTTTGCCTGTCATGACCCCAGCCGGTAGTTTGCTGACGCCTTCAGGCAGCATGGTAACAGTGTTGGGGATGTTATACAGCACCCAATGATAAAAAGGAGGAGTTGGCGCGTCCATGTCATCAACGATCAGGGCCAGACTGGTTGTTTTTGCGGGGACACCTGTCCAGCTAAGTTCGGGCGATTTATCTTTACCATCACAAGTATACAAAACAGGCAATAAGCCTTTATCAAGAAAAGCAGTGGTGTTCATGGTAAATGCATTAGCAGCCGGAGCGGTTTCAGCATAAGCCGTTATGGTGAACGCACTGAGTACGCTAGCAATGATTGGCAAGAATAGACGCATGTTCCCTCCGTGGCTGTTTTCCAAAAGTTAGAATGTCGCTTTTTCTGATCCTATCGTCAAGTACGCTTCGCCTATTATAATAAACTATTCTTATTTATACCTGGTTTTATAAAACTCGGCCGCAAGCGGCATGATTTATACGATTATCCGTATGCCCATCGGCATGATTGCCCTCTGTTCGGTGGGAAGCGATAATCAAAAAATTATTTCGATCCATTTTTTACGATAGAAGCAAAGGGTGAGGCGTATGAATGCTGCAGTGATTATAGGCGGCGGGCCGGCAGGCTGCCAGTGTGCTTTATGGCTCAGCATGCTGGGTTATAAAGCGATCATTGTTGAACAAAGCGACCGATTGGGCGGCTTACAGGCATCCAGTCCTTATCAAAATAATTGGATGCTTGGTGTAATGCATCTTACTGGGCGTGAGTATGCCAAACATATTCAACAGCACATTGAATGGATGAATATAC
Source organism: Aquicella lusitana (assembly GCF_902459475.1). Taxonomy (NCBI): domain Bacteria; kingdom Pseudomonadati; phylum Pseudomonadota; class Gammaproteobacteria; order Legionellales; family Coxiellaceae; genus Aquicella; species Aquicella lusitana. The sequence goes on along the minus strand of NZ_LR699114.1, from coordinate 2,121,241 downwards.
CTGTTTTTTTTAATCAAACGCCTACTCACATTCAATCTTTATCGACAGGTTTTACTGTGCAGCTCAGCGATAAAGTCATTGACGCATATAATGTAGTGATTGCAACCGGTGTGAAACCATGTCGCGATTATTTTTCTGAATCTGCGGATACTATCATCGGCCCAGGCCAGCGTATTTTCGATTTTGATTTTGCAAATAAACGCGTTGCTATTTTGGGCGGCGGTGATAATGCGGCTGAGAATTATGATTTAATCCAACAGCAAAAACCAACAGCTTGTCATGTTTATACTCGAACCATACGTGCCCGTAAAAGTTTATGGGGGTTAGTCCATCCGGAAGATGTTTATCTATTTCCCTATGATGTAGACCAGGCTGCTAAAACAATTACTCACCAGGGCGAAACCAGGCGTTATGACGTCATTATTGTCTTATATGGCTGGGAAGCCAATTTTCCTTCCTGCCTCTTATCACTTGAGTCTGTTTTACGAGATGATCGCGGTTTCATCGCTACCGATATGTATTGCCGTACGCCGGTTGCTGGGATCTATGCCATAGGTGAAGTGGCGAATCGTATGCACCCCTGTGTGACCACCGCCATGGCAGATGGCGTGGTGGCAGCTAAAGCGATACAGGAGGACATGGATAAAAAATAAGCTTTCAGGTAGTATCAGACAACAAAATATAAGACTAACCAAAACGAGGGTAATATCATGAAGGCAAGGGCGATTAATTCTATTCAGGATGTAGTCCGTTTTTTATACGAATACGCTGATTTTTTTGCAGCGCCTTTTTTCAAGAGCGAAATTATCATGAAGCTGGCTAACGAGAATAAACGGTTCTCGGATTTAAGTGCTTCATTTGATTTGGCATTCACGCATGAGGCTTTAGATGCTCTTACTGAGAAGGAAATGGGCCGTGTGCCGGCGAATTTTTATACCCATCGAAATAGGCAGTATCAAAGCCTCTCCGAGTTCGAACAAACGCTTGCTAGCATTAAAATGCAGTATCAAAACGCAATTCTCAATCTAACGCAGGGCCACGGCAAACTGTTGGAAGCTTTTCTTGAAAAGCATAGAGTTATTTTACTTTTTATAGCGAAAAACGCGGCCGAGCTTGAGCGGCATGCGAAGCTATGGCACGCGAATATCGTGAGTGAGGAAAACGGTCGTGCTTTAAAAGAATGCCTGGATAAAGTGGAAACTGATTTGCCATACTATGAGCGGTATTTTTCGAACGCGAGCGAAAAAAGACCTTTCTTGACTTTAATCTGGAATGAAGCGAATAAAGTCAACAGAATGATGCCTTCCCATTTATATAAAATCAAAGTAATGGCGATCGTTGAAAAGCATTTTTCATCATTAAAAGCCTCGAAAGCATCCACTTCAGTGTTGTCAATGTATCCTTTTGTTATGTATCAGCCAAATGCGGCATTGGGTGGCCATGATAACCCTAAACAAGATGCCAAGAGCCAAATGGTAATTAAGCGCTGATTAAATACCGCAGCATTTCTTGAATTTTTTACCGCTGCCGCAAGGGCAAGTTTCATTTCGGCCAATTTTAGATACGGTAGCGGTGGTTGGATGGGAAGGCAAGATCTTCCCGTCTACATAAAACCATTTTCCTTCTTCAAGCCGGAATTCGCTGTGTTCGTGCATTTGTTGTAATTGATCGTGATAAGAAAAAGAAGCGACAAATTCAACAATCCCCTTCGTTTTATCACAGGAAGAGGCAATCACTTTTAAGCCTATCCATTTTATTTCTGTGGCCCATTGCCGCACTTTCTCGGCATCGAAAAGATTAGCAGCGGGCAGTTTCATGGTTTGCTGAATATAGTCTATATTCGCTTGCGTATAGGCTGTGTAACGCGAGCGCATCAATTCCTCAGGCGTGGATGGGTATTGATCGCCGTTAATGAAACGGCCACAGCATTCATTATAATTTTTATTTAAGCCGCAAGGGCATTTATTAAGTTCTGATGACATTCACCGAATCACCGCAAACGATCCCGCGCAATTTTTTCCGCTATTTCATTGGTAGCGCGATTTTCATGGGCGGAGCGCTCAAAAATATCATATACCGTATTATAAATATTATTGATTTGTTCCATGGATTTCTTCAGATCGCCATGATCGTAAATGACAGCCACATGAATGAGACCGCCTGCATTAATGAGAAAATCGGGCGCGTACAAAATGCCGCGTTCATGCAGCAGCGCACCATAGTGGTGATGAGCAAGCTGATTGTTAGCGGAGCCCGCAATAATTTTTGCTTTTAGCTGATTAATCGTATTGAGATTCAGGATTGAACCCAGCGCACAAGGGGCAAATACATCGGCTTCAAGGCTGTAAACTTCATCGGGATGGCATACATTAACATTCAATTCATCGATACAGCGTTGAAGGGCTTTTAGATTAACATCAGCAATGGTCAGTTTCGCCCCCAGCTTATGCAATTCTTGAGCCAGATGATATCCCACATGTCCTGCGCCCTGAATGACAACATGGATACCTTCGAGAGAGTCACGGTTTAATTTGAATTTCACCGCAGCTTGTATTCCGCGGCGTACACCTAACGCAGTCAGGGGAGAAGGATCGCTCTCAGCACCCGATTTAGTGGTGCAGGTGACAAAAGGCGTGCGCCTGGCAATGATGTCCATTTCCTGCGGGCTAGTACCGCTATCGACCGCGGTAATGTAACGACCGCCCAAGTCATTGACAAATTCTCCAAATTTTTCGAAATAAGCTTCGCGATCTTTGATAACTTTGGGTTTGATTAATACCGCTTTAGCGCCGCCATGAGAAAGATTATTAATCGCCGCTTTAAAGCTCATCATGTGTGCAAGTCGCATGGCATCTTCGTATGCTTTATCGACTGTTTTATACGTAATCATCCGACAGCCGCCAATAGCCGGTCCACGATTGAGGTTATGGATAGCGATAATGGCTTTTAATCCGGTTTTTTCGTCTATCTTGGTATGAATTTCGCCGAAGCCGAGAAATTCTGCATACCGCATGAGGCTATCGCAAACTGTATAATGAACATGAGGATGGGCAAATCGTTTGGGGTTGGAACGATTACTAACCGCTTCGACCATAAGATAACTCCTTATCTATCTTGTCTCTTAATCGCATGATAGCGCAAAGACGTAGTGAGAGCGTCATTCCCGCGAAGCGATATAAACATTGAAGCAAACTCGGTCGCTTTTGTGCCCGAGTTTTATGCCCGCTCGCCTCTGGCTCGTTTTTTCAGGCGTTGAATAGCCCGGATTTGTGCGCTGATCTCAGCTAATTCAGCCGTTGCTTTAGCGAGATCGATAGCAGAAATCTTGCCGGCCAGCGCTTTTTCTGCCTGCTCTTTTGCCTGCAGTGCGGCCGCTTCATCGATATCAGCAGCGCGCATGGCGGTATCGGCAAGAACGGAAACAATGTAAGGCTGTACCTCAAGCATGCCGCCAGAAATAAAAAAGACTTCTTCTTCCTTATTAGGCAGGATGGTACGTACATAGCCGGGCCTTAATGTCGTGAGTAATTGCGAGTGGCCTGGCGCGATGCCCAATTCACCCAGCTCGCCGGTAACAAACACCATTTCAGCTTCGCCAGAGAAAATCTCTTTTTCAGCACTCACGATATCTAATCGAAGAGTAGATTTGGTCATAATGTTTTAGCTTTCTCCACTGCTTCATCAATGGTTCCAACCATATAAAAGGCTTGCTCAGGCAAATGATCATATTCGCCGTTTAAGATGCCTTTAAAGCCACGAATGGTTTCCTTGATGGAAACATAGCGGCCTTTTGTGCCGGTGAAGACTTCGGCGACAAAGAACGGCTGTGACAGGAAGCGCTGAATTCTGCGCGCGCGGTTAACAATCTGCTTGTCTTCTTCAGATAATTCATCCATGCCGAGAATGGCGATAATGTCTTTGAGTTCTTTATAACGCTGCAAGGTTTTTTGTACCTGTAGCGCGACGTCATAATGCTCCTGACCGACAATGAGCGGATCAAGCTGCCGGCTGGTGGAATCCAGCGGATCAATGGCAGGATAAATACCGAGCTCAGCAATCTGACGGGACAATACGACTGTTGCATCTAAATGCGCGAAGGTGGTGGCAGGTGACGGGTCAGTCAAGTCATCCGCCGGTACGTAAACTGCTTGCACCGAGGTAATAGAGCCAGTTTTGGTAGAAGTAATACGCTCCTGTAGTACACCCATTTCTTCAGCAAGTGTTGGCTGATACCCTACAGCGGAAGGAATACGTCCAAGCAGTGCGGACACTTCTACACCGGAAAGTGTGTAACGGAAGATATTGTCAATGAAGAGCAACACATCTTTGCCTTCATCACGAAAACTTTCTGCGATAGTCAAGCCTGTTAACGCAACACGCAAACGGTTGCCTGGAGGTTCATTCATCTGACCATAGACCAATGCAACTTTATCAAGTACCTGAGATTCTTTCATTTCCAGATAAAAATCGTTGCCTTCGCGAGTACGCTCGCCTACGCCGGTGAATACGGACAACCCTTCATGTTCTTTGGCAATATTATTGATGAGTTCCATCATGTTGACGGTCTTGCCTACGCCTGCACCACCAAAGAGACCGACTTTACCGCCTTTGGCAAAAGGACAAATGAGGTCAATGACCTTGATCCCGGTTTCAAGTAACTCTTGTGTAGGCGCTTGTTCAGCAAAAGTAGGCGCTGGGCGATGGATAGGTAAGAATTGATCGGTTTCTACCGGCCCTTTTTCGTCAATGGTTTCACCCAATACATTCATGATGCGTCCCAGTGTAGGCTTTCCTACGGGCACCATAATAGGATTACCCGTGTTAATCACCTGAAGTCCACGGCGTACACCGTCTGTGGATCCCAGCGCAATAGTGCGGACAACGCCATCGCCAATCTGCTGCTGAACTTCCAGCACCAGATTTTTATCTTCTACTTTTAACGCATCGTAAATGCGGGGCACATCCTGATGCGAAAACTCAACGTCAACGACTGCGCCGATGATTTCTACAATTTTGCCTTGTTTGCTTTGATTCATTTGCTTGACCTCATATAACTTAACCTTCTCGCGACCTGCCCTTTTTTATCCATTTTTCAACGCAACTTCCTGAAGATGGCCATCAAATGACAGATGCGCCAGCAACAATCTCGGAAAGTTCGCGTGTAATTGCTGCCTGACGCGCCTTGTTGTACGCAAGCTGCAAGCTTGAAATTAATTCGCCCGCATTGTCTGTTGCGTTTCGCATGGCCAACATACGCGCAGCCTGTTCGGAAGCAATATTTTCAATGACAGCGCGGTAAACCTGCGACTCAATGTAGCGTGTCAGCAATTTTTCCAGCAATTCAGGCGCACTATCGGGCTCATAGATATAATCCCAGTGATGCTGTAATTCTGTATCTTCAGCAGGAATCAAGGGTAAAACCTGCTGTATTCTAGGTTCCTGCCGCATGGTGGTAACAAACTCGTTGGAGCAGAGATACAGCGCATCTATACGCTGTTCGAGATAAGCGTCGAGCATTACCTTGATGATGCCAATTAGGTCAGCGAGGCTGGGTGTGTCACCTAAGTTGCCTTTATGTGCAACCACATTGCCTCCAATGCGCTTGAAAAACGCCATGGCCTTGTTACCGATCAGACAAAGTTCTGCCTCAATACCGTTATCTATATTTTCTTTGATGGCCCTAAGCGTGGCTTTGAGCAGATTATTGTTTAATCCACCGCAAAGGCCTCGGTCGGTTGTGATGATGATGTAGCCAGCACGCTTGATGTCGCGGTGCTCCATAAACGGATGCCGGTATTCAGAATTGGCTTGTGCCACGTGACTGATCACATTCAGGATTTTTTTTGCATAAGGAATAGCGCGCTGCATGCGATCTTGTGTTTTACGCATTTTGCTGGCCGCCACCATTTCCATCGCTTTTGTAATTTTCTGCGTATTCTTGATGCTATGGATCTTGAGGCGTATCTCTTTAGCAATGGCCATACTGCCTTCCTCAACTTGCTTTAATTATTTAATCCCATGACTGATTAGCTTTAAATGATTCAAGAATGGACCGCAGGGTCGCAACGACTTCATCATTGTAATCGCCAGTCTTGTTAAGCCGTTCCACAAAATCACGGTAATTTGTATTTAAGTAGCTATTCAACTCTTGTTCAAAAATAGCCGTACGATTGACGGGTACATCATCCAGATAGCCTTGATCAACAGCAAACAAAATCGTGGCCTGCTCTGCAACGGACAGCGGGATGTATTGTTTCTGTTTCATGACTTCGGTAATGCGCTGACCGCGTTCCAACTGCTTGCGGGTGGCTTCATCAAGATCTGACAAGAACTGGGAAAAGGCTGCCAATTCGCGATATTGGGCTTGTCCGATACGAATACCGCCCGCCAGTTTTTTCATGATCTTGGTTTGCGCCGCACCACCTACACGAGACACGGATAAACCCGCATTGATTGCAGGGCGTATGCCGGCATTGAATAAATCGGTTTCAAGGAAGATCTGACCATCAGTGATGGAAATAACGTTGGTTGGTACGAACGCGGATACGTCGCCTGCTTGTGTTTCAATCACAGGCAGGGCGGTCAGTGATCCTGTTTTGCCTTTCACTTTTCCATCCGTTAATTTCTCTACATATTCTGCACTGACGCGAGCGGCGCGTTCCAATAAGCGTGAATGTAAATAGAAAATGTCGCCAGGATACGCTTCACGGCCCGGTGGACGGCGCAACAGCAATGAAATTTGGCGATAAGCCCAGGCATGTTTGGTGAGATCATCATAAATGATAAGCGCATCTTCGCCTTTATCGCGGAAGTATTCGCCCATAGCACAACCCGCATAGGCTGCAATATATTGCATGGCGGCTGGATCAGCAGCTGTTGCAGCGACAACAACGGTATGTTTTAGTGCATCAAATTCTTCCAGCTTACGGACAACTGCTGCGACGGAGGATGCTTTTTGACCGATGGCAACATAAATACATTTCACGCCGGTATCACGCTGATTGATGATGGTATCAATGGCAATGGCAGTTTTACCTGTCTGACGGTCACCAATGATAAGCTCGCGCTGTCCGCGTCCGATGGGTACCATTGAGTCAATCGCTTTTAAGCCTGTTTGCAAAGGCTGAGAAACGGGTTGCCGGAAAATGACGCCGGGCGCCACTTTTTCTACAGGGGAACTCTTGTCCGTTTGGATTGGACCTTTGTCATCAATGGGGTTGCCCAGCGCGTCAACAACGCGGCCCAATAAAGCTTCGCCTACAGGCACTTCCAGAATGCGCCCGGTGCATTTGGCAGTCTGGCCTTCTGACAATTCATCCGTGCGGCCGAGAATAACAGCGCCCACAGAGTCTCTTTCAAGGTTAAGCGCAAGGCCATAAGTCTGGCCGGGGAATTCAATCATTTCCCCTTGCATCACGTCCGCAAGACCGTACAGGCGGACAATACCATCTTTAACGCTAACAACCGTACCTTCTGTCCGGATTTCCGGTTTCAGGTCAAAATGGACGATGCGTTCTTTGATTAATTCGCTAATTTCCGTTGGACTTAATTGCTTCACTTGCGTAGCCATAGTTATTACCTTAAAGAAAGTGCAGATGTTACCATGTTTGCGGCTCTCATTTTTTTAACTCGCCAGGTCTTGTAACAGGCGGGTTAATTTTCCGCGAATGGAGCCATCGATTACCCTGTCGCCAATGTGAATCACCGCGCCGCCTAAGAGGTCGGGGTCAATTTCACAATGCAGCGTGACCTCACGCTGAATACGTTTTGCTAAGGCTTGTTCGAGCTTTTTACGGAAATCATCGTGTACTTCAACAGCGGTGACGACCCGGATCGAGCTTGTTTTTTCATAGGCTGCATAATATGCATTAAAAGATTCAGCAATATCTGGCAGCACTATAAAGCGTTTATTTTGAGCAAGCAATAGCAAAAAATTCTTCCGTTCCTGATCCAGCAGCGATACCAGCACGTGAGAAAACAGGTCAAACAGCATGGCTGAGGAGACTTCAGGATTTTCCAATAGCCTGGCAACAGAAGGCGTTTGCGCTACTTCCTTTGCCGATTCAAGAAAAGCTTTCCAGGCTGGCAATTGCTGTTTATCACGCGCGTATTCAAACGCGGCGAGAGCATAGGGTCTTGCAATGCTCGAAAGGTCTGCCATGATCAAATCTCAGCTGCTAATTGATTTAATAAATCCTGATGTGAAGACGGATCAATGTTGCGCTGGATAATTTTTTCAGCGCCTGCGACAGCTAATGTTGCGAGCTGTGTTTTTAACGCTTCTTTGGCCCGCGTGACTTCACGATCAATCTCACTTTGTGCCATTTCAACAATACGCTGGCTTTCCTGCTTGGCTTGAACTTTCGCTTCATCTATCAATTGAGAGGAATGCAAATTGGCCTGCTCAATGATGTGCGTTGCTTGTTGTTTGGCATCACGAATAATGGATAACGCTTTATGCTCTGCCAGCTCGAGCTCACGCTTGCTTCGCTCTGCCGCTTCCAGACCCGCAGCAATTTTTTTCTCACGATCATGCATGGCTTTTGTAATCGGCGGCCATACATACCGCATGGTAAACCATACGAGAATACTGAAGGTGATAAATTGGCCGATAATCGTGGCATTAATATCCATTGTTTTTCCTCGTTATTAGCCGCCTACCGCAGGTTTTGCTGCATTCAAAACCGCTGACAAGAAGGGGTTGGTTGCAAAAAACAGCAATAAGCCCATCACGATAGAGATAGCGGCAAATGCGTCTACGAGACCTGCCATAATAAACATGCGCATCATGAGCATGGGACCTAATTCAGGCTGACGAGCGACGCCTTCAAGGAATTTACCGCCCAAGAGACCGAATCCAATGCCGGTGCCAAGCGCTGCCAGACTGATAAGCAGACCCGCTGCCAGGACGCTAAAACCTTGTACTTGACCCACAATACCTACGATTTCCATGGAACCTCCTCTCAACAAATTAATATAAACGTAAAACCTTTGCCTTGAATGATGCCCGCACATCGGAAGATGCGCAGGTACCGAATTTAGTGCCCTTCCTGTGCCATGCTGAGGTAAATAATGGTCAGCATCATGAACAAGAAAGCTTGTAGCGTAATGACCAGAATATGGAAAATGGCCCAGATTGCGCCAGGAGGCCATTGTATCCACCAGGGCATAATGGCGATCAGAATAAAAATCAGCTCGCCGGCAAACATGTTGCCAAAAAGTCGAAGCGCAAGCGATAAAGGCTTAACGCATTCTTCGACCAGACGAAATGCGAAGTTAATGGGGAAAAGATAAGGACCAAATGGAAAGGTCAGCATTTCCTTGAGCAGACGATGTTTTTTGGCTCTGAGGTTAAAGATGATAATTAAGGCGAATACGCTGAGGGACATCGCGAAGGTGGCATTAGGGTCGGCAGTTGGCACCGTTTTAAAGTAAGGGACCCCGAAAAAGCCCAGCAGGCGCGGTAGAAAATCGACTGGCAACAGATCCATCGCGTTCATAAAAAACACCCAAAGGAAAATGGTCAGGGCAAGAGCTGGAATAAAAGTACTTTTGTGGTGAAAAATTTCATGTACGGCGTTATTAACAAAATCGATAATAATTTCAACCATATTTTGCAGTTTGCCAGGCACTTCAGTCATCCTGGCTGCCACATAGCCTAGGCCGCCAAAAATCAGCACACCTATAAAAACGGACACGATCAGTGTATCGAGGTTAAGCGTCCAAAAGCCGCCACCTTCATCAATGCTGAAAGTTTTAAGGTTGAGCGTTAAATGCTCAAGATGGTGTTGTATATATTGACCGGGGGTTATATTGCTCATTTCACTCATCCTTCCACTCCCTGCCGTCTCAGCCTGCCTTGTCTAGAAAAATGCCACATACAAACGATCCAGAATGAAACAATCGCACCTATAAATCCAACGAGCGTGGATAATAAACTAACTGGCAAGTATTTAACAATAACTAAAAATAAAATAGCGCTCAGCACCAGTTTCATCATCTCGCCCATAAAAAATGCGGCCAGAAATTGTGCCATCTGATGTGCGCCGGAAAACCGAAACACCCGCCATACGAAGAGAAGATTGGGCAAACCGTAGGCCATTCCACCCATCAGTACCGAAAATCCACTGGTAGCGCCACGGATCAATAAGGCTAGCAAGGCCAATGCAATGACGCCTGCCAATTGCCAAAACACAATTTGGTAAGCTTCATGTTGTACGACTTTTCTAAGTGATTTGGCTGCCATGCGCCTATTAAGCTCTCTCGGCGGATTGCGGGAGTATAATAAAGAGCCACCTTGATGGCAATGGTTAAGGGTTGTGTAAGTTTATTTATTTTTAGATGGATGGGTACTGCATAAGGATCTCCTTTTGTACATCGGGAGATCCTTCGAGTAAAAAACACTCTCAGGATGACAGCCATTCTGTAGAATTAGCATCTTGTCAAAAATGGCAAAGTAGGCTGCAGGAAATGTTAATTTACTCCCAAGGTGCTATGTGGCACGCTGAATCCCGCGGTGACAGGTTTGCGGGAGTGAGCCAGATGGATAATAAGTTGGTGCGGGGTGAGGCATGTTTGATCAGGTGATTGTAGGGCTGTTTTTAGGATGGGGTGCAGCAATTCCTATCGGGGCGATTAATCTGGAGATGATTCGGCGTAATTTGCAATTTGGCACCGCCGCTGGCTTGGCTCTGGGGTTTGGCGCTTGCTGCGCTGATGTGACCTATTTGGTTCTCTTATCATTAGGCGTGCTGCAAATTTTGCATCATCCCTTTGTTATCAAGGCGGTGGGTATTTTGGGGTCGCTGCTTTTGACGTGGTTTGGTTATAAGGCATTGCGTTTAAAATCGGTTTATTTTAATGACCAGCCACAGGCGCCCATGCGCATCCGCTCACCCTGGCGGCATGCAATCGAAGGCTATTTGTTAACCCTGATCAATCCTTATACGATTCTATTCTGGTCTTCAATCAGCATGACCATTGCCGTCATGACACATGCCAGCGATCATGCTGTTTTTTATGCAGGCTTAGGTGTTTTACTGGGCACATTCAGCTGGGCTGCCGGCTTAAATGGTTTTTTGCATTTCACCCGCCACCGTCTGTCGAAACGTACAATTCAAAAAATCAATATTGCTGGCGGAATCATTTTAATAGGTTTCGCGGCCCTGGGATTCTGGCGGGCTTTATTTTTGTTATAATGAAGGCTAATGCTTACACATCAATGAACAGTCACTTGCTTTAAGGATCTTGCATGGCTGCGCTTCCTTCCACCGTGATTGAATTCGATTTATCGGACCATAGCTTCAGACCATTGCGCCTCGATGAATTAGTGATTTCACGGCAGGAAAAAAACAAAATCTACTGGGTGCACTGCGATTTGAATGATAAGGATACTTTCAGGCAGTTATCTGTCCGGTTGCAATTACCTGAGGACGTTATTCAACTTTGTGAAGAGGATGAGCTTCTTCCCAAGCTGAATGATTCAGATGAATCACTGACAATGCGCATTCAATGCCTGCTGCCCTGCGAGCCTCATCGTATTCACCACGATGTAGATTTTGGAAATGTGGTCATCCATTTAACGCAGCATTACTGCTTTACAGCGGCCTCACATCCGATACCCGCCCTGTCATCGTTTATGCATAATTATCCAAAAGCGGTCAAGTACGCCAAGACACCCTGTTTTATCCTGTTTTTAATGCTGGATAATGCCATTAATGACTATTCCGAAATGCTGCTTGAATTTGATTTGGTAACAGACCAGATTGATCTGCGTATACGTGAAACGCATAAAAATATTTATGATGAAGTGATTGATATTAAAAAACAGGTGATGAAAATAAAGCGCTATGCAGCTGCTATCCGCGATATTTTAATGCGCATATCGGGGCGCAAGATAACCGTGGTATCAGAACGTTGTCGTGCTTCCTTAGCCAATTTGTTTGATCACAGCCAGGTCATTATCAGCGAGGCAGATGCAATACGAGATATTTTAAACAGTTCGCTCGACCAGATAGACAATGCACTCATGCAAAACATGAGCAATACCATGAAGGTGCTCACTGCCTTTGCGGCCATTTTTTTACCTTTATCGTTAATCGCCGGTATTTACGGCATGAATTTTGAATGGATGCCCGAGCTTCACTGGAAGTACGGTTATTTCTGGGCGCTCTCATTAATGGTGGTTTGCGGCGTTGGTTTGCTGCTGCTATTTAAAAAAATGAAATGGTTTTAAACGAGGAACAAGGTATGCAAACAGAGAAAAAAGCGCAGGAATACAGATTAAAAATAGCCGATATTTCCTGTGCCGGATGTGTAAAAACAATCGAGAATGCCTTGCGTGCCGTCCCTGGTGTCAAAAGTGTCAATATCAATTTTGCGAGTCGAACCGCTGTCGTAGAAGGCACGACAGATATTGAGGCGTTAATCCAGGCAGTAGTGGATGTTGGCTATCAGGCAAAAGAATTAAAAACATCACAAGATGAATTTCAAGACGTCGAGATAGAGCAGCAGCAATACCAGCATTTACGTAATCAAGCGATTGTGTCAGGTGCGGTGGGTATCATCTTGATGGTGTTAAGTTATTTACCTGGCATCCCCACCATTGCCTCGTCTTCCGGTCAGTTATTTTGGGGTGTGGCTGGCGTTATTTCTTTTTTTATTCTCATTTATGCTGCGGGCGATATTTATCTCGCCGCCTGGAAAGCTTTCACAGCACATGTTGCCAATATGGATACCCTGATTGCGATGGGAACAGGTGTTGCATGGTTTTTTTCAATGGCAGTCACTTTTTTCCCCGCGCTTTTGCCTGAAGGTACCCGTGAAGTCTATTTCGAATCAGCATTGATTATTGTCGGTTTTATCAAGTTTGGGGCCGCATTGGAAATGCGCACGCGCGGTAAAACAAAAGAAACGATACAGAAGTTGCTGAATTTACGCCCTAAAAGAGCGCGTGTGGTTCGTGACGGTGAAGAGATTGATGTTGATTTGCAAGAGGTAGTGGTAGGTGATTTGATTCGCATGCGGCCGGGCGAGAAAATTCCTGTCGATGGTGTCATTACAGAAGGGCACTCCAGCATTGATCAATCCATGCTGACCGGTGAGCCGATTCCCGTTGAGAAATCGGTAGATGATAAAGTGGTGGGCGGCACACTGAATAAAACGGGTACTTTTCTTTTTCGTGCAACCGGAATTGGTAGTGATACAGTTCTTTCCCGCATTATTGAAATGGTGAATCGTGCGCAGAGCACCAAGCCAAGGCTTGCCAGGCTCGCTGATATCATTGCTTCATTTTTTGTCCCCGCAGTCGTGATTATCGCTATTTTGACTGCGACCGCATGGTATGACTTTGGTCCTGCTCCCAAGCTTGCATTCATGTGTGTGACGGCAGCGACAGTGCTGCTTATCGCCTGTCCCTGTGCGCTCGGACTTGCCTCGCCGCTTGCTGTCATGGCGGGTGTAGGCAAGGCAGCAGAGATGGGTATCCTGATCCGTAACGGCGATGCATTGCAAAAAACGCGGCAAATGACAACGATTGTCTTCGATAAAACAGGTACGATTACGGCGGGTAAACCGAGCGTTAATAAAATCCTTGCGCTGCCGCCGTGGGACGAGAAAGAATTGTTAATTTTTGCTGCGAGCCTCGAACAAGGATCAGAGCATTCACTGGCAGAAGCTATTTTATCTGCGGCAAAAACACAGTCGCTTAAGTTGTACCCCGCTGTCGCATTCAAGGCGTTTCCTGGCCATGGTATTGGCGGAACCATTAATAATAAGCAGGTCTTGCTGGGTAATCGGAAGCTCATGGACCAGCAATCCGTTTCACTTTCCGAGCTGGTTTCCCAGGTAGAAAATCTGTCTTCACAGGGGAAAACAGTGATGTATCTGGCGGTTGACGGCAAGTTGGCGGGTATCATTGCTGTAGCAGACACCATTAAACCAGAAGCAGGTGATGTGATTGCACGGTTGCATGCGATGGGTTTGAAAACAGTAATGTTAAGCGGTGACCAGACAACAGCTGCGCGCTATGTGGCGCAGCAAGTTGGCATTGATGAAGTCATCGCGGAAGTATTGCCAACCGAAAAATCTGAAAAAATAGCCTCTTTGCAGGAAAAAAGTCAGGTAGTCGGCATGGTAGGTGATGGGATCAACGACGCGCCGGCGCTTGCACAGTCAGACGTCGGTTTTGCGATTGGCGATGGCACTGATGTTGCGATTGAGAGCGCGGATTTAATATTGATGGGCGAATCATTGCATGGTGTTGCAGACGCAATCAAAGTATCACGCGCAACCGTTAGGAATATTAAACAAAATCTGTTTGGTGCTTTTATATATAATGTGCTGGGCATTCCTATTGCTGCGGGTGTTCTTTACCCTTTCATCGGCGTGTTATTGAATCCGATGATGGCGGGTGCTGCCATGGCACTTTCGTCATTGACGGTGGTGCTTAACGCAAATCGTTTACGTTTTTTAAAAATCCGCCCACGGAGTAAATGAGCATGGATATTATTATCGTTAATAGCGCGGCGGTTTTGCTGATTATTTTTGTCATTGTATGGTTTTTTGGCAGCAAGCCCAAAGCAAAGCGAGGGGAAGCAGACAAACCTATTCCTGTGCTAGTTAAAGATGGGATTTATGAACCATCTCATATTCAGATTCCAGCCGGTAAAGCAGTCAAGCTGCACTTTATAAGAAAAGACGCAACACCGTGTGCAGAAACTGTTTCCTTTTTACAATTGAATATATCTTATTCGTTACCCGTCAATGAAAAAGTAGAAATTGTCATTCCGCCGCAACAACCAGGCCAAATAGATTTTACCTGCCAGATGGGAATGTATAGAGGTAAATTAATTGTAATTTAATTCCTGTATCGTTGATGTTACCAGTTTTACATTTATTTAAGTTTTATTTATCGAAGAGTTGGGAGTTTGATAAAAATTTGTTGAATTGAGAGACTTGGTGCTGTTGACAACTTGATAGATATCACCCAATGCAGTTTGCAAATGAGCCCCGCCTATTTTATTGATAACGTACTCGCGCAGCAGAGGCTCCAGCATTTCCACTTTTTGCTGATAGGTTATATTTTTTCCGTTAATAAGACCGAGCTGATTAAGAAGCATATTCGCTTTGCTACAGTACATGGGAAAAAAGCGCTGGTCAGGTAATTTTTGATTTAGATAATCAAGCACAATTTTGGGTATTTCACTATAGGCATATTGTATAATCATTTTAAATCGTTGTTCATTTTGACGTACATCCATAGTGTGTTCCTCATATAAAATCGAGAGCTTGTTCGAGGTCCTGTTTTAAGTCATCAATGGACTCTATTCCCACGGATAGCCGGATAAAATTATCTTTTATACCTAGCGAATGGCGCTGTTCTGCTGGCAGACTTGCATGTGTCATGATGGCAGGATGTTCAATCAGGCTTTCTACGCCACCCAGACTTTCTGCCAGGGCGAATATTTCGCAATGTTCCAAAAAGGCGATGGTTTCCTTTAAGCTGCCTTTTAATTCAACAGAAATCATGCCGCCAAAATAGCGCATTTGTTTTTTTGCCAGATTATGCTGTGGATGACTAGCCAAGCCAGGGTAAATGACATGTGAAATTTTAGGCTGTTTTTCCAGCCACAGTGCCAGTTCCAGTGCATTTTCGCAGTGTCGCTCCATGCGTACAATCAATGTTTTCAAGCCGCGCATGGCAAGAAAGCTGTCAAAAGGCCCTGCAATTGCACCCACTGAATTTTGCAAGAACGCAATCTGTTCCGCGAGTTCTGCATTATCTCCTGTGACTACGACTCCGCCGATCATATCTGAATGACCGTTTAAATATTTTGTTGCCGAATGCACGATTATATCACAACCATATTCAAGTGGACGTTGAATGACGGGCGTTGCAAAAGTGTTATCAACGACGGAAATGAGCCCATGTTTTTTTGCGATCGTAGCGATGCGTTCCAAGTCCATCAGTTTCAGCATGGGATTCGTGGGGGTTTCAATCCAAATCATACGCGTTTCAGCGCGGATAGCTTTTTCAATATTTTCCACCTGCGTAAGATCCACAAAAGAAACATTCAACCCGGCGGAGCGCTTGCGTACTTTTTCGAAGAGGCGATACGTTCCCCCGTATACATCGTCGCAGACGATGACGTGATCGCCGGGTTTTAATATTTCCAGAATCGTTGCTATTCCTGCCATGCCGGATGCGAAAGCAAACCCTCTCTTTCCTGATTCGAGACTCGCAACACATTGTTCATATGCATCGCGTGTTGGATTTTTAGTGCGTGAATATTCATATCCTTTATGCTTTCCGGGGCTTTGCTGCACATAAGTGGATGTCGCATAAATGGGTGTCATGATTGCACCTGTTGTAGGATCTGGATGTTGTCCTGCATGTATGGCACGCGTAGCAATGTTGTGTTTATTTTTTTTCATGTTACACCCGTTCTTGTTTTTCATTTTCTGCAAGCAACCCATGTTCTTGCATCCAATGGTCATCAACAAATTTTGACAAGTAATTACGTATGCTGTCCGGCAAAAGCACAAGACATTTTTGCCCTTTTTTTAGCTGTTTTGCGGCTTGCAATGCGGCCCATACGGCAGTGCCGGAAGATCCGCCAATGAGCAGGCCTTCTTCACGAATGAGGCGTCGTGCCGTTTCGAACGATTCTTTGTCATGTACTTTGACATACTCATCTACGTAATGATTATCGAGGACCTCAGGGAAAAAATCATAGCCTATTCCCTCCACAAGATAGGGATATACTTCTGTGCCGCCGCCTAATATGGAGCCGTATGGATCGGCGCCAACAATTTTTATACCAGGTATTTTCTCTTTCAATTTTTTTGCGACGCCCGTGATGGTACCGCCAGTTCCTACACCCATCACGACCATAGCTAAATCATGTCCCATGTCATCCAAAATTTCTTGCGCCGTGAATGCATAATGTGCGGCGGGATTATCGGGATTTGTGTATTGATCCAGAATATGCGAGTTAGGGATTTCTTTTTGCAAACGTTTTGCCAACGAAAGATGGCTATCTGGATCGCTCCATTTTGCTTCCGTTGGCGTTCGATATATTTTTGCGCCAAGCGCTTCCAGCACGACTTCTTTTTCGCGGCTCATTTTGGCCGGCATGGTGATAATGACTTTATATCCTTTCACCGCCCCTACTAGGGCAAATCCAATTCCCGTATTTCCTGACGTTGCTTCAATTAAGGTGTCGCCTGGTTTGATTCGTCCAACCTTTTCCGCTTCTTCAATCATTTTCAGCGCGATCCTGTCTTTGACGGAGCCGCCTGGATTTAAAAATTCACATTTTCCGTATAACTCGCATGGCAAATCCCGGCCGATTTGATTAAAGCGAACGATAGGTGTCTTTCCTATCGCATCAAGAATGGTGTTTAATAGCATAAATTCTCCTTGAAAAACGAGTGTTACGGAATAATGGCGTCAAAAATAGCCGCGCATATCGGCAAGCTTGAAACAATATTGTCACAGACTTACTCCGCAGCCTTTGGCGATGCGATGGTAAAATTGGAGTCTGCATAGCGTGAGACATAACAGGTGAAGGTGTTGGTGTTAGGCGTTAAATTACCTTTAATCGTGATGTAAAGTGATTCGCCGCGGATAATCCTGCCATTACTTTCTAAATGACAAAAGTTATTAATCTTTCTTGTGTTGTAATAAGGCATTCCTTTATAGGGCGCAAATTGAAGATTCGATATTGTAATGAGGTAATTTCTACCTCGCGTAAAGGCGAGCCAGAAATTCGTGCCCCTTTCGATGTCAAACAGATAAGGTATATTTTGATTGTGGTCCACATCGCGGATGACAAGCAGCCATGAAGGTCTCCCCACGAAGGTATGAAAACGAGTATAAATTTGAATGGTTTGCCCAACGCCGTCATCCGGCTCTGCATAACTTGCTGCTGTCATGGAAAACAGCAAGAAAAATGAGCATAGACAGGCAATGTATTTTTTTAGCATGATAATGGACATACCAAAAGTTAATATATCTATTTTATCGTAGAACTTATTTTCATGCTAAGGATTAGTAGACTATGCTGTTAGGCGCATCAGAGATGCCATTGATTCAAAATAAGACGAATGTTAAAAAATTGCTCATTCATGGCTATGGAGTTTTTGCCAGCCGGGATATTCAACCGGATGAGATTATTGAAGAATGCCGGTATTTGCTGCTCCCTAAGGTAAAGGATGCATTAATTGATTACGCATTTTGTATTGATGAAAACAGAATCTTGCCGCTTGGTAACGGTGCTCTTTATAACCATTCGGATCAGCCTAATGCAAAGGTCATTTTTGATGAAGAAAACGGATTGCTTTGTTTTCATGCCACTAAGCCGATTAGCAAGGATGCGGAAATTTTAATTTATTACAGCAAGGACTGGTTCCATTATCGTAATGCGGAGCCTAAACCACTATCGTTGCGGTACAAGTTGCAAAAATGGCTGCAGACAGGGCTTTTTCTGGGACGTTTTGCTCTTGTTGCAGGAACCATTCTCGCCATTGTCCTGGTAATGAAAAGCGTACCGGTGTCCCTCGGTCTTTTTAAAGGAAACGTCTAACCGCGCTGTTTTATTTTACCTTTTTTAGCAGCAGGTAAAGTGACAGCAGTAGAAAAAATATAAACCAGATTAACGACCATTCAGCCATGTCGAGATATAAAAATTCCCATCCCCGCTGGGTACATTCAGCGCTGCCTGCAATAATTTTCTGCATAACTTCATGCAATGGCAGCGCTTGGACCATATATTGAAGGCTGACACCGCATTCACTGTTCTCGGCAGTAGAAAAGTGCTGCAGCCAGATTTGCCGGCCTGCTAGCAGAATACCGAGCAGTGAAACTAAAACGGAGAGAGCATCAATGGTGTAGCGCGCGAGGGGTTTGGCATGTACGAAGAAGCCGATGAAGAACAGAATGCCCAAGCCCGCAAAGCAAAAGCGCTGCAGCATGCATAACGGGCAAGGCATAATCCCGTCCACATATTGCAAATAAAATCCTGTCGCCAGCAAAAAGCAAATAATTACAAAGCCGAGGAAATAAAGTAGTCGTGAGGACATAAAATTATCCATTATTGTTTTTAGCTATTTTAGTTTTTCTGCAAACCAGTTTTGAAGGATTAATTGTGCAGCGACACGGTCTACTTGTCCACCTTGAAGTGCCTTATAACCACCCTGAATAAATAATCGCTCTCTTGCATCTTTAGTCGTCAGCCGCTCATCCATTTCATAGACAGGCAGCTTAAAGCGGTCATGCAGCTTATTTGCGAATGCCCGTGCATGATGTGTGATAGCTTGATCTGTGCCATCCATGTTAAGTGGAATACCCACCACCAGCGCATCAGGCAGCCACTTTTTGATGAGATGTGTAATTGCGTCCCAGTTAGGTTCACCCTCTTTGGATTGAATGGTATCCAGTGGACGCGCAGTTTGCGTGATGGTTTGTCCGATGGCGACACCGATTCGTTTCATGCCGAAATCAAATCCAATGAGGATCTTGGGCGCGGTATCAGGCTTTTTGTTCATGTCGGGCCAATTCGTGCCTCAATTCAAGATCTTTTATCTGCACTAGCAATAACGCAGCGACCCAAGGAATAAAGAGGGCAAAAATCAGAAGATGCAATAACGAAGTCCAAATGGTATGCGGCACATCCTGCAAGAAAAAAATATGAATGTTGATGCCAAGCCCAAAGCGGATGAGGAAAAGCAGAATGATATAAGAAATCCAGGGTGTCAGCTGAACTGAAAAAACCCGCCACCAATGGTTCCATGCAAGCAAAACACTGCGCTCAAGCGCAACGAGTATTCCTTTGTCTTCAATTGCAATAAGCGGAACTAGAAAAATAAATAACACAGAGACATATAATAACAATACAAACTGCCCAATGAAGGCGATGCTAGTTGCGATAATACCCACCCAATTATTTGCAAAAAGTAAATTATATTGATGAAGCAGGATTTGTATGCCCAGCATAATCGCGGCAATCCCGAAGAGAATGGCGCTTTGGATGATGGTGGCAATGAACACTGATACGGCTTTCCTGATCCCTTTTCCAATATCTTCCACTAATGGTTCGTGCAAACCGCGTGCTTCGCAATACATGTGCCACATGATGGCGATAA
This sequence comes from Aquicella lusitana, assembly GCF_902459475.1. Lineage (NCBI taxonomy): Bacteria > Pseudomonadati > Pseudomonadota > Gammaproteobacteria > Legionellales > Coxiellaceae > Aquicella > Aquicella lusitana. The sequence goes on along the minus strand of NZ_LR699114.1, from coordinate 2,101,096 downwards.
AAAGCATGAGTGCGACAAGATTAATTAAGATTTGCCATAAGCGGTAAGGACTAAAAGCCGGCAGCGTTGCAAGAATATCCTGGCCAACGATAACAGAAATGAGCCTGGGAATGAATATAACAATGGATAATATCAACGCCGGCCAGATGACTTTGGAAAAACTGGCCCGATAAAGCCTGAAGCTGCGGTTGATGAGCGGCCTGTATGATTCGGGTTGTGAAGGTAACATGGTGTCCATACGCTTATCCTTCTGTTGTTGCTTTTAGAGACTATTGTACATCTATTCCTTTCAGTCAGTTGGTTTGCCTTTGCCCAAGAAAAACCGGCTCACGTAGTTCGTACATTATCGAATAGTTATTCATTTTGGACAATCCCATGCCATTCATTTTATTAAAAGGCATTTCATGATGCGAGACGCAAGCCTCAATGAGCAGATGCTGCATCCCAGTTATCGCCTGTGCCGATGGATACAAGCAGCGGCACGCGCAATTGAACCACTTCGCTCATGTGGTGTCGAATACCTTCCATCATTTGAGGCAGGCTATCTGTTGCTGCTTCGAAAACCAGCTCGTCATGTACTTGCATAATCATTCTGGCATCGATGTTTTCTTGCTGCAGCCACCGATCGATCCGGATCATGGCCAGCTTGATAATGTCAGCTGCGCTGCCCTGCAAGGGTGCGTTAATAGCGGTGCGTTCAGCAGCTTTTTGCCGCGGTATCTGGCTCGCATTAATATCAGGCAAATAAAGCCGGCGGCCCCAGAGTGTTTGCACATAGCCCTTTTCTTTGGCCAGTTTGCGCGTGTTATCCATGTAGGCTCTAACGCCGGGATAACGGGCGAAATAGCGATCTATATAATCCTGTGCTGCTTTGCGATCAATGCCAAGCTGGCGGGTCAGACCAAATGCAGACATGCCGTAAATGAGTCCAAAATTAATGGCCTTGGCATTACGGCGCATTTCCTGGGTCACCTGATCAAGCGGCACGCCCCAAACTTCTGCTGCGGTTGCTTGGTGGATATCGAGGTTTTGGCTAAATGCGTGTAATAGCCCTGCATCTTCTGAGATATGCGCCATCAGTCTTAGTTCAATCTGTGAGTAGTCGGCGCTGATAAGTTGGTATCCTTCTGGCGCGATAAAAGCCTGACGAATGCGCCGGCCTTCGGAAGTGCGTATGGGAATATTCTGTAAATTGGGCTCAGAAGAAGAAAGCCTTCCGGTCGCTGTGCCCGTTTGATTATAGGATGTATGAATGCGATGTGTTTTGGGATGGATCTGCTCAATAAGCCGGCTTGTGTAAGTAGAAATAAGCTTACTCAGGCTCCGGTATTCGATAATGGTGCGCGCGATAGTGAAATCCAGAGCTAATTCCTGCAAAACACCATCGGCGGTTGACGCCTGCCCGGTGGGTGTTTTTTGTAAAATAGGCAATTTGAGCCGCTCAAATAAAATTTCTTGTAGTTGTTTGGGCGAGTTGAGGTTAAAAGGTTGGCCGGCCAGTATAAAAGCTTCTTCTTCGAGTTCTGCCAAACGCGCTTTTAACTCTTTACCCTGCTTCTCCAGCTTTTGTGGATCAATCAGTACGCCATGACATTCCATGGCGGCGAGCACGGGAATGAGCGGCATTTCAATGTCAGTAAAAATATGTTTCAAGCCTGGCTCTTGAGCGATGCGAGGCCATAATTTGTGATGCAGCTGAAGTGTGACATCGGCGTCTTCCGCGGCATAAATGCCCGCCTGTTGGACATCAATCTGGTTGAAACAAAGCTGCTTGCTTCCTTTGCCTGCGATGTCTTCAAACGTAATGGTACGCCAACCCAGGTACTTGAGTGCCAGCATATCCATGCTATGGCTATTGCTGGCGCTATCGAGCACGTATGATTCAATCATGGTGTCATAGGCTGCACCTTGCAGCTGAATACCGGCATTGGCTAATACTTCTATATCATATTTGAGATTCTGGCCGATTTTTTTAATGCGCGGATTTTCAAGCAAGGGTTTTAACTGCCCCAATACCTGTTCTTTTGTCAATTGTCTGGGTGCGCCGGGATAATCATGCCCAAAGGGAACATAAAAAGCGGTGCCAGGGGCAAATGCAATTGAAAGGCCGACTAATTGTGCGTTCATATAATCAAGACTGGTTGTTTCAGTGTCGAAAGCGATTTCATGCGCTTGATCGATCTGCTTAAGTAAATCATTGAAGGCGTTTTCATCTGTAATAATGCGGTAGTTTTTATATTTATCCGTGTTATTTTCCTTCCGTTCCTCCAATAACTCAGATAACCAGTTTTTAAATTCCATTTCTTTATAACAATCGATCAGGACTGATTTGTCAGCCGGTTTTATTTTTAAATCAGCAAAACTGAGTGGCAAATCGACATCCATTTTGATGGTGACGAGGGATTGGGTAAGCGGCAGTTGGGAAAGGGACTGCCGTAAATTGTCACCGACTTTACCACTGATTTTTTCAGCGTTTGCAACAATGTTAGCGAGCGATCCATATATTTGAAGCCATTTCGCTGCCGTTTTAGGCCCCACCTGGGGGACGCCAGGAATATTATCGGAGGTATCGCCTACCAGTGTTAAATAATCAATTATACGTTCTGGCGGGACACCGAATTTTTCCTGCACTCCCTTTGGATCCAGCGTGGTGTTTGTCATGGTATTAATCAGTGTGATATGGTCATTAACCAGTTGTGCCAGGTCTTTGTCGCCGGTGGAAATAAGTGTTGGTACCCCAGCCTGTGCAGCTTGTGCTGCAAGGGTGCCAATGACGTCATCAGCTTCTACGCCCTCCACCATAATCAGGGGAATGCCCATGGCGGTGATAATTCGATGAATGGGCTCAATTTGTACGACTAATTCTCCGGGCATTTCCTGCCGGGTTGCCTTGTATTCTTTGTATATTTCATCGCGAAAGGTTTTTCCTTTTGCATCAAATACGACTGCCATGTTTTCAGGCTGATAATCGGCAATGAGCCGCTTGAGCATATTGATCATTCCGTACACTGCGCCGGTAGGAAAACCTTTTGAGTTTGTGAGCGCAGGGAGTGCATGAAATGCGCGATATAAATAGGAGGAGCCATCGACAAGAATGAGTGGTTTATTATCAGCCATGATTTACCCGCTGGATAAGCAAATTTTTACGTGAGCATAATATGAATTTCTGGAGCGCACAAGGTTACGTAATTTTCAAAATGGATTAAATTGCTAATTTAAATAACAGGCTTCTTTATAATGTGTATTTTAAGAATGCGTATCCTTTTTTAGAGTAGCGTGTCAACAGAATTACGTTATAATTGGATGGCTAAAAACCACAGGGAGGTCTTTATGTTAAGGATTATTGCTGTTATCTTTGGTATCGCATTTATTTTTGCAGGCGTTGCCGGTTTTCTGCCTTCGTTGGCACCGGATGGGTTTCTGCTTGGCTATTTTCAAGTTAATGCCATGCACAATCTTGTACATATTATAAGCGGCGTTATCGCCATTATGGCTGCAACGAGTCATAAATACTCCCGGTTATATTTTCAGGTTTTCGGCATTATTTACGCTATTGTCACCATCATTGGGTTTGCCCGGAACGGGGATTTGAGTTTCATCATGATGCAATTCAATACAGCAGATAATATTCTGCACCTTGTTATTGCGCTCGTTGCCTTATACCTGGGATTCTTTTTTAAGAGAAGCGAAGTTTAAATCACTATTTTCGCAGATTTTCAATCCCTACGCGGTTATTCTGGCTGGCTGCAAGAATAACCGCACCTTGTTTTGTATGCCCAGATAGTGTAGTTATGCTGGTCCACTAAAAACGATAAAATGGAGAGTCGCACGAGTGAGTGTGTCGCTTTGGGAAAAATGTTTGAATTCATTAGAGAGTGAGTTTCCTTCTCAGCAATTCAACACATGGATCCGTCCTCTGCAAGCGGAATATGCGGACGGCAAATTAGTACTCCTTGCGCCGAATCGGTTTGTCCTGGATTGGATTGTTGAGCGCTTTTTGCCGCGAATTAATGAGTTAATCAATCAATTTAGTGAAAGCCAACCACCTGCAGTGCTGCTTGAGATAGGCAGCAAACGCGCTGATGGCCACAAATCGCCCGAGCAGCCTGCATTTAAGGCCGCACAAACGCAAACGCTTGCCAATAAGGGCGCATTTACCTATACCGATACTACAATTTACCAAAGCAATCTGAATCCCAATTTTACGTTTGATAATTTTGTGGAAGGTAAATCGAACCAGCTGGCCAAAGCAGCATGTCTGCAAGTTGCAGAAAATCCGGCGGGCGCTTACAACCCCCTCTTTCTTTATGGCGGCGTAGGATTGGGCAAAACCCATCTGATGCATGCAATCGGAAACCAGATTATACGGAACAATGCGCGTGCCAAAGTGCTTTATCTTCACTCAGAACGTTTTGTGGCGGATATGGTAAAGGCATTACAAACGAATGCCATGAATGAATTTAAGCGCTATTATCGCAATGTGGATGCGCTGCTGATTGACGATATCCAGTTTTTTGCCGGTAAAGACCGCTCTCAAGAAGAATTTTTCCACACTTTTAACGCACTGCTGGAAAGCCAGCAACAAGTGATTTTGACCTGCGACCGCTATCCTAAAGAAATTAACGGCGTAGAAGAACGCTTGAAATCGCGTTTTGGGTGGGGATTGACTGTCGCAGTTGAACCGCCCGAACTTGAAACACGCGTTGCTATTTTAATGAGCAAAGCGGAGCAGACGAATATTGATCTTCCTTACGAAGTCGCTTTTTTTGTTGCAAAGCGTATTCGGTCCAACGTACGTGAGCTGGAAGGAGCTTTAAAGCGCATTATTGCCAATGCCCATTTTACGGGCAAGGCTATCACGCTGGAATTCGTGAAAGAAGCGCTGCGCGATTTGCTGGCTTTGCAGGATAAGTTAGTGACGATTGAAAATATCCAGCGTACGGTTGCTGAATATTACAAAATTAAAGTGGCGGATTTATTATCGAAGCGCCGTAACCGTTCTGTGGCCCGACCGCGCCAGATTGCCATGGCGCTGGCTAAAGAGTTGACAAACCATAGTTTGCCCGAGATTGGGGATGCGTTTGGAGGCAGGGATCATACTACGGTTCTGCATGCTTGCCGTATGATTACCGAATTAAGGCAATCCGATGCAGATATTGAAGAAGACTATACCAATTTGCTTAGAATACTAACCACATAAGAGAGAAAACTTATGGATATTACTGTTCAACGCGAAGCGCTTTTAAAACCGCTGCAGGCCGTGAGTGGTGTTGTCGAAAAAAAACAGACCCTGCCTATTCTTTCGAATGTATTGTTGACCATCAAGGATGGCAAGTTGTGTTTGACTGGCACCGACCTTGAAATTGAACTGATTGGCTTTGTACCCATTGAATCCCTGATGGCGGAAGGTGTCGCTACGGTTTCGGCTCGAAAATTATTTGATATTTGCCGCACGCTGCCTGAAGCGGTATTGCTGCGTTTAACCCTGGAAAAAAACTACCTGGTGGTCCGTGCAGGTGAAAGCTGCTTTATGCTAAATACGCTGCCAGCGCAGGATTTTCCCAGTCTGGAAGATAGTGTCTACCCGACCCACTTTACGATTAAACAGAATCATCTCAAGAATTTGCTCACTAAAACTTATTTTGCCATGGGCCAGCAAGATGTGCGCCACTATTTAAATGGCGCTTTTCTCGATATTGGAACGAATACGGTCAAGTGCGTAGCAGCAGACGGTCATCGGCTCGCTTTAACCACAATCGAGGATGAAACTATTGGTCAAGTTGAAGCACGTGTGATTTTGCCACGTAAAAGTGTGCTGGAACTGATACGCCTGCTGGGCAATGATGATGATCAGGATGCTGCCATTCACATTGGCGACAGCCGTTTTCGCGTGGTTACTTCAGATTATATTTTCACCTCAAAGCTAATTAATGCGCAATATCCTGACTATAATCGTCTGATTCCGCGTGGCACAACCGTAGCGGTAGGTGATCGTGAAGCCATTAAGCAGGCATTGACGCGAGCTTCCATCCTCTCGAATGAAAAATTCCGCGGTGTACGTTTTCAGTTTGAGCCTAATAAACTACGTATCACAGCCAACAACTCGGATCATGAACAGGCAGAAGAAGCCGTTTCTCTGGCTTATGAGGGCGGTAACATGGAAATTGGCTTTAATGTTGCTTACCTCTTGGACGTGATGTCTTCCATATCAGCAAAAAGCATTCGCTGCGCTTTTACGGATCCCAATAATGGTGTTTTAATAGAACCGATGGAAGGGGATCAGAGCCTTTATGTTGTGATGCCTATGCGGCTATAGGCATCCATGAAGGGTAGCTATGCTGCATTTAGAGCCCGCATGGCTACCTTTTTATTGCGCACATGTCTTCCCCGCAGTCATGCGGAATCCGGACTTTGACCATTTTTGAAAAGCGGTTCACAAAACTGCCATCCTGAGCAAGGATCTCCAAATGCGCAAGAAGATCCTTCGCTGTGCTCAGGAGGACAGCCATTCTGTAGAATCAGCATCATTTGTCAAAAATGGCCAAATCCTGAGGGAATAACGTCTCTTGAAACTCCATTTCTCTCCGTTGCCTATCGCACTGTTGTAGGATAAGCATTAAGGCATTACATAGCTTCAGCGGCTGAACCCTTGTTTCTTTAATCCTTACAAAGCGCTATAACTTTATTATTTTAACAATAAGAAGAATAATGAGGCGTACCCGGCTATACTTTGAATAGAGGAATATATCATTTTCATGCCGATTTCTTCATTACACATAACAGATTTTAGAAACTTAGCGACGGTTAGTTTGCAGCCCGGCCAGCATGGTTTAAACATAATTTGTGGCCAGAATGGCAGCGGCAAAACCAGTTTGTTGGAAGCCATTTATTATTTGGGTTTAGGACGCTCGTTTCGAAGTGCCACGGCTGCCCGCCTTATTCGGCAGGCAGCAAGCCAATTTTCCTTGTTTGCTCAAATAGTTAGTGATGGAAGACAGATTCCGGTCGGGGCTGAGCGGTGTACCAATGGTGCTTCCAGGCTGCGAATTGCAGAGCAGGATGCGACTAGTATTACCGAGCTTGCTTCTTTTTTACCATTACGTTTAATTAACTCTCAATCCCACCATCTGTTTGAATCTGGACCAGTGTATAGAAGAAAATATTTGGATTGGGGATTGTTTTACCACTCTGAGCGTTTTTTGCATTGCTGGCGGCATTTTGAACGGGCACTCAAACAGCGAAATGCTGCATTAAAGGACAAGTGGCCAAAAAGAGAACTGGATGGTTGGACAGAGGAACTGATCAGGCATGGCCTGGAGCTGGATAGCTTGCGCCGCGAATATGTGCGCTTACTGACACCCTTGCTGAATGAGCTTGCGCATCAGTTATTGGGTATCACGGAACTTGCTATCTGCTATCAGTCCGGGTGGGATGAAAACCAAGATTATGCCTCTGTTTTAGCAAATAGCTACCCTGATGAATACCGCTTTGGTTATACCCAATTCGGCCCGCATCGTGCCGATCTTGATATTCAAATAAACGCTGTTTCAGTGAAACATTTTCTATCAAGAGGACAGCAAAAATTGCTGATTTGTGCTATGATACTCGCCCAGGGAATGCTATTAGAGAAGCATACAAAAAGAGGGTTGATTTATCTCGTGGATGACTTGCCTTCTGAATTGGATATGCTCAGCAGAGCGAAACTGATTTCACTCTTGTCCAGCCAGCAAACCCAGGTTTTCATTACGGCAATCGAAAGCGAAGCAATTTGTCATTTTATCAATGACAAACCGAATATACCGGTGAAAGTGTTTCACGTGGAACATGGGAATGTAACGAGTCCCGCCATAGCCGCGTTCGAATAGAATGAAGCCTCATATAGCGGGCATAGAATATAGTTAGGAGTGCTTAAAGGTGACCATGAACACAGCTGAAAGCTACGATTCTTCTAAAATTAAAGTCCTTAAAGGCCTTGATGCGGTACGCAAGCGTCCAGGTATGTACATTGGTGACACAGAAGATGGTACTGGACTACACCATATGGTATTCGAATTAGTCGATAATTCGATAGATGAAGCGCTGGCTGGGCATTGCAATACCATTTGGGTAACGATCCATGCCGATGAATCTGTCTCAGTAAAAGATAATGGCCGGGGCATTCCTGTGGATATTCATCCGGAAGAGGGGCGTTCAGCAGCTGAAGTGATCATGACAGTTCTTCACTCAGGCGGAAAGTTCGATAATGATTCTTATAAAATTTCTGGCGGGTTACACGGGGTAGGTGTTTCCGTTGTCAATGCCTTATCAGAAGAATTACACCTGGTTATTCGCATGAATGGCAAGGTTTATGAGCAATATTATCACTTGGGCGTGCCTGCTGCCCCTTTAGCGATGGTAGGCGAGACAACGGAGCGAGGTACTGAAATTCGATTTAAGCCCAGTGCAGAAATATTCAAGAATATTCAGTTTCATTATGAAATATTGGCCAAACGGCTGCGCGAGTTAGCATTTCTGAATAATACCATTCGCATCCATTTAACTGATGAACGAACCGATAAAAATGATTTTTTTGAATATCATGGCGGGTTGAAGGGGTTTGTAGAAGATTTAAATCGCAATAAAACGGCTATTCATCCCAAGATCTTTTATTTCAGTGCTGAAAAAGACCATGTTACCGTAGAAGTTGCGCTGCAATGGAACGACACTTATCAGGAAAAACTCTTCTGCTATACCAATAATATCCCGCAAAAAGATGGCGGTACACATGTGGCAGGTTTTCGCAGCGCACTAACCAGGGTATTAAATAACTATATTGAAAAAGAGGGTTACGCTAAAAAAGAAAAGGTAGCGACTTCAGGTGATGATTTGCGTGAAGGCTTAACGGCAGTTCTTTCTGTCAAAATGCCCAATCCTAAATTTTCCTCTCAAACAAAAGACAAGCTGGTTTCCTCGGAAATCAAATCCATTGTTGAATCGTTAATGAATGAAAAATTTCAAGATTTTTTGATGGAAAGCCCTCAAGATGCCAAAAGTATTGTCTCAAAAGTTATAGACGCAGCGCGTGCGCGCGAGGCTGCACGTAAGGCCAGAGAATTGACGCGCCGTAAAAGCGCGCTGGATGTAGCGGGTCTACCCGGAAAATTAGCTGACTGTCAGGAAGAAGATCCTGCAAAATCCGAACTCTTTATTGTGGAAGGCGACTCGGCAGGCGGTTCTGCCAAACAGGCACGAGATCGCAAAACACAGGCAGTGCTGCCATTGAAAGGAAAAATCCTGAACGTAGAAAAAGCCCGCTTTGATAAAATGCTCTCATCAGCTGAGGTGGCCACCTTGATCACGGCTTTAGGCTGCGGAATTGGTCGTGATGAATATGCGCCGGAAAAGGTTCGTTACCACAGCATTATTATCATGACAGATGCTGACGTGGATGGTTCCCATATCCGCACTTTATTGCTGACCTTTTTTTACCGTCAAATGCCAGAATTGATCGAAAAGGGATATATTTATATTGCCCAGCCGCCCTTATTCAAGGTAAAGAGAAATAAACAGGAGCGATATGTAAAAGATGAGAAAGCGCTCGAAGATCTGCTTCTTCAAATGGCTCTTGATGGCACTTCTTTTTATCCCGGAGAAGGTTCCTTGTTGACGGATGCGGAGTTGAAAGCGCTGGTGAATGAATATCATGCCATGATGGCGATTGTGAGTCGCCTTTCAAAGCGTTATCCCCGAGAGTTTATAGAGGCGCTGATGTATGCACCCTATCTGAGTGAAACACTGCTTGCCCAGCGAGGGGAAATGGAAAAACTCATCAAACAGCTTCAGGAAAAGCTCAACAGTCGCCAATCCGCGACGACTTACTTTGAGATTGAGCTCGTTGAAGAAACTGAACGACACTGGTGGCTGCCTAAACTTAAGACTACCAGCCACGGTGTTACCAATAGTATATTGATTAATAAAGATTTATTTTTATCTCCGGATTACCGCAAGTTAACGGAATCAGGCCATAGATTAAATCAGCTCATCACTCCTTCGGCTTATATACAGCGCGATGACAAAAAACAGCCGGTTGAAACCTTTGGCCAAGCAATGAACTGGCTCATTAATGAAGCCAAAAAAGGCCAATCTATTCAACGTTATAAAGGTCTTGGTGAAATGAACCCGGATCAACTCTGGGAGACGACCATGGATCCTGAAAGACGCTGCCTCTTGCAGGTAAAAGTGGAAGACGCTGTCGCGGCGGATCAAATATTCACCACTCTCATGGGTGACGAAGTGGAGCCCAGACGACAATTCATTGAATCCAATGCCTTAGAAGTCATTAATCTGGATGTCTAGCTGGCTGAAGGGACGAATATTATTTTACTTTGGCCATCTTAACCCATAAAAAGTTCTATAATAAAGATAGACTTTTTCTATTAAGTGCGTTTTATTTTTATTAACGCAATTGTATTGCGAGGTTAAGTATGGCTGAAGTCATTTTACCGCCAGGGGAAGGGCAGCGGACCCATGCAAATTTGCTTGAGCAATATGCGCAAGCAACTAGAACAAAAGTCATTACCAGCCCTTCGGATTTGGATACTAAAGACAAGGTCATGGATGAAATGCTTGCTTGGTGCAAGGAGCAGGCGAATATCGTTGTTTTAAAAAGCGCGACTATTTTATCTTCTGAGCCTACTTCCCGTACCGTACAAAATTGTAAATCCTTGCTGTTAAGCAAGGGAATACATCCTGGCCAAGTTTATGCGGCAACGCCTGCGTTATTAAGCCTTCTACTGGCGAGCGGATCAGAAGAAGACTTTGCCAAAAAACATAAGGGTGAAACCAACGTTTCGTTCAGTGATCAGCAACGGCATTTGCGCGACCTGGTTTATGAAGCCGTTATGCAGCATGTCAGTGACATTCACATTCAAGTCCGTCAAACCTACACCAAAATCCGCATGCGTCAGCATGGTGAATTGCGCGTGTATGCAGAATGGTCTGAACGGTTAGGACGTGAAATTGCTTCGGTTGCCTTTAATAAGGAAACGGACCATGCTACTTCACATTTTAATCCGCTTGTGCCACAAGACGCATCCATGCCGCTCAAAATACAGGGCAAGGACATTCGTTTGCGTTTAGCAAGCGTTCCTGCGCATGGCGGATTCGATATGGTCATGCGTATTCTTGCCACCGGCGAAGAACGCAGCAAATCGCTTGACGAATTAGGTTATACACAAAAACAGATTGATATTATCAAGATGGCAATGAAACTACCGTTTGGTGCCATCATTGTCGCAGGCCCAACAGGATCCGGTAAAACAACCACGCTGGCGAGTTGTATGGAAATGGTTGAGCCTGCACAGAAACTTTATTCCATTGAAGACCCTGTTGAAAAGGTAGTAGAAGCAGCAACGCAGGTGCCCGTTAATACTGAAAAAGAAGATCGCAGCTTTGCTAGCATGGGACGCGCTGCCTTGCGTATGGACCCTGATGTGATCATCCTCGGTGAAATGCGTGATGAAGATACCGCACACGTCATGGTGCGTGCATCCATCACTGGTCACTTGGTTCTTACCACATTACATACTAACCGCGCTACGGCGATTGTGACCCGGTTGGTAGACATGGGTATATCACCCGTCTTATTAAGCGATAGTAGTGTGCTTCGTTGCCTGATGTGTCAACGTTTGATTGCAAAAGTTTGTCCTGGCTGCGCTGTACCATTACGCAGTTCTCCCAAGCATTTGCCTTACCTCGCTGATTGGGAAGCTGTGTTAGGCAAAGAAATCATTGATCGGGCAAAAGCCAGAGGGAATGGCTGCGCGGAATGTAATCGTTCTGGCGTTGGTGGACGAATTGTCGTTGCGGAAGTGATCTGGGTGGATGAAGAAGGCAGGCAATTTATTCAGAAATGCGATACGCTAAACTGGGAGAAATATCTGAAAGAAAACGGATGGATGGATTTTCGTGATCGGGCGATTGATTTGATTCAGTCCGGCTTGTGTGATCCTTTCGACGCGGAAAAAGTAGTAGGGCCGATTAATCCGGCAACGCAATCTAGAATATTTAAATACGTATAGAGCGGAAGCGTATGGAACTATCATTTGATGAATTGAAAAATATAGGCAGTAAAGTTACCTTAGCCTTCAAACGATGGCAGTTTGGCAATAAGGCCCAACTCGCTTTTCTAGAAGACTTGTACACGCTGATCAATGATGGTATTCCCGCAAATCGTGCTGTCGACATGATGGCGCAAGTGACACATGGCTTGAGACATGAAGTCGCGGTGTCACTCTCAGAAAAAATCGCCCAAGGCCAGCCGCTTGCGGATGGCATGAAGGAATGGTTTTCCATGAATGTGGTAGAAATTATTCGCGTAGGTGAAGCGGGCGGTGCGCTTGCGCAAACGATCAAATCAGCGATCAACATGCTCTCACAGCGCGGTGTAGCGATGGGTGCATTTGTGGGCGCTGTGACTTATCCGTTGATTGTGCTTTTCATTGCTTGCGCCGTCATTGTGTATTTGAATGAATCCGTTTTTGTGCAGTTTCGTGCGATCAAACCGATTGAAATGTGGCCGGAGTCTGGTAGGCGGCTGGTGACGGTGGCGAACGTTATTCAAAGCTGGTGGTGGCTGGTCATTCTGGCTGTCGTAGTGGTGGTTGTCATTTTACGGTGGCTTATGATTAATTATACCGGCGAACTCAGGCCTACCCTTGATAAGATTCCGCCTTTTTCTTTTTATAAACGGTTTGTCTCGTCACGTATGCTGGAAACGCTGGGTTTGCTTGTTGCAAACGGCGTTGTGTTTAAATCCGCTATCAAAGTCATGCAATACCAGGCGAATCCCTACCTCAATTCCCATCTGGTGATGATAGAGCATCTGCTCGGTATGGGTAAAACCAATATTGGTGATGTGCTGGATACAGGACTCATTGAGAATCAGGATTTGATGCGGTTACGCGTGATGGCTGAAGTCAAAGGATTTGAACATGGGCTGGTGCGTATGGGTGTGAGAGGGACAGAACAGGCTACAGCCACATTAAAATTGATATCGCGCATTGTTGGCGGCGCACTGCTTGCTGTGGGTGCGGTGCTTATTATCATTATCATCCAGGGAATTTATCTCACAGGTATGTCCATGGGCACTGCGTGATAAAAAAAGAAAACACAGATAAATAGCGTTTTCAAATGAAGGGGTGCAAAAAGAGGTGAGCATTGAGTGATCGCAAATGACTGGCGTCGAAATAGAGGTATTACCGTATTTGAAGTGCTTCTGGTTTTAGTGATTGGCGCGAGTCTCCTTCTTATTACCATCAGGCAGTTTCAGAGTTATAGAGTAGATGCGGATGTACAGCAACTGAAATATAACGTAGATACCATCTTTCAGGCTATGGCGAGGTATTACAAAGTAAACTGCTATGGCCGTGTCGATCCTGACAACGCTGGTACAGCATATAATCCACCGGGACAAATTGAACCGGGCACACTCAATCCTAATCATCCTGATGTAACCAATCCTTTTCCGGTTAACATACAAACTGACTTAATAGATAAGCGTTTTTTAATCAGTAATCTGCCGACCGGTCTGCCGCTCAATCCGTTGGTAGATTATTCGGATGGTAATTTGGGCGGTTATGTGGCTCAATTTAATGAATCCATTTTAGATCGCTATGTTTGTGAGACAACAAACGGGAATGTAAGCGTGAATACCCCTTATGACACAAACTGTACCAGCAAAAAACAAATGGGTACGATCGTGATCTGGCGTGCGCAGGTCGCAGTCAAGCTAAACGACCCGGATACCACGGATCAATATCTGCGTTTATTAAATGGCGATTGCCTGTCAGATTATGATGCTGGAACCCAGACCGTTGCGCCCTGTCAGGGGTTTCCGGGTAGCGGCAGTTATGTCGTATGGGAGCGCCTGCCTTCATTTGCTTCCCCTGACCTGCAAACAGACTATTGGCTTCAGAACCCAACTGTGCAACAGTTTACACAGATGTATCAAACCTATCCGATGGTTTATTTGATTACGCCGCCCAATGAAGGAAATATACCCGGCGGTCAACCACAATATATTTACTGCGGTAGTTGATGGGTGAAATATGAAAGCATATAGAAAGATGACCGGTTTTACCCTGATTGAAATACTGCTCGTGATGGTGATCGTCAGTATGATTATTGTCATGGGGGTTAATTTTATTGAACAGCGCACACTTGCCATGCGTATCGACCGCGCAAGTACCCAGATGCAGCAAATTCTGAACGCGGCGCTTGCCTATTATGTTGCGAATGGGCATTGGCCAGCGGATCTAGCCTGTCTGCAAACGGATCCACCGGATACAACAACGGGTTGCGGGTCTTTTTTACCGTCGAATTTGAATATTGTGAGTCCCTGGGGTCTTCCTTATGAAGTGGCGCCCGCTCCTACTACGCCGTCTTCTTTATTTTATGTTTATACACCTATTACTTATGCAACCGCTTCGGGTCAGGCTGCTGCGGTGGCGAATACCATCGCTGGTAAATTGCCATTAAGTTATGTTACTTCCGATACCACTGGTACGCCGCCTGACAATGATGGAACTTGTCAGCCTGGCGCAACGGATTTGACGTGTAACGTTGTTGCGAGTGTGAATATTCCGGGACAAAACCTCAATAATGCTTCTGCTATTAACTTTGCAGGCATTTATCATAACGGTGCTTGCGTGCCCGTGCCTACTTGCCCTGTAGACCAAAACGGCATTCCCATGACGGCAGAAATTATGGTAGCCCCTGCGGGTGTAAGTGGCGTTAATGACGCGCCCACGAATCAAGGCCAAGCGGGTTGCACTAATGACGATACCAGTCAGTGTGAGGTAGCGGTTTATCCCATCAGCAGCTTTGCTGCAAATGCAAAAGACCCTGCTACGGCAACGGCTTCAGGCGGACCGGCGAGCTGTGATGGTTCACAGACGTCGGCTGTTTGTGTTGCTGACGATACAGGAACTACCATACAAGATAATAATAAGTATTGGCGAGTTTGTCTTTCAACCATCACTGAACGTGGTGCTGTGACACCTACCACAAGTCCATGGGGGCAGCTGGAGGGAACCATTATTGCAGTGACACGTTGTGCCATTAACAATGAAAGTTCAGGTTCCGGTTTCCATGTTTGGTCAAATTGAAAAACCGCTTACACATTTTTTATAAATCTCTTATACTTGATTACTAAAACTATTGCAGATATCTTGGCATGAAGGTAAGGGAAATAAGGATGAGATGCCGTATCATGAACATTCATGGATTACTTATTAGCGCGTTTCTTTTTGCCATACCGTTATGCGCCACCGCCGGGTGGCAAGTTGAAAGACCTGAATCCGCTGTTCCTCGCGACCCTTTCTTTCAAGCAGGGTCACAGCCAAAAACAGCTTTTGTGCCCTCTTCCTATAGCGGTGAAGCTTTCCCCAATCAGTACGCGAGTCTTGGGCAGCCTGCTCCCGTTTATGCCGTCAGCATCAGTGGTTCGCTCAAGGAAAATCTTGAACGTATTATGAGCCGGTATCACTGGAAAGTAATCTGGAAATCGCCCTATGACTATAACTTTGATGGTAGGGTCACAGGTTCCAGTTTGCCAAATGTCATTGAAAAGTTATTACAGCCTTTTCCCCTGCAGGCTGTAATGTATATGTCTAACCGTACCATTATGATCACAACAAGAACAAGATATCGAGCATAGGAAGAGAATAATGCTAAAGAATTGGATTGTCTTGCTTCTCACAACAGTGTTTATGCTGTCTGCCTGTAATTCGCCTGTTTACAATCAAACCGAAGGAAATGTGGCGGACATCACATTGAAAACATCTGAAGCCAGGCATCGATCCGATGCGATGGCAAAACCTCAGCCTTCTCTTTTAGTCAAAAAGGGTTTGTATGTTGATACCACGCCCGTGAGCATTGCGCGAGATCCACTGTGGCTCCGAAACCGTATTGTTATCCGCGGCGATCAACTGCCCTTTTCATACTATAGCCGTACCATTGCAAGCGGTGCGGGCAGCAATGTGTTAACCAAGTATCAGACAGGGCTTGATCCGGCTGTTAACGTTACGATGAATTACTCCGGCACGATCAAAGGCGCGCTAGATTTGCTTGCTACCAAAACGGGTTATGTCTATAGCGTACGAGGCAGCCTCATCTATTGGCAGTCATTTGTTACTAAAACATTTGATATCGCTTTTATGCCTGGCGGCACAGATTATCTGATGGGTAAAAGCAGCGGCGGAACAGGTGCCGCAACTGGAGGGCCGGCTGCGGGTGGAACAGGTGGTGGCCAGGTCTCAAATTATGTCAGCTCGGACTACTCGGATTCAGAATATAGCAATCTGAAAGGGACTTTATCGATTTGGAAGGACCTAGATAGCACCATTCGCCAGCTCTTGTCTCCTGAGGGGAAAGTGATGGTGTCAGAATCCACCACATCCGTAACGGTGCGCGACAGGCCGACAAATGTCGAATTAATTGGCCAGTATATTTATAACCTGAATCATAATCTTTCCAAACAGGTTCTCGTTAAAGTTCAAGTATTAGAAATTGATTTGCAGAGTAATTACAACTTCGGCATTGACTGGGCTTTGATTTCTAGAGCCTTTAATAAATCACCTTTCGTTTTCAACGCGAATTATGGCACGCCTATTGTTCTGTCACAGACGCTGTCAGGTTCACTTACGCAGCCTCAAATCGGTTTAAACCCAACGCAGGATCCTAATCCGAATAAAATTCCGAGTTACCAGATACTTTTTAATGCCCTTAACCAACAGGGCAAGACTTCCTTGGTTTCTGAACCTCGTGTCGTCTGCCTGAACAACCAAGTGTCTGTGGTACGCATAGTACGTTCGGAAGGCTATGCAGCGAGTATTCAGAACACAACGCTGGGCGGCGGCACCACACCCTCGGTCAATGCAAGTAATACAGTGACTTCACAAATTACGCCCGGAACGGTTGTCACTGGACTGACGCTCTATATTTTACCGAAGATTTTAAAAGATAAAGTTTATTTACAAGTGAATGCTGATCTTTCAACGAATGACGGGTTCCAAAATTTTGGCGATGTTGATTCAGGAAGCGGTATTCAGCTGCCACGCATTACATCCAAACATTTCAATCAGCGCAGCATGATTCGCTCAGGCGATACCTTGATACTGTCCGGGTTTAGGCAGGTGGGGAACAGGGCTAATGCAATGCAATTCATGGAATCTCAAGCCATGGGCGGAAAAGCGTCTGCGCAATTAAACAGAGAGACAATTGTGCTTATTACACCAATCATATTGAGTGGAACTAGTGCCTGATGGCTTATATCACTCGTGAAGATGGAGAACATTTTGTTATACCGTCTTATCGCGATGTGTTGGCGGTAAAAAACAAAAGCGCCCTCAAAAAAGAAATTCTTTTGCTGAGTCAGAATTATGGTGAATACATCACCTTGCAGCGAAAGGGTTCCAACCAGTATGAAGTCGCGTTTTCACCAGACACAGGCTATTTGCTAGGCGAATCTATTTGGCACCACTTTAAACGCCCAGTGGATATGATTTATTGCGAGGCGATTCCCAATACAACAGAAGCGATACTGGTAATTGTAAAATCCGGAAGTGTTTATCTGGATGGCAGTTTCCCGCTTGATAGTATTCCGGAAGAACTCGTTATCTTTTTAACCCAGCAGAATAATTTTGAAATTTATATCTATGGCGATGTTCCCATTAGCCAGATGCCTGAAGAAGGCAAGTTCAGTTTTGATGCGAGCTCAGTCAAAACGTTTACTGTGCTGGACAAGCCTGTATTCCCCACGCTTCCTTTGTTAAAGATATATCAATTACAACTCGTCGATACTGTACTGAAAGCGCATGGTATCGGTGTATTTCCCATTAAACAGGTAATGCTGGTGATTGTTGTTTTGGGGTTGCTCTGGATGGCTTGGTCCTTCCTTTCCGCGCGTAGAGAAGCAATGCCTGAATTCTTGGCTGAACCCAATCCCTATCAACTATACAATACAACGCTTGCCACACCGGCGCCGGATGAAGAAATGAAAAAATTTCTGGATGGTGTGCGACTGTTATTTACGATGCCAGGCTGGCTGCCTTATACCATTGATTACAGCAATCGCAATCTCTCCGCCTTGGTGCAATCGACTGGCAGCAAGACTGAGCAGTTATTTGAATGGGCAAGTCAAAACAAAGCCGTTATTAATATCAAATCCACTGGCATCTTTGTGGCACTAACACTGACGATGCCTAATCGCCCTGTTCCAAATCGTATTTATCCCATTAAACAGGTCATCGGGGAGTTGGTAGACCGCTTAGCGGATGTTTATCCAGGAAACAATCTAAGGCTGGGCAATTTTTTGAATAAGGGTGTATTTACTCAGGTAACAATGACGCTCACATTAACGGATGTGACACCCGTTATCTTAGCGTTGATAGGAGAGCAGCTTAAAGGGTTACCATTGGTGTTAAGCAAGGTAAACCTGACAGTGACGAATGGAAACTTCTCGGGTTCAATCACAATTGAAGCATTGGGTAGCTAACTATGGCAGACATCATGCAACAGTTTAAAAACATGACGACACGTCAAAAGGTGACAGCAGGTGTTTTTATCCTGATCCTGATTATTATTATTTGGCAGGTCGCCGGCTTGTTTGGCGGAGGTGGGACCACTACCCCTGTCCCCGCACCAGCGACGCGGCCGACAACCATGACAGGTGCAGCGCCAGGCGCAGCACCGGGAATGACACAGCCGCAACCTCAAAAGCCGCTGCCTGCTCAATTGCAAAAACAGCAGCCTATGTCACAACGTGAAATGGAATTGTTAAAGCTCCAGCAGGAAACGCAGACTAAATACCTTTCTGCATTAAATGAGCTTCAAATGTTAAGAGTAGAACGGGAATTAGCTGAAACCAATCAAGCTATTGCAACCGCGAGACTGGCGACCGTGACAGCACAGAAAGGTATCGTGGATCTCCTGGCGCCTCCTGCTCCTCAAATTACGCCGGATTATGCGAGAGGTTTGGTGATGCCGGGTACGGCGCGGCCTGCTCAGCCCACCCAGCCTCCCATACAAATGCCGCCTACTATTTCAGCACCTTCGCAACCAGAAATTAGCTATACTGTAATTTCAGTTTCTCAGTTGCGCTACAAATGGAACGCCGTATTAGGTTATCAAGGCAGCCTTTATAATGTAACTGTTGGGGACATCTTACCTCCAGATGGTTCGAAAGTAGTTTCCATCGATAGATCAGGTGTGATTTTGGAAAAAAATAATGTGCGAAAGAAAATTTCGCTCGTACCCATTATTTAACTTCAGAAGAATCAGGTGGTTATGACTTTGTCATCCTGAGCGAAGCGAAGGATCTCCTCGATGTACAAAAGGAGATCCTTCGCTTCGCTCAGGATGACAGCTCGCCCAGGATGACAGCATTGTAAAGTGTCATACACCGGCTTTTTACAATAAAAACTCACCAGAGAATACATAAGCAGCAGGCCCGGTCATGTGAATCAGTTGCTTTTCTCTGTCCCATTCAATCCATAAATCCCCATGACGAAACTCTACTTTAACTTGATCACCAAGCCAGCCATTTACAATCCCTGCACAAATAGCTGCACAGGCATTGCTGCCGCACGCCAGGGTTTCGCCTACACCTCTTTCGAATGTGCGCAGGCGTATATGGTTTTGATTAACAATTTGCATGAATCCTACATTGGCGCCTTGAGGAAAAAAAACATGGGTTGAGATTTCAGCACCTAATTGGTCAGTGCGCACAGTATCAACGGATTCAACCTTGATGATGGCATGCGGATTGCCCAATGACAGCACACTCGCGTGCAGAGGCTGAGTAGTATTTTTTATCGGCAGTTCAACAAGATTATTTTGAATATGCGGAACACCCATGGTGACGCGGATATGATCATAATCTTTGATGGCAATGGGAAAAATACCTGCTTTTGTTTCTAACTGAAGCGAAGAAGAGGAAAATCCAGTTTCGTGCAGAAAACGCGCGACACAACGCAAGCCGTTACCGCATTGCTCCGCTTCGCTGCCGTCGGCATTAAAAATGCGGCAAAAGTAATTCGCGCGATCAGAAGGTTGAATAATCAGAAGCTGGTCGAACCCAATACCCGTATGCCGATCGGCGAGGCCAACTATAGACAGGCTAGTTAAATCAAAAGCCTGATGGGTTGCGTTAATAACAACAAAGTCATTGCCAAGACCGTGCATTTTGGCGAAATGGATTTTTTTCTGCATGGCTATATTCATTTTAAAATGATGGTTAATCCTAATTCTGATTTTGATCCGGCCCCTGATCTTGTTCGGAAACCGCATTAGGATCAGGTAAATAAAGCTTGCCTGATTGGCCGCAGGCACAAAGTATCAGGCAGGCGGCAAGCAAGAAAATAAATCCTTTTTTCATAATCTATCCTGTATTTTTTTATAATGATGAATCAAGCCTTCTGTTGCACAATCTGTTTCATCTTCTGTATGCATATGCTTCAGGCGATGAATAATCTGCGGTAACAACTGTTTGCCCAACTCCACGCCCCATTGATCAAAGGGATTAATGTCCCAGATGATACCCTGGACGAAAATTTTATGCTCATAAAGCGCAAGGAGCGCGCCCAGATTTCGAGGCGTCAGTTGTTCCATCACCAGCACGTTGCTCGGTTTATTGCCTGGGATCATCTGGTGATGCGCAAGCTGTTTTGCTTCGTCGGGCGAACAATGCCGGGCGATTAGTTCCTGGTAAGCTTCATCAAATGTTTTGCCACGCATCAGCGCCTGGGCCTGACTTAAGCCGCTTGCTATGAGTGTTTCATGATGGTGATCGTTTGCTGACGGAGACATTTTGCCAATCAGAATAAAATCGACTGGAATCAGATGCTGCCCTTGATGCAGCAACTGATGATAAGTGTGCTGACCATTACAGCCTTCTTCGCCAAAAATAACAGGTCCTGTCGCATAAAGAATGTGACTGCTATCAGAGCGAATACATTTACCGTTGCTTTCCATTTCCGCCTGCTGCAAATAGGGAACAAGGTATCGGAGGCGGTGGGCATAAGGCACGATGGCTTGTGCACGCGCACCAAAAAAATTAAGGTACCAAACGGTCAACAGGGCTAATAAAACCGGCATATTTTTAGAAAAATCCGCCTGCCTGAAATGTTGATCCATCTCATAGGCGCCTGCCAGGAAATCTTCGAAATGCTTGTTGCCCAGCATCAGGGCGATGGGCAATCCAATGGCCGACCAAATCGAATAACGTCCACCTACCCAGTCCCATAGCGGGAAAATATTTTCTTTGGGAATGCCAAAGGCAATGGCTTTTTCTGGTGCGGCTGTCACAGCCACAAAGTGGTGTTTGAGGACATTTTCGCCGAATTTATCCCTAAGCCAGGCCAGGATAGTGCGTGCATTGGTGAGTGTTTCGATGGTTGTAAAAGATTTAGATGAGAGGATAAAAAGCGATGTTTCCGGATCAATTTGTTCCAATACATCATTTAGATGGGCCTTATCCACGCTGGAAATAAAATGAAATTGCAGATCGCTTACTGCAAAATCCTTTAGCGCATGAATTGCCATCTGAGGGCCATGATGGGAGCCGCCTATGCCCAGATTTACGATATGTTTGATGGGTTTGCCCGTCACGCCCTTCCAGGTCTTTGAATGAATATTATCAACAAAATCATGTAGTTGCTGTTGCATATGCGCAATAATGGAAGCGATATTTTCTCCATTAACCTGTATGGGCGTGTGTCTTTTATCACGCAAGGCTGTGTGTAGCGCAGGCCGTTTTTCAGTATGATTGATCGGTTGTCCGTTAAACAGGGCTTCTATTTTCTGGCGTAATTGAACAGCCTCCGCGAGTTCTGTGAGCAATTTAATGGTTTCGGATGAAATACGATTGCGTGAATAATCCAGAAAAAGCTCGCCGGATTCCAGAGAAAATCGGGCAAAACGCGACCTGTCTTCGGCAAACAGCGCGCGCAAATGCAGGTTTGCGACTTCCTGGTGATGCGCGAAGAGCGCCTGCCATTCGGGTAATTCAGTAAGATTTTTCATGATGTTAGAGGCGTCCTGGTACGTTCATTCTATACACTTTATATTTAGCCATGTATATTATATGATGCTTATAAATTATTTTGTATCAATATGATGATATTCAGTTCTGCGTGTTTTTTTATGAGATAAGGCCATCAATCATGGAAGAGTTACTGAAACGTCTCGAAAAGCAGATCAAGGCACTGATAGCTCAACATGATCAGTTAAAGCAATCGAATCAAAGCCTGTATCAGGGAAAGTCATCGCTCATCCGTGAACGAGAATTATTACTGGGAAAGCAGCAAAAGGCCATCTCACAGATCAAAACGTTGATATCCAAATTAAAGGAAATAGAGAATCTGCCATGACGGATAAAATCATCACCACCACCATTGATATTTTAGGCAAGCTCTACCCGATTAGATGCCCGGAATCGGAATTGAAGTCATTGCAGCAGGCCGCTGCTTTTCTTAACCAGAAGATGCTGGAGGTCAAGGAGTCTGGCAAGGCGATTAATGTGGAGCGCATTGCCATCATTACAGCGCTCAATATTGCTTATCAATTTCTGCAATCAGACCAACAGAAAACCAGCCTCATGAGCAAGATCAATCAACGTATTACGCTACTGCAGGACAAGCTGGATACGACTATTAATAAAGCGATGCAAACGGAACTAATCTATACTGCAGAATAAGCAAAGCTGCGTTATCCTGTAGTGATTATCATGGATATGAGCACCGATCCCAAGGCGACACTTCGAAAACACTTTCGCGAAGTACGCAAGGCCATTTCTCCAGCTTATCGTGACAAGGCTGCGCTTGCGGCAGCGAATATTTTCGTCAGTCAGGCAGTTTTTAAACAAAGCCAGCATATTGCCTGTTATCTTGCGTTTCATCATGAATTCGAAACCATGCCTTTGATTGAGTCTATCTGGCAAGCACAAAAATATTGCTACCTGCCTGTGCTTGCTGAAGAAAAAGAAACACCACTCCGTTTCGCGCTCTATCAGCCTGGCGACACGCTGCGACCTAATCGTTATGGCATTCCCGAGCCTGACAATCTCTCGGGTATCATTACTCCAGAAAGACTGGAAATAGTTATTACACCGCTAATTGCATTCGATGTGCATGGTCATCGTTTAGGGACAGGCGGCGGGTATTATGATCGTACCTTTGCATTTATTCATACCCAACTTACTGACAAGCCTTTTATCGTCGGCGTGGGTTATGCCGTTCAGCAGGCGGAGCGTTTGCCATCGGACCCATGGGATGTCACGGTGGATGCGATAATGACAGAAGAAAAATGGTTGCGTGTATTAAACCCCATGTCCTGATAAAACCGTTTTAATGGTGGCAATAATTAATAAATAAATAAAAGAAACATAAAGAATAGAACCGATGTAGCCTATCACAATGAAGACACCGTCTTTCTCAGCGAAACCAAGGCTAAAAATAATAACTAACGTTGCAAGAATAAAATTACTAAATGGGATGGGCAGTATTAACAATAAGGCCAAAAAGAAAATAGCAATGCCATGGATGATTTCCATGACAGGCATCATCATCAAATCCCATCGAGGTTTTAGAAATCGCTCGATTTTCGCTAAATAAGGTACGGCTGCATGGATGATCTTCGAGATTTTTTCATGAGAAATTTTTCGCTTCCCAATCACATTGGGTAACCAAAGTGTCTTCCTGGCAAAAATTATTTGCAGCGCAAAAATCGCGATAGGTAGACTAAAAATTAAAGAAATGCCAGGAAGAAATGAAGAAGGTAATGCGCTTGGCAAAGCAAAAAATAATAAAACAATACCAAATGCACGGTCGCCAAGCCTTTGCAAAAAGTGCTGATAAGTCAAATCACCCGCTAATGGTTTGTCTTGTGCAATCTCCATGAGAAGTTCTGAAGATCGTTTCGATTTTTTCATATTGATCCTGACTCAAAACTACCGTAAGCGTTATCGCGCGCTCCTGAACAAGCGAATTTTTGCTTTCTCTTGTGTCACCAGCCCGCCTTCGATGACCTCTTCCAGGACAGCCATAAAACGATCTATTTTATCTAGTGTATCAATGAGCTCGATAATGACGGGCAAATCGGTCGAGAGTTGCAAGATTTTAGCGGTATGAATCTGGCTGCTGCCGCCGTAACCTTCGATACCGCGTAAAACAGTCGCGCCTGCGATGCCTTCCTTCTTTGCGCGCCTGACAATCCATTCATAGAGCGGCATTCCGTCCTTTTTATCAGATTCGCCTATAAAAACCCGTAATAAATAGCCGTCTTCAGTTAACATAATCCATTTTCCTTAGCGCTATTGTCCTAACTGATATCCTAGCCATACACCAACAAGACCCAGCAGCACCTGCGTCAAAATATTCGTGACGCATAATATAAATTGTCCGTCACGCATCAGTGTAAATGTTTCATAACCAAATGTTGAAAAAGTGGTAAACCCGCCCAGTATGCCAATTTGAATAAATGTGCGCACTTCAGGTGTCAGGGTAATGCGTGATTCAGCCAGGCTAGCAATCAAGCCTATAAAAAAACAACCAGTGATATTGATCGTCATGGTTCCATATGGATAAAGCGGATAGTTAAGTATTTTATAAATGGCGTTATTAAGCAGATAACGCATCATGGTACCAATAAAACCGCCTAAGCCGGCAATTAATAGGTTTTGCATAGTGTCCTTACGTCATTGACTGGTGAGAATCATGCCAACTAATTCACGGATTGCGATAAAGAACATAGTATATTCAACGCTGGTACTTGCATGCAGCATGGATAATACTTTTTCCCAGCGTTCCAGTGCCCGCTGATTTTGGCTCATCCAGTTATCAATTAATTTTGTCGTATCAGTTTCTTTTTTATTTTTGCCAATGATCGCGACAGTCAACGCGCGTTGTGAAAAATCCAGTTCATCTCGTAGCGTTAAGCGCGCCAGCGTGTTCCAGTGCCCCTCGCGTGTATCATGCGCAATTTGATCCCGGAACCAGAGCAGATTAATTCGTTCGCCTGCTGCAAAATAAACTTTGGCCGTTTTCATCAGGTCAAGTTTGTTTTGTGTTGAAACGTCAATAATGTTTAATGCAGTATAAATTGCCCTATAAGTCGCGATGCGCAAGGCAATTTCCTTGGAAAGACCGCTTTTTAGAAAGCGGTCGACAAGCGTGTTCAGGTATTCCTTGGTGAGGCCTCCCATGAGATCGGGAATTAAACCTTCCAGTTTTTTTACGCGCTCTGAAAAATGCTCGATCAACGTTTTTAAATCCGTTTTGAGATAATTGGTGTGCAGGAACCAACGGGCGGCAAGATTAATCAGGTTGCGAATATTGAAAAGCATTTCATATTGATCGCTAATCGGGATTTTAAAATCCAACGATTGGATGAGATTTCTCAATTCAGGCGCACCAAAAATTTGTGAGGCTACGACCTGTGCCTGAATAATTTCGTCAACGGTTGCGCCCGTTTCGACTTGCAACCGATACACAAAAGTAAAACCCATTTCATTGACTACACGATTACTGAGTTGTGTGGCAATAATGTCTCGACGCAGACGGTGATCATTCATTGCATGCTGGTATTTTTTACGGATGGAAGGCGGGAAAGCCGTTTCAACAATCTGAGACAAATAAGGATTTTCCGGCAAGGAAGATTTCAAAATTTCGTGTTTGACATGAATCTTGGTATAAGCAAGCAAGATGGCTAATTCCGGTCGGGTCAGTCCCTCCCCTGCAGCCTTGCGTTCCAGAAGCTTTTTATCATCGGGCAAAAATTCGACTTGCCTATTTAGAATGCCAAGGCTTTCCAGTTCTTTTATATAACTCGTATGCAAGCCCACATTTTTTTTGGCATGGAATGCGGAAAAGCTCATCACCAGCGCCTGCTCATAATTATCGTTCAATACCAGGTCAGCTACTTCTTGTGTAACAGACGAGAGTAAGGTGTTGCGCTTTTTAAGCGTCAGCTTGCCTTTTTGTACATCCTGTCCTAGGAGGATTTTTAAATTCACTTCGTGATCTGAACAATCAACGCCCGCCGAATTATCAATAAAATCAGTGTTGATCAGGCCGCCTTTTAAGGCAAACTCAACGCGACCCAGTTGAGTGAATCCCAAATTGCCGCCTTCGCCCACCACCTTGCATTGCAGTTCGCCGCCGTTCACACGGCAGTAATCATTGTTACGGTCGCCCACGTCGGCGTTTGATTCCGTGCTGGCTTTGACATACGTACCAATGCCGCCATTAAATAATAAATCAATGGGCGCTTTTAACAGCGCACGTATCAGGTCAGTGGGAGTAAGCACGTTGTCTTGTACGTTTAATATTTTTTTGATCTGTGGCGTGAGTGTAATGGATTTGACGCTGCGTCTGAATACGCCGCCGCCTTTTGAAATTAATTTTGCATTATAGTCCTCCCATGAGGACGTTGGTAAATTGAAAAGACGCACGCGTTCATAATAAGCTATTTCCGGATTGGGATCCGGATCCAGAAAAATATGCCGGTGATCAAAAGCGCCAACCAGTTTGATGTGCTTGGAATAAATCATACCGTTGCCAAACACGTCACCGCTCATGTCTCCAATACCGACAACCGTAATGTCGGTTCGGTGAATGTCGATATCCAGCTCGCGAAAATGCCGCTTTACAGATTCCCATGCGCCGCGCGCAGTAATGCCCATTTTTTTGTGGTCGTATCCTGTCGAGCCACCCGATGCGAAAGCATCGCCCAGCCAAAAATCATAGGCGTTTGAAAGGCTGTTTGCGATATCAGAAAAAGTAGCCGTTCCTTTGTCGGCTGCGACAACAAGATAAGGATCGGTGTCGTCATAACAAACCACATTTTTAGGACGAATAAATTTTGAGTCTTTGATATTGTCCGTCAGGTCCAGTAAACCGCTAATGAATGATTTATAACAGGCAATCACTTCGGTTTGAAGAGATTCTCGCGTGGCCGGCACAGGAACCGCTTTTAACACGAATCCGCCTTTTGCCCCTGATGGGACGATGATCGCATTTTTAACCGTCTGCGCTTTCATTAATCCCAATATTTCAGTGCGAAAATCTTCGAGGCGATCCGACCAGCGAATGCCGCCGCGGGCGACTTTGGTGTAACGCAGATGAATACCTTCAAAGCGAGGCGAATAAACAAAAATTTCATACAAAGGAACCGGCAAGGGCAACTCGGGGATGGTTTTGGAGTTTAATTTTAAAGCGAGATAATGCTTGGGTGTGCCGTCTTTATTCGGTTGAAAATAATTAGTGCGCAAGGTTGCTTTGACAAGGTCGAGCATGCGCCGAATAATACGATCTTCGTCTAGGCTGCTGATGGATTCGAGCGCTTGCAGAATTTGCTTTTCCAGGTGTGCAGCCTGCGTGTTTGCTTTGGCCTGCTTCTCTGGATTGTGCAGCGCTTCGAAAAGCTCAACCAGGGCTTTGGTCACCGGGGCATTGTTGACCAAAGCTTTTTCGATATAAGACTGGCTAAAACGAAAACCAACTTGGCGCAGATATTTTGCATAAGTGCGTAAAATGATAATCTGTCGCCAGGAGAGAGAAGCACCCAATACCAGCTTGTTAAATCCGTCATTTTCAGATAAGCCAAAATAAACATGTGAGAACGCATCCTGAAACAGTAATTTGACCTTATCAATTTCAAATTGCGATCGCGTGTAGACAACAGCAAAATCACTGATCCAGATCGGTTGATCCTTGCCGACCATGATTTTATGTGGACGCTCGCTGTAAGTACGCAAGTCGAGATTTTCAAGCATGGGAAGAATATCTGACAGGGGTATCGGTTTTTGCCATTGAAAAAGGCGCAAGTGGAGGGGATATTCTTTTTCGGGTGCGTAATAGAAGCTGATTCTTAAAGTGTCTTCTGGAGAGAGCTGCTCGAGATAGTCAATATCGCTGACAGCTGTGTCTACGGTGTATTCGTCACTGTAACCGGCTGAAAAAGCGTGGCTGTATTTTTTACTAAGCGCCAACCCTTTTTTATTTCCATACTGCTGAATCAGTCGGTTTTGCAGCTGCTCTTTCCATGTAAGCGCCATGATGGATGTTCCCTGTGAGACGAAACGATCATCCTATTATCATAGCTTAACGTGCTCTTTTGCTAAATAGCTTTGGAGAACGGTTAGAGCTTTTTCCAATCATCGGAGTCGATAATGCGGCCAGAAGTGCGTTTTTTGGTACGTGCCACGGTTTTGGCAGGGAAGAATTTTTGCCGTATCCAGGCAATAACAAACAGAATTAACCCCACGATAGCGCCGAACAGAAACAAATAGGCAAGTAACATAATGCCTAATACGAAGGCGACAATGGCGATGCCCAGTAAAAGGAATGGAATAAGCTGATTAAGAAAGCGCTGCATAATCTGCCTCAGACGATGGATTAAAATTTATCCCAGAAAGTATGCTCTAATCCATCCTGGATAGGTTTGTCCCGAAGCCGATAAATGCGATCGTATTTATCTTTTTCCTTGCGCTGTGAAGCGGACAGCTTGGGGTGCTTTTTATCAAAATCTGAAAGAAATTGATCCAGTTCGCTCGTATAATAGGTAAGACCGAGAAGTTCTTTAATATTTATCATAAATAAGGGCTCCTCTAACAAGTTGGAATTATAGCATAATAGCGGAAATAAGCTAAGGCATCTTCCAGGAGCGAGGATTGTACAAGATGGTCATAAGAGCCTGATTTATTGCGAAGATGATATTTACATCATTTTATAACTTTAGTAAGGTGTGGCCTGGCGATTGTACAGAAAAGCAGCATGCGCCCCTGATGGAGATTCAATGAGAATACTTTATATATTTTTAATATCGCTAATAGGAATCGTGTTTTGCTCAAGCGATATGGCATTTGCAAAGTCAAAATCAAAGTCCAAGCAAAAGACAAAACGTATTTCCCGCGCCCATGTTGCTGTGCCTGCCATTTATGGGGTGGCACAGTTGTCAAATGAGCTGAATAATATTATTAACTCGGGCATTTCTAAAGCAGATATTACTGTTTATGTTAAATCAATGAAAAACAGCGATTCGCTTTATGCACGCAACATCTACGAATTTTTTACACCTGCAAGTACCCTAAAAATCCTGACAGCGGAAGCGGCCCTGCTTTATCTGGGACCCGATTACCGATTTTCTACTCGTGTGCTGACCGATGCCAAAACCGTTAAAAACGGCATATTGGAAGGTAATCTCTATATTGTGTTAAGCGGAGATCCTACGCTTACCTACTATGACCTAGTAGACTTGATGCTGACACTCAAATCCCAGCAAATCCAGGCGATTGCAGGGAACGTTTATATAGACAATACGGCATATGATGAAAGTTTTTATGGTCCAGGCTGGGTATGGGAAGATAAAAATTATTGTTATGCTGCGCCTATCAGCGCAAGCATCATTAACCATAATTGCATCTCATTTAAAGTAGCGCCTTCCAAAGTGACAGGTCGCCTTGCCCAGGTTGTCACTTCGCCCAAATATTTTTATCCACCGATCAAAAACTCCGTTGTTACCAGAGCAAATCCTTCCCGCTCCTGTTCCGTGCGGTTATCCAAAGATCCGGGAAGCATGATTTCTATCGATGGGTGCATGCCCAAAGGACGCTATGCCTGGGGTGTCAGTTATGTGGTTACAGATATTCCAGAGTATAATCGCGCTTTGTTTAAGAATCTGCTGAGTCGGCAGGGAATTAATGTGTTTGGCAGTGTGACATTTGGATCTACTCCGCAGAATCTTTCTCTGGTGGGTGCGCACGCGTCTAAGCCTTTAAGATTGCTGATCAATGATATGCTAAAAAAATCGGACAATATCATTGCAGGTGCGCTATTCAAGAAACTGGGTCAGTTGTATACGCGTCAACCGGGCAGCTGGGAAAATGGAAGCTTTGCTGTATCGCAGATTCTTTCCAAACGTGCGGGCGTCAATATTGCCGGCTTGCGCGTGCTTGATGGCTCCGGTCTTTCGCCGGATAATCTCACTTCCGCTTCGCAAATGATGCAAGTACTGGATTTTGCTTTCCACCACTATCCTACCAGTTATGAGTTTGTTTCTGCGCTGCCCATCGCGGGCGTGGATGGCACCTTAAAGCATCGCATGGGTAATATTGCCCGAAAGGTGCGTGCAAAAACGGGTACAATTTCAGGGGTCGTGAGCCTCGCAGGTTATGCAGTTAGCGGGGACAAAGAACCGCTTGCCTTTGTTATTATGATAAATGGTAGCAAAGGATTGGGCTGGCGTTACAAGGCTATCGAAGACAAAATTGTCACGGCGCTTACACGATACAAGCGGCTGGGATGATTAAACCACCGCCGTCCCGCTGCTTGTCAGCGGGGTTTAGACGCCGAGAGCGGAAATTTACCAAATAGTAATGCGTTTTGCGCAGATGGCATCAGTCCTTAAAATCCGAAATAAAAAAACACACCCATCGCCAGAAGTGATACACCTACACCCGTAAGAAAATAAACGACTTTCGTTTTCGTCATATGAGCCGTTGCTTCTATTTGGGCGTTTGAAATCATACGGGCAAAGCGTACGCGTTCCTGCTGTTGTTTGGATTCTTTCAATACTTCATAAATCAGGGAAGGCATCTCGGGCAACTGTTCAGACCAAAGTGGCAGGTTTTCACGAATACGGTTGAAAAATGCTTTTACCCCAACCTGTTTTTTTAACCATTTTTCGATTTGTGGCGCGGCGGATCCCCAGAGATCAAGATCAGGCGCCAACGTTCTGCTCAAGCCTTCTATGCTCAATAATGTTTTCTGTAGCAAAACTAATTGCGGCTGGATATTGATATTAAATCGCCGTGCCACCTGGAATAACCGTAACAGTAATTGACCGAATGAAACATCGCGCAGGGGTTGTTCAAAGATAGGTTCTGACACAGCACGAATAGCGCCTTCGAACTGGTCAATGCGCGTATCCGGCGGTAGCCAGCCACAGGCGATATGCAGTTCAGCAACGCGCTGATAATCGCGTTTAAAAAAAGCAATCATATTTTCGGCCAGATAGCGTTGATCATTATGGCTGAGTGAACCGGCGATACCAAAATCCACAGCGATATAAGTAGGATTTTCAGGATCAGTATCGCAAACAAAAATATTGCCAGGATGCAGATCGGCGTGGAAGAAGCTGTCGCGAAATACTTGGGTAAAAAAGATTTCAATGCCCCGTTGCGCCAGCTTTGTCATATTGACACCGGCGCGGCGAAGTCTTTCCACATCGTGAACAGGAATGCCATAGATGCGTTCCATTACCAGCACATTGGACCGGCAATACTCCCAGTGGATCTTGGGTACATATAAAAGTGGAGAAGCAGCGAAATTGCGACGCAACTGCGAAGCATTGGCGCCTTCGCGCATGAGATCGAGTTCATCATACAGGGTTTGCGCGACTTCCGAGACGATCTGTCTAGGTTTAAATGGACGTGCATGAGAGAGGTAACGCTCAGCCATGGTCGCAAAAGTAGTGAGCAAATCAATGTCGTTCTCAATAATTTTTCTGATTTGCGGGCGCAACACTTTTACCACCACGGCTTCGCCATTGAGTAAGCGGGCTGCATGTACTTGCGCGATAGAAGCAGAAGCGAGCGCATTCATGTCAAATTCAGAAAAAGCGTCTTCAATGCGGCAATTTAATGCTTCCTCAATGGTAGCTTTAGCGATGACGCCTGAAAAAGGCGGAACACGGTCTTGCAATTTGGCAAGCTCAATAGCAATATCGTCGGGTAACAAATCACGGCGCGTCGAGATAATCTGCCCAATCTTGACAAAGATAGGGCCCAAATCTTCGAGTGCACGGCGAATACGCACACCGCGTGGCAATTTTCTTCCCGTTGTCCAATAAAAGGGATTGAAATACATGATAAAACGCATGGGATAAAACCAGTGTGAACCCAGTACAATTTCATCAATGTTATAACGCGCCAGAATAAAGTTGATGCGAGCCAGGCGAAACAAACGTGTAATAAATTTCACTGAGATCCCTCATCTTCACTATTTTTTTTATTTGCATAGTCTGCGGTCGGCGATATCAAGCCCTGCAACTGGATAATGCGGGCTTCCATGCGGTCTACATCCATACGCAAACCATCAATGTCGTTGAAAAAATCCTGCAGGGCTTCGCGCGCAGGGAACCAGTCAGTTTCTTCGTGTACAAATTCATTGACATCCTGCGCAACTGTTTTTTCCGTACGGCGCAGCCATTCACTGATGCCGCGTATGAAGCGACCAACATGATAGGCGGGAACATCACCTGTTAAATGGGAAAGCTGCTCTTCCCAATCAATTTGCAATTCGTCAAATAATTCGATCACCTGTTGTCCCAATTCTGCGTTGCCTGTTATGACTAGGTCTTCAGCAAAAAAACGATGCCGATGATCTTTGGCTAGCATCACACCAAGCAGATTGAGGGGCGTACCGCGAAGCGCGGCTTCAGCGGGAAAGGGCTCATTGGCGTGCAATGTGACGCCTGCTTCCGTAAATTGACACTGAAAAATATAGTGAAATGGAAGCAATTCAATTGTAATGACCCTGCCCTGTAGTCGGGATAAACGCAGCTTGGATTCCGGATCCATGCGGAGGCAGGCATTCATTGCACGAGCAAATGTGGAAAGAAAAAAGGGATGCATGTTAGTACTTGAATCCTTTGTGCAGGGCGACAATGCCGCCACTTAAATTGAGATAATCTACGTCTTCAAAGCCCGCTTCCAGCATCATGGCCTTGAGTGTTTCCTGATCTGGGTGCATGCGTATGGACTCGACCAGATATTGGTAGCTCCCACGATCTCTCGTAATAATTTCACCCAGTTTGGGGATCACATGAAAAGAATAAAGATCATAAAGGGTATTTATCAAAGGCAGGGTTGGATGTGAAAATTCCAGTATCAGCAATCTGCCGCCCGGCTTCAGGACACGATAGAGTGAAGCGAGCGCTGCGTGTTTGTTAGTAACATTCCGCAGGCCAAATGCAATGGTCGCACAATCGAAATAATTATCCGCGAAAGGCAGGTTTTCCGCATCGGCCTGCACGCAGTCTACATTGCCGATGATACCTTGATCAGCCAGCCGGTCACGTCCTACGCTCAGCATGGCTTCATTGATGTCAGTCATGATGACTTTGCCCCGCTTGCCGACGATTTTGGCAAACGCCTTTGCAAGATCACCCGTGCCTGAGGCAACGTCCAGCACGCGATCACCCGGCCGAAGGCTGGCTTCGCTGATGGTCATGCGCTTCCATAATCGATGCAATCCCAGTGACATTAAATCATTCATCAGGTCATATTTGGGTGCAACTGAACGAAATACCTCACCTACCAAATTGGCTTTTTCAGAAACAGGCACTTCACGGTAACCAAAATGCGTGGTTTTTTTATTAACATCCCATGACATGAATTTTATACACCCTGATTTTTAATGAAATGAAACAACACTTATTATACGTGAAATCAGGGCGGGGTCATCCCCGTTAGCGAACAAGGGTAATTATTTCCTGTCATGCCATTCGGGTTTTGTACGCGCACAGATGAGCGAGGCAGATATTCGATGATCTGTATAATATAAACCGGATGCAGGCGGATTGCAGACAATGAGCCGATAGCGGTAATAATAATTTCTATAAGGATCCTGAAACCCCGTAAAAAGCCTTGCTAAATCACAGTCCATAGTGATACCACTGCAAAAACTATTTATATAGCAGCCTACGCTCGAGACAGAATAATATTGTCCTATAAATGTCCCAGCATTTGTTGGAATCGAGGTATTTACCCCGAGTGATAAGTTTGGATTATCGTCATCACAAAGTGGCCTTGTTCCAGTTGATCCTGTCACGGAACACGTCCATCCGGAACTAATATAATTATTAATGGTTGCCTGGCTAGTGATATTGGTGACAGGCGAAGCACTGGGATTATAAATAATTTCACGCTGCATATTAAATTGACCCACCTGGGTATATCCCACCGGGCAAACAGGCGATTGCGTGCTTGTTATCTGGTTGCCGGAGGTGGTGACAGAACGAGTGACAGTGCAAATATCCGGGCAGAAAAACATACTCGTTGATACAATTCTCCCCGTGCCATAAGCATCAGTAAAAATAGTGAAACCCTGGTCACCCCGTGCATCTTCAGGCCAGCGGTTATTAATATCCGGGCATTTGGGCGTAGTAGGACGCGTAGCGGAAGTAAAGCCACCTGGCCAAGAAAACCCAGTTATGTAACTAATACTGGTCGTCGGAGCTGGATCGCCCGGGCAGGATGGCAGCAGACCGTATTGCTCGCTCGATACGGGTGCAGTCGGAATGGTTTGTGATGGATATTTAACCGTCACATTCGTAGGACTAAGTGGCGTATTTAGCGTGCTGGTTCCTTTTGGTGAAGGAGAGGGCGTTACATTTATTGGCTGAGCCTCGATTCCTGGAGTAATACGGATCTGGCTAAATGCTTCAGGCGACAAGCCAAATATGACCGCGATAAGAAACAGATTTAAAAGCAGTTTGGGATTAACTTGCTTCCATTTCATAATTTCCCCACCTGGAAAATGATTAGCTTTATTTAGTATAGCGCAGATGGCCAAAATGGCTGAAAAAGATCGCTTATTGCCGGCATAACCTTATATTTTTCAAATGAATAGGATAGTTCGCCCGATAGGGGTTGATATCAAGGCCGCCACGCCGGGTATAACGCGCATACACCAGCAGACGTTCTGGCCTGCAATAAGTTGAAATATCAACAAAAATACGCTCGACGCATTGTTCATGAAATTCATTATGGTCGCGAAAGGAAACAATATATTGCAGCAGGCCGGCATGATTTATTTTTTTGCCGGTATAAGTAATTTGCAGGCTAGCCCAGTCAGGCTGTCCTGTGACCAGGCAGTTTGATTTTAGCAGGTCTGAATAAAGCGTCTCTGTTACTGTTTCATTATCTGTTTTTAAGTAACGGGGCTCAGGGGTGTACCTGTCGCAGATAATATCTTGCTCATCCAGGGACACGCCTTCAAACTGTCGCTGTAGAAGAGCGGGAGCGTGCGAAAGGGGTAACAGTGTAACGGTAATGGACGCGCCCGCCGCTTCGGAAAGATCACGCACTAGAAGATTTTCTACCGTAGCATAAGAATCAAATTGCGTATTGTTAAAGGAATTCAAATAGAGTTTGAAAGACTTTGATTCAATCAGACGCGGCGATTCGCATGGAATAATGAATTCAGCCATCGCAACCACAGGCTTGCCTTTAGTATTGAGCCAGGATAATTCAAAGCCATTCCAGATGTCATTGCCCTGAAAGGGCAAAGTACCGGCGATGCCAATTTCTTCACGCTTGGTTTTGCGCGGAAGCGTGAAAAGCAAATCACGTTTGTAATGGGAGTGATAGGTGGCGCTTTTGCCAAGTGGTGCCTGAGATAAATCAATGTTTCGCATGAATGCTGTTCTCGGTTTTTTTTCTATTGACCCCGTCGCAAAATTTCACCTGCCAGCGCCAGATAGGCCATGGCGCCCTGCGATTTTTCATCATAATGAAGAACAGGCGTACCGTGACTTGGCGCTTCCGCAAGACGCACATTACGCGGGATGACGGTGCGATAAACGCGTTCAGGAAAATGCGCGAGCAACTGCGCGGATACATCGAGCGCCAGCCGGTTGCGGCCATCATACATGGTGCGCAGCAGACCTTCTATGTGCAGTGCGGGATTGATTGTGTTGCGTATTTGTTCAATCGTGTTTAAGAGCGCGCTCAATCCTTCAAGTGCAAAATATTCGCACTGTATCGGTATCAGCACGGAATGCGCAGCCACTAATGCATTAACAGTCAATACGCTCAAGGAAGGCGGGCAGTCAATCAGAATATAATCGTAGTCGTTGATGTGGGGTGTTAAAATAGACTTGAGACGCTGTTCGCGTTGTGGTGCTTGTAGCAATTGCATCTCAGCTACAATTAATTCCTGATGCGTGGCAAGTAGATCAAAGCCCCCTGCTGTTTTAACCAGCGCATCTTTAAGAGGAACTTCATTGCACAGAACCTGGCTGGAAGTATATTGCACCTGGTCGGCATGCACACCACTACCAACCGTTGCGTTTCCCTGCGGATCCAAATCGATCAGCAGCACTTTGCGCTTCATGGCAGCGAAGGAAGCGGTCAGGTTGATGCTGGTAGTCGTTTTTCCTACCCCGCCTTTCTGATTGGCGATCGCAATAATTTTTCCCACAATGATTCCTCTTATTTTTTCATCCGTAAACGAACAATATGACGCTCGGCATTGATTCCTTTTATATCCAGACGTATGACATCTTCGACTGTAAAAGCTGCGGGCACGTCCGCAAGCTCTTCTTGCGGGTATTTGCCTTTCATGGCAATCAGGATGCCATCCGGCGCGAGAAGATGCACGGTTGTTTCCGCAAACATGCGTATCGTACCGAAGGCACGTGAGAGAATACTATCAAAACCGGCAGGGGGTTGAAAATCTTCGCAACGATGATGGATGACAGAAACATTCGCCAGTTCTAGCTCCGCGGCTGCCTGCGTTAAAAATCGTGTTTTTTTGCTGCTTTTATCGAGTAGTGTCCATTGCTGGTCAGGATGCGCGATGGCAAGGGGGATACCAGGCAGACCTGCGCCGCTTCCTACATCCAGCAAGCGTATCCCCTGAAGATAAGGCGACATGACCAGGCTGTCTATCAGGTGGAGATAAATCATTTCCCGCGGGTCGGTAATGGTCGTGAGATTAAAAACTCGGTTCCAGGTTTGTAACAATGCTAGATAGCGCAGCAGTTTTTGCTGAACGGCGCCTGAAAGTGAAAGCGAATTTTCTTTAAGCGCCTGAGTGAGCAGCATCTTCATTTCCATTCGCCTTTTTCTTTTTCAAATGCACCAATAGCAATGAAACCGCTGCTGGTGTCATGCCCGGAATACGTGATGCCTGCCCTACGGTCGCAGGCGTGGCCATGCTCAGCTTTTGTCGCACTTCCGTGGATAAGCCGACAATGTCGGCATAATTTAAGTCGGCGGGTAATTTTAACGTTTCATAACGCACCAGCTTGGCGATTTCTTCTTCCTGCCGGTCAATGTAGCCTGCGTATTTGGCTTGAATCTCGATTTGCTGTGCCGCATCAGCATCAGTGATGCCAGGGCCCAGGCCTTCGATGTTCATTAGGTCACGATAAGTAAGGTTCGGACGGCGCAATAATTCCATCGCGCGGTATTCGCGCGCGAGTGGTTGTGCCACTCGCGCTTCTAATTGATGCGCAGCAGGCGTATTGGGCCGTACCCAGGTGGCCTGCAGGCGTTTGCCTTCCTCCGCGATCAGCGTCTGTTTCTGTTGAAAGCGGCGCCAGCGGTCTTCATCAATCAGCCCGAGCTCATGTGCTTTAGGTGTCAGGCGTAAATCAGCATTATCTTCACGCAGCAACAGCCGATATTCTGCGCGGCTAGTAAACATGCGATAGGGCTCCAGTGTACCGCGTGTGACCAGGTCATCAATCAGGACACCAATGTAGGCTTCATCACGACGTGGTGTCCAGGGCTCTTTATCTTGTACACAACGGGCGGCATTCATGCCGGCAATAATCCCCTGTGCGGCCGCTTCTTCATAGCCTGTCGTGCCATTAATTTGCCCGGCGAAGAAAAGGCCTGCGATAGCTTTGGTCTCAAGAGAAGGTTTCAAATCCCGCGGATCAAAAAAGTCATATTCAATCGCATAACCCGGTCGGGTGATGTGAGCGCGCTCGAATCCGCGGATAGAGCGCACAAACTCAAGTTGTATATCAAAGGGCAAGCTGGTGGAAATACCGTTTGGATAGAGTTCATGTGTGGTCAATCCTTCCGGTTCGACAAAAATCTGGTGCGAAGTTTTATCAGCGAAACGTACTACTTTGTCTTCAATAGAAGGACAATATCGTGGACCAATGCCTTCAATAACACCCGTGTACATGGGTGATTCGGAAAGGCCGTTTCGTATATGTGCATGCGTGGTTTCATTCGTGTGCGTTATGTAACAACAAACCTGTTGGGGGTGGTCTGAAGCACGACCCATAAATGAAAAAACGGGCGTAGGCGTGTCGCCTTCTTGTTTTTCCATTACGCTAAAATCGACGGTTTTGCCATCAATGCGTGGCGGCGTGCCGGTTTTTAAGCGGTTGACGCGAAACGGTAGGTCACGCAAACGTGCTGCCAGTGTTTTGGCAGGCGGATCGCCGGCCCGCCCTGCTTCATAATGATTAAGGCCAATATGGATTTTGCCAGCCAGAAACGTGCCAGCGGTCAGTACAACGGCGGCGGATTGAATGGTTAGGCCCATTTGAGTGACGACACCGACAACGCGATTCTGTTCGATCAGAATATCATCCACTGCTTGCTGAAACAGCACCAGATTGGGCTGTGTCTCAAGGAAAGTACGTATCGCCTGTTTGTAAAGCACACGGTCAGCCTGCGCTCGGGTTGCCCGCACGGCGGGGCCTTTGCTGGCATTCAAAATGCGGAAATGGATGCCGGCCTTGTCAATGGCGCGCGCCATGGCGCCGCCTAGGGCATCGATTTCCTTGACCAGATGGCCTTTACCAATACCGCCAATGGCGGGATTGCAGGACATTTGTCCCAGCGTTTCAATGTTGTGAGTGAGCAGGAGCGTCTTAGCTCCCATACGTGCAGCAGCGAGCGCAGCCTCAGTTCCCGCATGACCGCCGCCGACCACAATGACATCAAATTTATTTTTTATATTTATCATAATATTAATTTATTTCAATCAAAAATGGGGTGACCGCCCTTTTAGGAGCGTTATTCTAACCGCTGAGCGAAAATTTTACTATCCCGGCCAAAAAAGTTAAAATCCATGGTTTGAAAAAGAGTGGCCTGAGCGGCTCATCTCTTCTGAAAGAAAAAATATAACTCTTCTACTCCACCAGCAATGAGGACCTTATGAAAAATGCAGCAGCAGCCGATATTGTTATTTTCGGCGGCGGTATCGCAGGACTGTGGCTGTTGAACCGGCTACGTCAGTCTGGATTTTCGACGATTTTATTTGAATCTGGCGCCTTGGGAGGCGGTCAGACACATAAATCCCAGGGCATCATCCATGGCGGCATGAAATACGCCTTGCAGGGAGCGTTGACATCCGAGGCGCGTGTCATGGCGGATATGCCCGAACGATGGCGGCAATGCTTGCTTGGCAAAGGCGAGCTTGATCTTTCTCATGTCCCTGTTCTCTCTTCCCGGCATTATTTGTGGTCTCCTTCAAGGCTCGCTTCCAAGCTGACGGGTTTTTTGGCGAGCGCAACACTCACCAGCAAAGTCGAATCGCTGGCGCGGGAAACGTATCCCGCAGTTTTTCGCCATGCCGCCTTCAAGGGTGAAGTGTTTTCGCTGGATGAAATAGTCATTGATGTGCCAGCATTGGTGCGCGAGTTGGTCAAAGCTAATCAGGATGCAATTTTTAAAATTGAGCCGCTCTGTGATGCAGGCCTGAAATTGGATGATGCAGGTCGGTTGTGTTCAGCGACAATCTCTTTGTCAGGCAAATCGATTGAAGTACAGGCGCAGCATTTTATCTTTACAGCAGGCGCTGGTAATGAAGTCATTATCAAGCGCCTCAAGCATCAGGATATTGCCATGCAGCGCCGGCCTCTGCACATGGTGCTGGTTAAGACGCCGTTTGATTATCCGCTTTATGCCCACTGTCTGGGATTTGGCCCGCGTCCACGTATCACTATTACAACGCATCACACACAGGATGGCAGCACTATCTGGTATCTGGGAGGCCAGCTGGCAGAAGACGGCGTAAGCAGAGATAGCGAGTCACAGATTAAAGCAGCGAGAGCGGAGCTGCATGCACTTTTTCCCTGGCTTGATTTTACAGAAGCGGAATTTGCTTCGTTTATGATTGACCGGGCAGAACCGTTGCAAAAAAGCGGCTTAAAACCTGAAACGGTTTATACCAAGCGGATTCAAAATATGATAATCGGGTGGCCCACCAAGCTGGCGCTAGCCCCTCGATTGGCAGAAGACATTATCGCGCAGCTGCAAGGTTTACAATTGACACCCAAACTGTTTGATACACGGGAATTACGTTCCTGGCCGATGCCGCCTTTGGCGCGACCAGTATGGGAGGAGGCATTTTGCAAAAGCGTCGCGTAGGCAGCACCGATATTGAGGTGAGTATCATTGGATTGGGTACGATCAAATTTGGTCGCAATCAAGGCGTTAAATACCCTGCTTCTTTTTCACTGCCAACAGATGAAGAAATAGAACGGCTATTAAATGGTGCTGTCGAATTAGGCGTCAATCTGCTTGATACCGCGCCTGCTTACGGTACCAGTGAAGAGCGTTTAGGCTTGTTATTACAGGGTAGACGCAGAGACTGGATCATTTCGACTAAAGTTGGCGAGGAATTTATTGAAGGCGAATCACATTTTGATTTTTCACCACAGGCCATCCAGAAAAGTGTGGAGCGCAGTTTAAGACGCTTGCGTACCGATTATCTTGATATTGTGCTGGTGCATTCCAACGGTGAAGATAAGCGGCTTATTGAAGAAGAAAATGTTTTTGCGACGCTCAATGCACTGAAACAGGCAGGCAAAATTCGTGCTTATGGCATGTCAACCAAAACGATTGCTGGCGGATTGCTAACGATTGAGATGGCAGACATTGCAATGGTGGCAT
This sequence comes from Aquicella lusitana, assembly GCF_902459475.1. Classification (NCBI taxonomy): domain Bacteria; kingdom Pseudomonadati; phylum Pseudomonadota; class Gammaproteobacteria; order Legionellales; family Coxiellaceae; genus Aquicella; species Aquicella lusitana. The sequence goes on along the minus strand of NZ_LR699114.1, from coordinate 2,060,409 downwards.
TTAATCCTGAGTATGTAGATGAACGCATTGTGATGGCGTATGCGCAGCAAAAAAATAAAAGTATTTTTATCAAAAAAGCACTGATGAGCGGGCATTTGCAAAAAATGCAGTCCGCAGATCCCGTTCAGGACACCATGCGGTTTATATTTGCAGAACCCGGTGTGACCAGTGTGATTGTGGGCACCATTAATCCTGATCACTTGCAAAAAAACGTAAACAGCGTACTGGCAGCAATCACAACCTGATGCAGTTATTAAAAATTTTCGCTTAGGGTTTTACTTTTTCAATCAGCTCAAGCTTGAGGGTATAAAGATTTTTTTCCAGTCCTACATCATATTGTGACTCGCCATGCATCCTATAGAAATTGCTTGTTTCTTCGATGGCGTTTTCACGAATCGTGTGAATAGATGTTGCTTCATGGATATATTGTCCCTTGCGGAACACGGGTTCTAGAAGATCGACAAAGGCATCAATGTCATCCAGTTTTTTGAGCTGTTGCCCCGGATCCAACAAAACGGCTTCAGGTGTATCGGAAATGCCGAGTTCCAAATCGTAAATCACGTCCATAACATATTTTTCATTGCAGAAAAAACGGCGAACCTGATGTCTGCCAGGATTGGAAATTTTGACAGACTGTTCGGATAATTTCAGTTTATATTGCCATTGGCCTTCCGGGTCGCGTAAGGCAGACAATTTGTATACGCCATCCAGCGCAGGATGATCGTATGCGGTAGCAAGATTCGTGCCGACGCCCCAGGACGAAATTTTTGCACCCTGTTCTTTGAGTTCATGAATGACATATTCATCGAGCGAGTTGCTCGCGAGGATGCCTGTTTTCTCAAATCCGGCTTCATCCAGCAAGGTTCTTGCTTTTATACTCAAGTCCGCCATGTCGCCCGAATCCAGGCGGATCGCCAGCAAATCTGCTTCTTGCTCACGCAGTTTTTTTCCAATTTCAATGGCGTTTTTTACCCCTTCCACGGTGTTATAGGTATCAACAAGCAGAACACAATTATGCGGCATGATGCTCGCGTACGACGCAAAAGCTTCTTTTTCATTCGCAAAAGCGGTAACCCAGCTATGCGCGTGCGTACCGCGCACGGGGATATCATAGAGCTTGCCGGCCAGGGTATTCGAAGTGGCGACACAACCGCCAATGTAAGATGCGCGGCTAGCTGACAGAGCGCCATCAGGACCTTGTGCGCGGCGCATACCAAATTCGATGACGGGTTCTCCTTGAGCGGCACGGCAGACTCGAGATGCTTTGGTGGCGATCAAAGTTTGGAAGTTGATGATATTAAGCAGCGGCGACTCCAACAATTGGCACTGAAGCAAAGGGCCCTGAATACGCAATAATGGCTCATGCGGAAACACGACCGTTCCTTCCGGGATAGCGTCCACATCACAGGTGAAGGTTAGCCGGCTCAAATAATGCAAAAACTCATCGGGCAACAAGGGCTCATTGCGTATATTTTTCAAGGTCGCGAGAAAGTCAAGATCATCTTGCTGAAAGCGCCAATTTTTAAGAAATTCCACGACGCTAGCCAGTCCACAGCAGAGCGCGCGATTGCTTTTGAACGGGTTTTTACGGAAGATCAGGTGGAACACCGCTTCCTGCTCGTGCATATTGAGCTTCCAATACCCATAAGCCATGGTGAATTGATAAAGATCTGTTAAAAGCGGGGTATATGTGTACGGTATCACCCAGGGCTCCTCATTCAATTAGCTTGTTTTTTGACTATTCGTTCCCAATCTCGGCAAGCCACATTATAATAGCATCTATTCTACCTGCCAGTTTTTTGAAGGGCATGAGAATAACTTTTCCTGATTCATAAAAGAAGGTTTACGATATGTCCATTAAAAAAATCACGTTATTAATGGGATTGTGCGTGCTATTTGCGGGCTGTACAGGACAGTATGGTTACGATATGCAGGCATCCGGAAGGCCAGAGACGGCAACAGATAAAGGCGCGCGCTATTTGCTCGGCAGGGGCGTTGCACAAAATGATGCGAAAGCGTTTACCTATTTCAAGCAGGGAGCGGATGACGATGATCCGTTTGCTGAAAATGAAGTGGCTTATATGTATGCAACCGGCAAAGGCACTTCCCGTGATTATGGAAAAGCATTAAGTTATTACCAGAAAGCGGCTAATCATGGATTGGCTAGTGCCCAATATAATCTTGGATTGATGTATTTCCATGGTCTCGGCACACCACCCAATAAAACACTCGCCATGCAATGGATACAAAAATCCGCTGCGCATGGTTTTGAACCGGCACGTATCGCGCTAGCCCGGTCTTAATTACAATGCCTGCCCCGCGCAAGCGTTTCGGCCAGCATTTTTTGCATGACCAGGCAATTATTCAGCGCATCATTGCCGCGCTTGCTCCTCAACCAGATGAGCACTTGATCGAGATTGGGCCTGGTCAGGGCGCGCTTACGCTTCCTGTCATCAAGCAAATTCATCATCTTGAAGCGGTGGAGATTGATCGTGACCTGATTCTTGAACTCAGGTCGCGTGTGCGAAGACATGGCGAACTTGTCATTTATTCTTCTGATGTGCTTGCCTTTGATTTTGCGAGCGTTAAACAGGATGACCGGCCGCTGCGTGTTTTTGGCAATTTGCCTTATAACATTTCTACGCCGCTGATTTTTCATTTGCTCGACTATGCTTCTATCATTTCGGATATGCTGTTTATGCTGCAGAAAGAAGTCGCAGAGCGAATGGCTGCAAAGCCGAATAGTGAAGCTTACGGGCGTCTCAGTGTCATGGTTCAGTATCACTGTCAGGTAGCGTTGCTATTTAATGTGCCGGCGAGTGCTTTTTATCCTCCTCCACAAGTGGAGTCCAGTATCGTGCGGCTGACACCTTATCGTGACTATCCCTATCCTGCGAAAAATTACGCTTTATTTGAATCTATTGTCAAACAGGCTTTTGGCCAGCGCCGTAAAACATTACGTAATAGTTTAAAAGAATTGATTAATGATGATGTCTGGGCCCACATAGGCATTCATTCTGATTTGCGTCCGGAGAATTTGTCTGTTCAGGATTTTGTCGAGATCAGCAATAGCCTGGATCAGGGGGCGAAGGCATGACAACTTATGTGATCGGTGATGTACAGGGTTGTTTTGACGCCTTGGAAAGGCTGCTTACTGCCATTCACTTTGATTCCTCACGCGATATCCTCTGGTTTACCGGCGACCTGGTAAATCGCGGTCCGCAATCACTCGAGGTACTGCGTTTCATTAAAACATTGGGCGAAGCGCGCCAAAAAACGGTGCTGGGTAACCATGATTTACATCTTCTGGCTGTGGCATACGGAGTGCGCGAGTTGCATCACGATGATACTTTGCAGGCGGTGCTAGCAGCGCCTGACCGCAATGAGTTAATGGATTGGTTACGTCATCGTCCGTTACTTTATGAAGATAAAAATACGGGTTTTGTGCTGACACACGCAGGGCTTGCGCCTGCGTGGAGCCTGAAACAAGCACGCCTATTGGCACAGGAAGTGGAAGCTGTTTTGCGGGGGAATACACCTGCTTATTATCTTAAGCAGATGTACGGTAATCAGCCTGATCTATGGGAAGATCGTTTGACAGGTATCGAACGGCTGCGCTGCATTACCAATTATCTGACGCGCATGCGTCTTTGCCATCCAGATGGCCGGCTCGAGTTATCTTACAAAGGCCGTATCGATACAATGCCTCCAGGGCTAATTCCTTGGTTTGATGTGCCGGACCGGGCGAATAGCAACGTTAAAATTTTATTCGGCCACTGGGCTGCGCTGGGTGGAAAAGCCGATGTGTCCAATATCTATCCGCTTGATACGGGTTGCGTATGGGGAAACTGCCTGACGGCCATGCGCTTGGAGGATGAAAAGCGTTTTACTGTGAAGTGTGGTTAATGATTCGTTCCAATCGCACGAAGCTGTAATCATAAGGATTTTTTTCATCGGAACGATGCGTTTCGCGTTCCGTCTCACTCCACTCGCTCATATTTAGATCAGGAAAAAAAGCGTCGCCTTCGAACATTTGATGCACAATGGTGAGATAAAGACGCTGTGTTATCGGCAATAGCTGGCTATAAATTTGTGCGCCACCGATGATGAAAAGCTCCTCTGCCTGCTCTTTCTCGGCAACTGCCTTTGCCTCCTCAATCGAGTTGACTATCCGACAGCCGGGCGCTTGAAAGGAAGAGTCACGTGTCATAATAATATTGGTTCGTTGCGGCAGTGGTTTGCCAATGGAATCATATGTCTTGCGCCCCATTACGATAGGGTGCCCAGTTGTTAATGCTTTAAAATGTTTAAGGTCAGCCGGCAAGTGCCAGGGGAGTTGATTATTTTTACCGATGACACGATTTTCTGATAGGGCGGCGATGGCTGAGAGAATCATAAACAATCTCTGATCGGATATATTCGTGCTGATTGTAGCAGATACACTTCTTTTGAACAGGGCCGGTGTTCTGTACTTTTGCCTCGCTCTGCGCTTACAGGGGATGACGGCACGGGTGGATTTCGATAATATGGGACGTTTTATGCCGGTGCTTTTAATATGACAAAAACATCCCTGCCTAAATACCATGAGATTGATCAGGTGCTCAGCAAAACGACGCTTAAATTGCATCCCTCTCAGGTCCATGGCCTCATTTGCGGCATTCTTAGCGGTAACCCCCATAGTTCCGAGGCGTGGGAAGAGCTGGTTACAGGCGGAAAAGAGCCAGGCAAAACGCACGAGGTGCTGCAGTCACTCTATGATGCCAGCGCCAAACAGTTACGCGACTTTTTATTTGAATTTCAATTGAGCCTGCCTGCTGATTCGGAAACGCTGCCTATGCGAGCTGAAGCATTGACATTGTGGTGCCAGGGATTTCTGACAGGTCTTAAGGTGGCGCAAGTACAGATTATTGAACGCGAACCCAGTGAAATGACGGAAGCGATCAATGACCTGATTGAAATTGCAAAAATGAATTATGAAGAAGTAGTGGCAAACGAAGAAGATGAAGAGGCTTATGTAGAGCTGGTTGAATATGTACGCATGGCAGTGGTGCTTATTTATCAGGATTTGCGTGAGAATGAAACCGCTGCAAAAGCAACTCGCTCTTCTAATCATCTGCATTAAAACAGGTTTAATCATTCTGCACAAAAATGCCCTGTCATTTAGATGGCTGGCATGATCACGGCAGAAAGATTCACATGGCCGCTGCGGAGTGTTCTTGGAGAGAAGAATGGTGATTCTTCCTTTCCGTATAAGCAAGCGAAGCCTCGCTTGTCGCGTTAGGTAAATAAGCAATTAAGGCGTTCCCGCGCGTTTAAGCGGGAGTGGCTGATAAATAAAAGGGAAATGCCATGATTAAAATGAGTGAATACGCCAAACGACGAAAAGAATTAATACAAACCATTGGCCCTACGGGTATTGCTATTCTCCCGGCAGCTCCAGAAGTACCGCGTAACGGTGACGCGGTTTATCCTTATCGTCAAAATAGCGATTTTTATTACCTAACGGGTTTTGAAGAACCGGAAGCCGTTGTTATTCTGGCGCCAAAGCGTAAGGAAGGTGAATACCTGCTTTTTAATCGCGTCCGCGATCGCGATCGCGAAATATGGGATGGTCCCCGCGCAGGTCAAGAAGGTGCAGTGAATGATTTTCTGGCGGACCAGGCTTTTCCAATAAGCGAATTGGAATCCATGTTGCCTGAATTATTAGCTGGGCGCGAATCTATTCACTATTCACTCGGTTTGAACAAGCACTTTGATAAATTACTATTGAATGCTGTCAATAATATTCGTGCCAGAATTCGTAGCGGATTGCAGGCTCCCATTGCTTTTATTGATATTGCGCCTTCACTGCATGAAATGCGTCTGTTTAAAAGCGCGGCTGAAATTGCTGTTATGCAGAAGGCGGTTGATATTACCGAAAAAGCGCATCTGCGTGCGATGGAAGTATGCGAGCCTGGTATGTATGAATATCAGCTCGAGGCTGAATTGATGTATGCATTTATACGCAATGGTGCGCGCTTCCCTGCCTATAATCCCATTGTGGGCGCAGGTCGCAATACGTGTATTTTGCATTATGTTAACAACAACCAGAAAATCGCTGACGGTGATATGGTTCTAATCGATGCGGGTGCAGAATATCAAAATTACGCGGCGGATGTGACACGAACTTTCCCGGCAAACGGCCGTTTTTCAGCGGAGCAGCGCGCTATTTATGAGCTTGTCCTCGATGCGCAAATGGCGGCAATCAAGGCGGTGAAGCCAGGCGCTGCATGGACTGCGCCGCAGAATGTCATTGTAAAAATCATAACCCAGGGGTTGATTGACCTGGGTATTTTGAAGGGAAACCTGGATGATTTAATCGAAAAACAGGCTTATTTCCCATTTTATATGCACCGGTCAGGGCACTGGCTGGGGCTGGATGTGCATGATGTGGGTTGCTACCGAGTGAATAAGAAGTGGCGGCCATTTGAGCCGGGTATGGTGCTGACGGTGGAGCCCGGTATTTATATTTCTGCTGACATTCCCGGTGTCCCCAAACGATGGCATAACATCGGCGTGCGTATCGAAGACAATGTTGTCGTCACTGAAAAAGGCCGAGACGTACTCAGTCAACGTATTCCAAAAACGGTTGCGGATATTGAAGCAGTCATGAAGAAATGAGTGGGCGTGATCGATGTATTATGATCTTATTATCGTCGGCGGCGGACTCGTTGGCGCGGGATTGGCAGCGGGTTTGCGTCATGCGGGTATCAAAATTGCGTTGGTTGATGCGCGGCTGCCCAGCAGTAATGATCCGCGCTTATTCGCATTAAACGCCGGTAGCTGTCAGTTTCTGAAGAATGTTGGTATCTGGGAGGAGCTCGCAGAACATGCGGCAGCTATTCACCAGGTACATGTCTCTTATCAGGGTCGTTTTGGTGCGGTGCGTTTAAACCGTGAAGATGTGCATCTTGCTTCACTGGGTTACGTTATTCCTGCGCGATGGATTGAATCCGCATTAAATACACTGTTGCTTGATGATCCGGCTATTGATTTATTCAGACCTGCCAAGCTGATTGCACTTCAACAACAAGCGCAGACCGCTACGTTGACGTTGGACAAGCCTGAAGGCCAAACCGTGCTGCAGTCGCCGCTCGTTATTGGCGCAGACGGTACCGAATCGACAGTGCGTTCACTCTTGAATATTGAGGCGGATATTGTCGACTACAAACAAAGCGCCCTTGTTACGCGTACGCTGCTCAAGCGTTCGCATCAGCATATCGCCTATGAACGCTTCACGCCTCGCGGAACCATTGCCATGCTGCCGCTGACCGGAGACGAAAGCGCCACCATTTGGACGGCAGATAGTAAGCGTATTGCTGAGTTGATGGCGCTTTCAGACGAGCTGTTCCTTTATGAATTACAAAATGCTTTCGGTTATCGATTGGGTCGTTTGCGGGGCATTCGAGAACGGCATGTTTTTCCTTTACGGATGGTGCGCGCAACGAAAGCAGTAGATCAATGCGTTTATCTGCTCGGTAATTCAGCGCACACATTGCACCCTATTGCGGCGCAGGGATTTAATCTGGCTTTGTATGAAGTCGCGGTGTTCATCGAAAACATCATGGAAAAAATAAGCAAGCATCAGCCGTTTTCCGCCGTGGATCTGGCAGAAACGCTGGCGCAGACGCAAAAACAACAAGCGGCAAGCATCGCGGTATCAGACCGTCTTCCACGGCTGCTTTCCACAGATTCCCGATGCTTAAGTTTCCTTTTGCCGCTTTGTATGACAGGGTTTGATTTGGCCACGCCGATTAAGAAGCGATTTATAGAGACAATGATGGGCAGAACAGGTTCTGTTCCCCGTTTACTTTTGAGTGCAAAGGAATTATGACAAAAAATCCTCCTCGTGATATAGAAAAAGAATTAATTGACATAACCGACCGGCTATTAAAAGAAGCGGGCGAAACTCAGCAACGGGAAATACGGCTGGATGCTTCCTTGCAGCGCCTTGGCATTGATAGCCTGGGGCGGGCAGAATTGTTTCGCCGTATTGAAAAAAAATTTGATGTAACGGTGCCAGACCGCATTCTGGCAGAAGCAGAAACCCTAAGTGATATTGCAAGTTTTATTTATGAAGCGCATCCCGGCAGCAAAAAAATCGAGAAACTAAGTATCGTTACTTCCCATGGTGAGCCTTCACATGTTGATCCTTCTCGTGCCGCTACATTGACTGAAGCGCTGCTGCTCTATGCCGAACAATCGCCGGACAAGGCGCACATTTATTTTCAAAATGAAGACGGCAATGAGGAAGTGATCACCTATCAACAATTATTGACTGCTTCATTACAAGTAGCAAAGGGACTCATTGAGCGAGGTCTTCAGCAGGGCGAAACCGTTGCTATCATGCTGCCGACGCATCCCGGATTTTTTTATACTTTTTTTGGAACGCTTTTGGCGGGCGGCATTCCCGTGCCGATTTATCCGCCCTTTCGTATGTACATGCTGGAAGCTTATGCTAAAACCGAATCACGCATTTTGAGTAATGCCGAAGTCCGTATTTTAGTGACTTTTGAACAAGCGGAAAAATTAAGCCGATTACTGCAGGGGTTTGTGCCAAGCCTAAAGACGGTTACGACGGTGCATGAATTGATGCAGCCGGAAAAGCTGCAAAATGCCATGAAGGCAAAATCCGATCATATCGCTTTCATTCAATATACCTCCGGCAGCACGGCTGATCCGAAGGGTGTGGTGTTAACGCATTATAATCTGCTTAGCAACATACGCGCATATGGCAAGGGAATCAATGTGACGCCGGATTCAGTCGCTGTCAGCTGGCTGCCGCTTTATCATGATATGGGATTGATAGGCATGTGGCTGGGTAGTTTGTACCATGGTATTCCGCTTATTCTGATGACACCTTTTTCTTTTTTGAATCGTCCTGAACGTTGGTTATGGGCTATTCATCATCATCGTGGCACGCATTCAGGCGCACCCAATTTTGCTTATGAATTATGCCTGCGCAAGATCGAGCCGGCCATGATCGAAGGGTTGGATTTAAGTTCCTGGCGCATGGCAGCAAATGGCGCCGAAAAAGTCTATCCCCGTACATTAAAAGATTTCGCCACTAAATTCGCTCCTTATGGATTGAATTCCAAAATACTCTTGCCCGTTTATGGGCTGGCAGAATCCAGTGTGGCGTTAACTATTCCACCGCTTGATCGTGAATTCCGCGTTGATCGCGTTGATAGAAGAAAATTTGAAGAGCAGTCGCGCGCTGTTCCCTCCGATGAAAAAAATGCACTGGAATTTGCTTCGTGCGGCTTGCCGCTGGAAGGACATGAAGTTCGCATTGTGGATGATCAGGACAATGTGCTGGGCGAACGGTGCGTGGGCAATTTACAGTTTCGCGGACCTTCCAGCATGCAGGGTTATTATAATAATCCAACAGCAACAAAAGCAGTTTTTCATGATGGCTGGATCGATAGCGGTGACTTGGCCTATCAGGCAGATGGTGAGATTTTTATTACCGGTCGCCGCAAGGATTTGATCATCAAGGCAGGCCGCAATCTCTATCCGGTCGAAATTGAAGAATTGGTCGGCCACATTCCTGGCGTGCGTCAGGGCTGCGTGACGGCCTTTAGTGTAATGGATGAAAACCAAAGCACGGAGCAGCTCATCGTTGTGGCTGAAACACGCGAAAAAAATAAGGCAAAACGGCAGGAGATCGAAGATAAAATCAGAGAAGCAATGGCCACTATGCAGGATATCGTGCCGGACAAAGTGATACTGGTTCCCCCGCATGCAGTACCTAAAACGTCTAGCGGTAAATTACAGCGTGCTGCGTGCAAGAAAAAGTATTTAGCAGGCCAATTGGGCAAAACAGGCCTGCCCCCGTGGCTTCAGGTAAGCAAATTGGGAACGGAGTGGCTGGGGCGAAAAAGTATGGCTGTTTTTAAAACCTTAGCGAAGGCAATTTATACGGCCTATGTGGGTTTTCTGTTAGTCACTACCCTGTTTCCGCTTTATTTATTTGCATTCTTTGCCTCTCGTCAGTCCTTTGCCCGTGCATGCAGGATATGGGCGAAAGTGATACAAAAAGCTGTCTTTTGTCCCATGACAACGTCGGGTCTTGCTAACCTGGAGAAGGCGAAGCCGGCAGTATTTGCAGCCAATCACGCAAGCTATATTGATGCCGTTGCTTTGATCGCATTTTTGCCGCCGGATACCCGCTTTGTGGGAAAAAAGGAATTATTTTCCACGCCGGTGATACGCACCTTTATGCATAAGTTGGGATATCTTGGCGTTGATCGTATGGATTTGCCCAAAGGACTGGAAGATACACGCCATATAGAAGCGACTTTAAAGCAGGGTCATTCCATTCTCATTTTTCCTGAAGGTACATTTGGCTATGCATCGGGTTTGCGGCCATTTCGCCTTGGTGCTTTTAAAATCGCGGCTGAAACCAATGTGCCGGTGTGTCCTATTGCTTTAAAAGGAACCCGATCAATCCTGCGTGCAGATGAAAAATTGATGCAGCCAGGTCATATCACCATGACTGTTTGTGAGCCAATTCAGCCATCGGGCGCTGAGTGGCAGGACATCACGCAACTGCGGAGCGCTGTGCGTGCCGAGATTGAAAAATATTGTGGCGAGCCATCACTTCATATGATTGCCGCGCAAACAGTCGCACCCAAGCCACAACGATAAATTGAGGAGGAGCATTGCAAAGCCGACATCCTGTCATCGTGATTGGCGCCTGGTGTCTATATGACTGGGCATCTTCCGCGTTTCCTGTCATTGTAACGACTTTTATCTTTGCTACTTATTTCACAACAAAAGTTGCAGAAAATACGATCATAGGCACTTATCAATGGGCGAACGCGACTGCGCTTGCCGGTATTATTATTGCTTTTACCAGCCCGCTTTTTGGTGCGATTGCAGATTATGGCGGCCATCATAAACGCTGGCTGTTTTGCTTTACCTGGCTCGCCATTATCGCGAGTGCACTGTTGTGGTTTGCCTATCCGCACCATAGTGCCGTCTATTTTACGCTGGCATGCGTGGTGGTGGGCACCATCGGTTTGGAAGTGGGTACTGTATTTTATAATGCTTACCTCGCCTATATTGCTCCAAAGAATTATCTAGGCCGCATTTCGGGTTGGGGCTGGGGTACGGGTTATATCGGCGGTATTCTGGCGCTTACGATCGCGCTCGTTGTATTTGTGGATGCAAACGCTTTGGGGCTCAATACTCAAAACGCTGAAGAAATTCGCATCAGCGGCCCTTTTGTCGCGATCTGGTATGCGCTCTTTTCTCTTCCCATGTTTTTTCTTACGCCAGATATTCCTTCTCAGCCACATCCCTTGCGGCAAGCTATTCGTTTTGGTTTTCGTGATTTGCTAGCGACACTAAAAAAACTGCCAAGTGAAAAAAATATTCTTCTCTTTCTGGTTGCTCATATGATTTATGCCGATGGGCTGAATACCCTCTTTGCGTTTGGCGGCATTTATGCGGCAGGTACGTATGGGCTCAGTTTTAAAGAAGTCTTGATATTTGGCATTACCATGAATATAACAGCGGGCTTGGGCGCGATCCTGCTTTCGTGGGTGGATGATTACCTGGGTTCAAAGTTTACAGTTATCGTTTCATTAATTTGTATACTCATCTTTGGTCTCCCTATTCTGTTTATGGAGCACAAATACGGATTCTGGGCAATGGCGCTGGTATTGTGCTTGTTTGTAGGGCCTGTTCAATCAGCCAGTCGATCATTAATGGTGCGTCTGATTGCCGGAAAAGGCGCGGCGACTGAAATGTTTGGGCTGTATGCCCTGTCAGGTAAAATTACCGCATTTATCGGCCCGTGGTTATTGGGAGAGATGACGCTGGCTTTTGATAGTCAACGTGTAGGCATGGCAACCGTGCTCACTTTTTTTGTGATGGGCATTTTATTAATACTGCCGGTGAAGGTAAAAGAAGATCGGCTTTTGCGTTCAAATACGGCAAATTGATAAATAGGCTGTTCAGAATTAGCGTCTTCCTTAAGCGTGGTTACATAGTGATACGCTTGCCATGCTTCTTGAAAGTTCGGGTTTTTCAAGAAATAAGGCAGGTATTCAAAAGGCAGGTAAGTGGGAAGATGAGTACCGCCTGATTTTTCAAAAAAAGCCAGATGTGTTTTATTTTTAGTGGTTTCAATCAATACATAAACAGGTTTGTATCGGTTCAAATCCTCGGCGATCATGTCGATAAGAAAGCGCTTGTCTTTTTGCAGCTGCAGCCGCCGGTCTTCTTTCATGGGCAAATAAGATTGTTTAACGAGTCCTCCAATCATCCAAAAAGCGGAAAATCGTGAACCGTGCTGGGCGCTGTCCCACACTTGTGAAAAAGGATAAATCCAGGTGCTAAAGATAAAGACAGGACGATTCGCTGCATGCGAAGTAACAAAATCTGTTAATTTCCGCAGCGTGGTTTTATAGGCGACATTTTTATTGTAATACGTATACGCAAGATAGGCCGGGAAAGAAAAAAAGAGTGTGGCGGAAGTCGCGAGGATTAAATAATTTACTTTAGTAGCGGCAGTACCAGGTGACAATAATGCAAATAAACCAATAAGCAAAATGACAGTGATTAAAAAGCGATTGCCGTACCATGCGGTGCCTTGTAGCCAATGTGAAAATAAAAAGCCAGTAGTAATGATAATAGATACGGAAAAAATGATTTTAAGAACTTTAAAAGGCCTTTGATCAAGTGGATTTAAATAGAGCGATATAAAAAATAGTCCGGTAAAAAAAATAAAGAAAGCAGCAGGCTGGAATACGAGTATAGTCCATACATTGGGGGCATTGTAATAGAGGAAGAGTGACATTATGACTATAAACAGTGCTTGTCGTATTCGCCAATATTTGTCAGGCAGGATTTGTCGCGCTTGCAAGCCAAAAGACATCGCTAATAATAAAAACGCCAATGCATATGCAGGAAATAGATGATAGGAAAAGATGGTGCGTTGGACTGCGTAGGAAAATAAAAACCCGATAATTGCAATTACTAGCGCTGAGCAAAGTAATGGGTAGGGATGGGGGCGTGGTTGTGCTGCGTAAAACAGAATGACGCAAAGACAAAAAAGGACAGGCGGATGGAATAAAACAATGGGCCAAGGCAAGCTGACGCCCAGATAACACCAGCGCAGTGAAAAAGGCATGACAATAAAAAGATAATCAGAATGAAAGAAAAAAATTACCGCCAGATAACACATTAATAAAGCAGTAATCACGCCTGTTTCAACTCTTATCCATGCCAGACTATTTTTTTGATAAAGAACGTAATAGAGTTCGAGTAGAAAAAATACTGTTAAAAAATAAGGTTTGATGGCAAACCCAATGCCGCCCAGCAGGCCGATTGCAGCTGCGTGGTATCGCTGCATTGAGTTCCCTTCGAGGCGATAGGTAATCATCAAAAGGTAGGGCATACAAAAAAGAATTAATAAATGTTCCCGCTGAGCAAAGTCAAAGAGGGGTAGTACAAGATAAATAAACGCAAGTGTTATTAAAAATAGGAAATTCAACGCCGGTTTTTCAAGGAAAATTTTGCGGGTGAAAAATGAACATAGATAGAGCGATAAAAGTGACAACAAGCAGATATAGATCTGCATGGAGAGGATCAGATTTAGGGAAAACAAATGGCTGAGCGCAAGGGGCGGCATATAGAGATATAAAATAAGTGGCGGATTATTTTCAAAGAAATCATGGGCATATGTTCCGCCAGCACTTAATCGTTTCGATGCCTCCAGTAGCCAGCTAACATCATAATTAAAAATCAGCTCACGCTGAATCAGCCAGGCCAATAGGCAAATACCGGATAACAAAAGAAGGAAAAAGAAGGTGTGCGGCCTGTTCATGTATGATATAAAACGCATATTGCCTGGGCACCTCCGGGCTTAAAACTAACGCATTATTGATTTCTGTATGGCCTTGTGCGGCCATATTTAATAAGATGACCAAATCTACTATAAACAATCAGAGAAGGTATCACCATGAGCAGTCATATTCATGCTATCAGCGATGATTCATTCGAAAAAGAAGTGATAGAATCCACTACGCCGGTTCTCGTTGATTTTTGGGCCCAATGGTGCGGTCCGTGCAAGGCATTGGCACCGCTTCTTGAAGAAATTGCTCAAAAATATACGGATAAAGTGAAATTCGTCAAACTTGATGTGGACCGCAATCCATCCACACCACCTAAGTTCGGGGTGCGCGGTATTCCCACTTTGATTCTCTTTAAGGACGGCCAGGTAAAGGCAACGCAGGTGGGTCTTTTGAACAAGGCGGAGCTGGTCCAGTTTATTGATAGTCATCTATCTTAGGCGTTTGGTTTTAACTCCCCTTTTATATTTTCCGGTGGGCAAGGCATAATGTGCCCACCATGATTTTGTCATCCCCGCGAAGGCGCATTACTGTCCGGTAATTTCCCGCTCTTGCTGTCGCGGGACGACGGCAGTTAACCAGGTTATGTCATCATAAGGGAGCACGCAAGAGTGCTGGATATTCTTATCAATTAATGCTATTTTTAGCCTTATAGATAACCCCCTTACCTGTCGTTAATTCCATAGCTTGTGTTTGCGGTTATCAGGTGTGTTGCGGACTTGTCGGACACTGTTTTTGAGCCTGACTTCATCAGCGTGATCGTTACGAAAAAAAACAGCGAATCGAAGGTTTATGAAGCGCAGGCAATAAGGTCACTTCTGTTATAAAAAATCAATCAATATTCTTATAGTTAGGATCTACATTATTATGAATTTAACTGAGCTTAAAAAGAAAAGTGCAGCTGAGCTTATTACTTTGGCTGAGCAGTATGGGCTGGAAAACATGGCCCGCTCAAGGAAGCAGGATATAATTTTTGCCATTTTGAAGGAGCATGCGAAACGCGGTGAAGATATCTACGGGGATGGGGTGCTTGAAATTCTTCAGGATGGATTTGGCTTTCTAAGATCTGCGGAAGGCTCTTATCTTGCCGGTCCTGACGATATTTATGTTTCTCCCAGCCAGATTCGCCGCTTTAACCTGCGTACCGGCGATACCATTTCTGGCAAGATTCGCCCGCCTAAAGAAGGTGAACGCTATTTCGCTCTGTTAAAAGTAGATGAAATCAATTTTGAAGCGCCAGAAAGCGCGCGAAACAAAGTCTTATTTGAAAACCTGACACCGCTTTTTGCCGAACAGCGCCTGACCATGCAGTGCGGCAACGGTAGCACGGAAGACATTACCGCTCGGGTGATTGACCTCATCGCTCCGTTTGGCAAGGGCCAGCGCGGCTTGATTGTGTCGCCGCCGAAGGCAGGTAAAACGATGATGCTGCAGAACATTGCGCATTCCATCGCTCATAATCATCCGGAGTGTTATCTCATTGTGCTTTTGATTGATGAACGCCCGGAAGAAGTAACGGAAATGTCGCGTTCGGTAAAAGGCGAAGTGATTGCCAGTACCTTTGATGAACCTGCCAACCGTCACGTTCAGGTGGCGGAAATGGTCATTGAGAAAGCGAAACGGTTGGTTGAGCACAAGCGTGATGTAGTCATTCTGCTTGACTCGATTACACGTCTTGCACGCGCTTACAACACGGTCGTGCCCGCCTCTGGCAAGGTGCTGACGGGTGGTGTGGATTCGAATGCTTTGCAGCGCCCCAAGCGCTTCTTTGGTGCCGCACGTAATATTGAGGAAGGTGGTAGTTTGACCATTATCGCAACTGCGTTGGTGGAAACCGGTTCCAAAATGGACGATGTCATTTATGAAGAATTTAAAGGCACCGGCAATATGGAAATCCATTTGGACCGCCGTATTGCAGAAAGGCGTATTTATCCGGCGATAAACATTAACCGCAGCGGTACACGCCGTGATGAAAAATTTGTTCCAAAAGAAGAGCTGCAAAAAATATGGATTTTACGCAAACTCTTGCAGCCCATGGAAGAAAGCGCTGTCGAGTTTCTCATGGACAAGATGAAAGATACTAAAACCAATGATGAATTTTTTGATGCCATGAAGCGATTTTAATTCTCTCTTTTTTTATTCTCCACCCAAACCCGGACAAAACAATTGTCCGGGTTTTTTATAGAACCGGATTATCCGTGATGAGAGAAATTCTATTTTCCTCTTTTGGTTTCTTGTTTCCGCTGGGTTGTAAACTGGGATATTCTGGATGCTGTTGCAACTAAAATTAGGTAATAGATATGCAATATTGGTTATTTAAGTCAGAGCCCGGCTGTTTTAGTATTGATGATTTAAGCAAACGGCCTAAGCAAATATCGCCTTGGGATGGCGTGCGCAATTATCAAGTAAGAAATATGCTACGTGATCAGATTAAAAAAGGGGATCAAGGTTTTTTTTATCATTCGAGTTGTACCCCGCCCGGCGTTGCCGGCATCATAGAAGTAGTGAGAGAGGGTTATCCTGATTTTACCGCCTGGGACCTGGATTCAGAGCATTATGATCCCAAGAGCACGCCTGAAAATCCGCGCTGGTATATGGTGGATGTGAAATTAATTAAAAAATTTTCGCATTTTGTTGCGCTGGATGAAATTAAAAAGCAACCGCAGTTAAAAAATATGCTCATCATGCGAAAAGGTAATCGACTTTCCATTACTCCAGTGACAAAGGAAGAATGGAAACGAATTGTAGAATTAGGCGGCAAATAAAAAATATTCTCTCTATCAAATGCGATCTCACCACTGATACAGTAGTGGTGAGATCGCACACGTTTAGGACTTTGCAGGTAAAAGGTGAACCAGCTATGCAGCAAGCAGTTTCACCCTTGCCGGATGAACTGCTTGGCTAACATTTATTTCATGCAAGGACTAGCGGTCTTTATTGCCCGTTTTCTTTTGAAAGCGCTGATTGTTTTTCTCAGAAGGTTTGTTATAGCGATCATTGCTAGACCAGCGTTTCTTAGCTGAAGAAAACTTCTTTTTGGATGGCGCGGCATCATGATGAGCGGCAGATTTGTTTTTTTGTATAGATACTTTATCAATTGAAACTGGACTGGGTTTTGTAAAGTCTGCCTGATCCATTTCAACATTGTGAACCATTTTTATCCGTTCACCGATGTAACGTTCAATGCGCTGAAGATGCTTTGCATCAGAAGGCAATACAAAGGAAATAGCGACACCGCTTTTCCCAGCGCGTCCTGTGCGGCCAATGCGATGTACATAATCTTCGCAAAATTTTGGCAAATCATAGTTGATGACATGCGTAACATCATGAATGTCAATGCCGCGCGCAGCAACGTCTGTTGCTACCAGGAATTGAATTTTGCCATGACGCAGTTGCTCGATAGTGCGGTTGCGTACATTCTGTTTTAGATCACCATGCAGTGCTGCAGCAGAAAAACCTTCATTCCGCAGTTCATTAGCGAGCTTGTCAGCATTGATCTTTGTGGCTGAAAAGATGATCGCTTTATAAATATTGGCGTCATTGAGAAAATGTTTTAACAAGCGTGTCTTATGATGCGCATTGTTGGCTTTATAGAGTTCCTGTTTGATTTTAGGTGCGGAAATTTTTTCTTGTGACAAGTCAATTCGCTGCGGATTTTTTAGCAGCTGCTGCGTAATTTTAGAGAGCTTCTTGTCTACAGTTGCGCTAAATAGTAATGTTTGGCGATGAGCAGGTGTAAGTTTGGCGATTGCCTGAACATCATCAATAAAACCCATGTCTAACATGCGGTCGGCTTCATCAAGTACGAGCATTTCAATAGCGGATAAATCAACTCGCTTGTTCTCCCAATGGTCCATCAGGCGTCCTGGCGTGGCCACAATAATATCGGCTCCGCGCGCCAGATCTTTGATCTGGTGATGATATGGCATACCGCCGACCAGACTCACGATATTGAATCGAAGAAATTTTCCATACGTGTTGGCGGCCTTGGTAATTTGGTTTGCCAGTTCACGTGTGGGGGTTAGAATCAGGATGCAAGGTTTTCTCGGGCCTTTTTTCTCTGAAAGATGATGAAGCGCCGGTAATACAAATGCTGCGGTTTTTCCTGAACCGGTTTGTGCGGAAGCAATAATATCTTTGCCCGCCAGAATGCTCGGAATGGATTTTGCTTGCACGGGTGTTGGAGTTGTATAGCCGCATGCTTCGATTGCTTTAAAAATAGCGGGATGTAAATTTAATTGTGAGAATAACACTTTTTTTTCCTCGTTATAGAATAATGCGAGCCATGTAGGTTCAGTATTCGCATTATTTCTGCAAGGAAAAAGGACCTAAATAGCTGGCTGTTAATGTAATACTTTCAAGGGCTTATAACCCGGAAAGCATATCATCGCCAATGTAACCTCGATTTATTCAGGTGGCCCCTGCGTGAGTAACAATTACTTTGGAAGGGAATTTAACGCATTGGTAATGATAATATAAAAACTCAGTAAGGATATCTGAACATTATTTTGGCAAGAAAGCAAGTGCTTTTATCATTTCTTTACTCTTTTTGCCTGAAGTAGCAAGGTGGAGATGGGAAAAGTTTAGTGTTGTTTCTATTCGCTTACTGGGTGTTGGGTTATATTTCTGTTTCTATTTATGGCTGATAACGCTAGTATATTGGCGTTTTAAATGAATACCCCACCATCGATTTTTTTTAGACAGGAACGAGTTTTTAATGAAGACGCTTTGGCAAACAATGCTTAAATGGCTGGCAAATGAAAATAACTATGATCCCAACGCAAATTACCCAGATAAAATTGACTGGTTACGCGCCATGCCCTTCATTCTTGTTAACCTAGGATGTTTGTTAGTATTTTGGGTTGGGTTTAGTTGGGTGGCGTTTATCACGGCTGCCGTTTTATATTTTGTACGGTTATTCTCAATTGGTGCGTTTTATCACCGTTATTTTTCACATAAGACATATAAAACCAACCGATTCTGGCAATGTATTTTTGCCATGATAGGCTCGAGTTCCGCTCAGCGCGGGCCGCTTTGGTGGGCTGCTCATCATCGTCAGCACCACATGGTTTCTGATGAGCCAGCGGATGCGCATTCGCCAGTGCAGCATGGATTTTTCTGGAGCCATGTAGGATGGTTTTTATCCAAAAAACATTATTATTATAATCCTGAACGTGTTAAAGACCTTGCTCGTTACCCCGAGCTCGTGTTTTTGGACCGTTATGACAATCTGATGCCTACTGTTCTGTTTATTTCCTTGTTTGTCGCCGGTTTTCTGATGCATAAGTTTGCGCCAGGACTTGGCACAAGCGCAGGACAAATGATCGTCTGGGGATTCTGTATTTCGACCATTGCCCTGTTTCATACCACGGTTACTATTAATTCCGTTTCGCACGTTATAGGCAAAAAGCGTTTTGCTACTAAAGATAACAGCCGCAATAATTTTTTACTCGCATTGCTGACCTTCGGTGAGGGTTGGCACAATAATCATCACTATTACCCTGCCACAGCGCGTCAGGGTTTTGTGTGGTGGGAAATTGATATCACATATTATGTGATCAAGTTAATGGAATTGCTCGGCATTGTTTGGGATGTGAAAGGGGTACCACGTTCAGTGCTTGAGAAGCGAGCTTAACCAGTTATCATGAAACATTAATCTGTATAATGCGCGGTAGTACAGCTTTGTCATCCTGAGCGCAGCGAAGGATCTCCTGTTGTGCATACAGAGATCCTTCGAGCAAAAAACACTCTTAGGATGACAGATTCCGGTCAAGGGTATGATAGCGCAGACTGGATCCACTTAAGCGCGAGAGAAATCAAAACTTAATACTTCCGCGATTTGACTACTGCTGGTTGCCAGCATGACCAGCCGATCGATTCCCAATGCAACGCCTGCACAATCAGGCAAGCCTTGTTCCAGCGCGGCAAGAAAATATTCATCTATTACTACTTCTTCCAGTCCTTGTTGTTTGCGCGTGGCAAGATTTTTTTCAAAGCGTCGACGCTGTTCGTGCGCATCCTGTAATTCGTGGAATCCGTTCGCGAGTTCAATCCCTTGCATGTACACTTCAAAGCGGGCCGCTACGGGCGGATTGTCCTGGCTGATTCGCGCAAGCGCTGCTTGTGTGGCGGGGAAGTCATAGATAAAGCAAGGGCGATCCTTGCCAAGCTGCGGTTCAATGCAGTGCGAAAGCAATAAGTTAAGCCAGCTGTCGCGATCGGTTAGCTCGGTATTGACTACAATATGATTTTCACCCGCGCAGTTTCGCAATGCTTCTATACTGGCGGAATGGGGGTCAATATGCAGAAAGTCCTGAAATAATTCCGCATAAGTTTTACGCTCTGCTGCGGGTGATTTAAATATCAGTTGCAGCAATTCATCCATTTCATTCATCAAGTCATGATGGTCAAAGCCAGGCCGGTACCATTCCAGCATGGTAAATTCCGGATTATGAAAGCGCCCAACCTCGCCTTGCCTGAAGGCTTTTGTGATTTGATAAATTGCGCCGCTGCCTGCCGCCAGTAACCGCTTCATGGCGTATTCAGGCGAGGTTTGCAGGTAGTAGCGTTGAGTCTGTGCGCGGGGTTGCGCCTGGAAAAACGCAGGGATGCTTTGGATAAACGGATCCGTTACCGATGTATGACAGAGCAGCGGTGTTTCCACTTCCATCACGTTGCGTGCCGCAAAAAAACCGCGAATCTGGCTTAAGATATGTGCACGAAGCTGCAGGTTTTTTAAGGGAGCCGAAGGCTGCCATTTTGTTTTCATAGGCTATAGCCAACGCTATGATGCAGAATATTAGACCTGCATCATGGCCAGTGGAAAAGTATTATTCCTTCACCCGGGACACATATTCGCCTGTGCGAGTATCCACTTTGATTACTTCACCTTCCTGAACGAATAAAGGCACACGCACAACCGCGCCGGTTTCTAATTTGGCTGGTTTGCCGCCGCTGCCAGCTGTGTCGCCTTTCAGGCCTGGATCGGTTTCTACAATTTTTAATTGTACAAAAGTGGATGGCATCACAAGAATAGGCGTGCCATTCCATAAGGTTAATTTGCATTCGGCTTGCTCTTTGAGCCAGAGCTTGGCTTCAGCGACTTCTGCTTCATGGAGCGCATACTGCTCATACGTTTCGGTTGCCATGAAATGCCATTCATTACCGTCGCCATAGAGAAACTGCGCGTCAATTTCGACTACATCCGCAGCCTGAATGCTGTCGCCTGATTTATAGGTGCGCTCGATGACGCGGCCTGTCTTAAGATTGCGATAGCGTAGGCGGTTAAAAGCCTGCCCTTTGCCGGGTTTGACGAACTCATTGTCTACTACAACGCAAGGATCGCCATCAATAATGAGTTTCATCCCGCTTCGTATTTCATTTAAACCGTACATTGACATAATGTGCCTGACTCCTAGGAAAATGGTGGTGTGCCGCGAAACAGCATACAGCTTGCCTATGTTGCGACATCGCAAATGGGCCTTATGATAACCTTGCGATGCCCCCAGAGCAAATGGTCTGCTATGACGATTGAGTCAATTTTTTTAGCAGCAGCTGCACGAAAAATAATACTATTGCCACAACGAAAGCCAAATAAGCGAAGTCGAGAAAAGCTGTATGATAAATGACTAATTTTTCTGCGTTAGTGACTGCCGTTTCGGGCACACTGCCAATCTTTGCAATCATGCCAGCGAAAAGGCCGCCAAATCCAGTCGCTACAAACCAGATGCCCATCATCATGCCCACCAAGTGAGGAGGAGCAAGCAAGGTAACGGCAGATAAGCCAATGGGGGAAAGTAATAATTCGCCGATGGTAATGAGTAGATAGGCAAAAAATACCCACAACGGATGAATCATGCCTGCGCTATCCGGATACAGTGTGCTCGTGCTGAGCGCGAAGAATCCAAGACCGGCAAAGAAAATACCAATGACAAATTTGCTAACAGGTGAGGGATTCCGGTCATTCTTGCCAAGTGTCTGCCATGACCAGGCAAAGAGGGGGCCCAGCAAAATAATGAATACACTTTCAGAGGCATAAAACACAGTCGTTGTCAGCGGGATACCAAACAGGTTTTTGTCCACGAGCCTGTCGACAAATAAATTGGCTGAGATAAATAGTTGAAGAAATAACGCCCAGAAAATAATGGATGAAACAATCAGCGTGTTAAGAATAAGCAGGCGTTTACGATATTCGGCATTTTGTTGCAGGGTCAAGACGACAAGAAAGACGAGCAACACAAGGCCTGCTCCGGGCAGCAAATAATTTGCCAGCGAGTGTATCTTGAGTAAAAAACTGAGCCCGATAATGGCAAGTATGCAATAGAGGAATAACTGATACTTGAATTTGCGGGTAACGGGTTTGAGCTGTTGTGTGGGCTTGATATATTTTAGGCCAAAAGAAAACGTGATTAACCCAATGATCAAGCCTATGCTCGCCATGGCAAAGGTGATATTCCAGCCAAATGCATTTTTGACATAGCCGGAAAGGCCCGAAAGCGCGGCGCCAATATTAATGCCAATATAAAAAATGGTAAAACCTGCATCCCGATGCGGATCGTTGGGTGCATATTGGGTGCCAAGCAGACCGGAAATATTGGGTTTAAAGAGGCCGTTGCCGACAATAATGGTCGCAAGAGCGGTATAAAACAGGGCAAAGGTAGATGACAGTGCCAGGAGGGCGTAACCCGCTATCAGAAAAAAACCTCCCCAGATAATCGAGGTTTTGAATCCCAGAATCCTGTCCGCCAGGAAGCCGCCTACGAAAGGCGAAATATAAACAAGTCCTGCAAATATTCCAGAAATGGTGTCGCTGATATCATCAGAGAAGCCATAGTGCTGCGTCATGTAAAGCACAAGTAACCCTTGCGCAATGTAAAAACCAAATCGCTCCCACATTTCTGTAAAAAATAAAAATGGCAACGCCCGTGGATGATGCGATTTGACGGCATCCATAAGTTTTCTCCTGACACGATTAATCAATAGAACCCGATATTATGGCGCTGATGGTAAGAGATGTCATTAGTTATGGGTCATTAACGGGGCTTTTTCCAGTATTTGCTTTCTTCACCCACACCTGCCTTCTGGTCATCCCGCACTTGCTTTTTGTCATCCCTCAGCAACAAGCGCGGGGTGACAGAGTGATCAATGCGGAATGACATAAAGCAAGTGCAGTGTGACAATAGCGCAGTGCGGGTGAAAACATCCGTACAAGAATGGTTGGAGCGTCAAGCTGCTGTGCGTTTGGTGATTCCATTTTGCTTGAGTAAGGCATCGATCGTGGGTTCGCGCCCCCGGAATGCGATAAAAGCTGACATGGGGTCGCGTACACCACCCATTTCCAAAATATTTTCCATAAAGGCTCGACCTGTTTTGCGGTCAAAAATACCCTGTTCTTCAAATTTGGCATATGCATCAGACGATAACACCTCGGCCCATTTGTAGCTGTAATAGCCCGCCGCGTAACTGCCAGCAAAAACATGCGAGAAGCTATGCTGGAAGCGATTGAAAGCAGGCACAGGGATGACGGAGGTGTTTTTGCGTACATCATTTAGAATAAGTTGTGTTTGCGGCTCACCTTCTCCCGATTTTGCCGGATCGTATTCCAGATGCAGGCGAAAATCAAAAATCGCAAATTCAAGCTGTCTCACCATTTGCAGCCCTGTCTGGAAATGTTTTGCTGCGATCATTTTTTGATAGAGTTCGTCAGGGAGTGGCTCACCCGTTTCATAATGGCCCGAAATCAGGGATAGGGATTCTTTTTCCCAGCAATAATTTTCCATGAACTGGCTTGGGAATTCGACAGCGTCCCATGGAACGCCATTAATACCCGCGACAGACGGATAATCCACTTTAGTTAACATATGATGCAGGCAGTGGCCAAATTCATGAAAGAGTGTCAATACGTCGTCATGGGTTAATAAACCCGGAAGGCCGTCTACGGGTGGCATGAAATTGCAGGTGAGATAAGCGATAGGATGCTGAATACCTTTTCCATCTAATAAACGGCGCACACGGCATTCATCCATCCATGCGCCGTCACGCTTATGCGGACGCGCGTAAAGATCAATATAGAATCCGCCGCGCAATTCATTTTTATCATCATGAATGGAAAAGAACCGCACATGCGGATGCCATACTTCTATATTTTTCTCTTCGCGAATATGGATGCCATAGAGTTTATTAACAAGTGTAAACATACCGTCTAGGACTTTTTGGATGGGAAAATAAGGACGGAAATCTTCTTGTGAAAATTTGAACTTTAATTCCTGTAGTTTTTCGGAATAATAAGAGACATCCCAGATTTCAAGCGCGCTCAGGTTGTCCAGTGATTTGGCAAGCTGCCTGACTTCTTCATATTCTTTTTCCGCGATGGCTTTGCTTCTTATCAATAAGTCATGCAAAAAATGCAAGACTTCATCGGGTGTCTTTGCCATTTTAGTGGCGAGCGAATATTCCGCATAGTTTTTAAATCCTACTAGCTGTGCGATTTCATGACGGACTTTCAGAATTTTTTCCATGATCGCGGTATTATCCCACTTGCCTGCCATCGGTCCCTGGTCTGAGGCGCGTGTTGAGTAAGCTTCATAAAGCTGTTTACGCAACTCTCGATCACGTAAAAATCGGACCGCTGTGGAATAAGAAGGATAATCCAGCGTGAAAACATAACCTTCCAATCCACGCCGTTTTGCATTATCGATCGCGAGCTGCAGGGCTTGTGGCGGCAGGCCTTCCAGTTGGTAGGGATCAGTAATGTGCAAAGTCCAGCTTTGCGTTGCGTCCATTACATTTTCTGAATATTTGGTCATGAGCTGTGTGAGTTCTTTTTGCAGCGTTGCCATTCGTTCTTTTTGATCAGCGGGCAGATGAACACCTGCTAATCTGAAATCGCGCAAATCATTTTCAATGATTTTTTTTTGCGCGGGGCTCAGCATTTCAAAATCAGGGCTGCGAATGAGAGACTGGATAGCCTGAAAAAGCTTTTCGTTCTGTGAAAGTTGGGTGTGATATTCGGTGATCAAGGGAACGGTTTCATTATAAGCTTTACGCAGTTCATCTGATTCCATGACGGCGTGCAGATGAGAAATGGGTGACCAAATTTTACTCAATTCATCGCTTAAGTCTTCTAGCGGCTGCATCAAATTGTCCCAAGTAAAAGGGCCAGCTGAAGATAATAATCCATTGATTTTTTGCTTGTTTTTTTCAAGCAACGTGCTGATTTCCGGCTTAATTTTCACCGGATCAATTGCTTTGAACCGAGGAAGATCAGATTGGCTGAATGGTGGATTCAACATGGGCGCACTCCTAAAATCAATTGTTTTTATTGGAATTTTTAAGAATCGATAAGACTTGAATCTATATTATAAGGATAGCACTCCCTATCTTGATTAAGAATGCTATAATCTGCCGCTTATCATATCCGAGCGATTCAATTTTGGCGATAAATACATGGACTTAGCGAATACTAAAACTTTTCAAGGGCTTATTTCTGCGCTGCAGAATTTTTGGGGCAGCAAGGGTTGCGTGCTCATGCAGCCGGTCGATCTGGAAGTGGGAGCCGGTACTTTTCATATTGCAAGTTTTCTGGGAGCCATTGGCCCTGAGCCTTGGCGTGCTGCCTATGTGCAGCCAAGCCGACGACCTGCGGATGGCCGTTATGGTGAAAATCCAAACCGTGTCCAGCGGCACCATCAGTTTCAAGTTGTGCTGAAGCCTTCACCTGCCGATATTCAGGATCTTTATCTGGCTTCCTTGCGCACGCTTGGAGTAGATACGCTTGTAGATGATATACGTTTCGTCGAAGACAATTGGGAGTCACCTACGCTGGGTGCCTGGGGCCTGGGCTGGGAAGTCTGGTTGAATGGCATGGAGGTAACACAGTTTACTTATTTTCAGCAAGTAGGCGGGCTGGAATGTAAACCCGTAACGGGTGAGATTACCTATGGCCTGGAACGGCTGGCGATGGCGTTGCAGGGCGTTGACAATATTTATGACCTGGTCTGGTGTGTGGGGCCGCAAGGCGTCGTGACCTATGGTGACGTTTGCCATCAGACAGAAGTCGAAATGTCAAAATACAATTTTGAAATGGCGGACGTGGACATGCTTTTCAAGGATTTTCATTTTTACGAAAAAGAAAGTTTGCGGTTAATCGAAGCAGGCTTGCCTTTGCCAGCGTATGAAATGGTCATGAAAGCGTCGCATGCGTTTAATTTGCTAGATGCGCGTCGCGCTATTTCAGTGACCGAGCGTCAGCATCATATTTTAAAGATACGCCGCCTCGCCAAGGCGGTGGCGGAAAGTTATTATCAGGCACGCGAAGCCCTCGGTTTCCCTTTGCTGCAAGGAAAAAATAATGAAGCGCGATGATTTTCTCATTGAAATTCTCACAGAAGAATTGCCGCCTAAAGCATTGGCGAAGCTTGCCGATGCCTTTCGCGCAGGCATAGAAGAAGGGTTGCAAAAAGCGGGTCTTGCGTTTACAAAAATTAAATCCTATGCCACCCCGCGTCGTCTTGCCGTATTGGTAGAAGAATTGGCTGCCGAACAGCCGGATCAAATGGTCGAACGCAGAGGGCCTGCCAAAAGTGCCGCATTTGATGCAGAAGGCCATCCTTCCAAGGCCTGCATTGGATTTGCGCGTTCCTGTGGTGTTGCGCCCGAATCGCTTATTACCATTAGTAATGATCAGGGAGAATGGGTAGGTTTCAGGCAGCATGTGCGCGGAAAATCCGTCAGTGAATTGATGCCGGAGATTGCTGAACAATCCATCGCAACCTTGCCTATCCCAAAGCGCATGCGCTGGGGCGAAGGGGATTCGCAATTCGTGCGGCCCGTGCTTTCAGTCATCATGCTTTATGGCGACCAGGTAATGGATGCGACGTTATTGGGCTGCCCTGCTAATCGGGTGACGCGTGGACACCGTTTCCATGCACCTGAATGGATCACGATTCCACATGCCGCCGCCTATGAATCCTTGTTGGAAACGGAAGGGTATGTGGTCGCCGATTTTGTCAAGCGTCGTCAACTGGTTCGTCAAAAAGCGGTTGATTGCGTGAATAAAGAATTGCAATCGAAAGGCGAGGTTTATATTTCAAGTGATGCGTTTCTTGATGAAGTAACGGGCTTGGTTGAATGGCCTGTTGCGCTCTGCGGCAAGCTTGATTCGATTTATTTAAAGTTGCCTGAAGAAGTACTCATTTCTTCAATGGAAGATCATCAGCGTTATTTTCCCGTGAAAGATCATCAGGGAAAATTGCTCCCCTATTTTGTGACTATTAGCAACATCCAAAGCCATGAACCGCAGCGTGTGATTCATGGTAATGAGCGGGTGTTGCGTGCGCGTCTTGCCGATGCTGCGTTTTTTTATGACACGGACCAGAAAGAAAGCTTGGCTGAGCGGGTTGAGCGTTTAAAGGGAATTATCTTTCAGGCGAAGCTTGGTACGTTATATGAAAAAGCCGAACGCATTAGCAAGCTTGCCGCTTTTATTGCCCAAAAAACCGACGCTTCAATTGATGAAGCAACGCGGGCCGGCATGCTGGCAAAAACCGATCTAACGACCAATATGGTAGGCGAATTTCCTGAGCTGCAGGGTGTGATGGGGTATTATTATGCCATTCATGACGGTGAATCCGATAATATCGCTAAGGCCATGAAGGAACACTACCTGCCGCGCTTTGCGGGCGATAGACTACCTGAAAATGCGATTGGACAGGCGCTCTCGATTGCAGATCGTGTTGATACGTTAACAGGTGCGTTTGGTATTCATCAGATACCTACGGGCGATAAGGATCCTTATGGTTTACGCCGCGCGGCGCTTGGAATTTTGCGCATCCTAATTGAAAAAACAATAGATTTGGATTTGAAACCTGTGATGGAATTTGCTGCTTCATGTTATGAGCAGAAATTAAGTAATCCCGAAACAGTGCAGCAAGTGCTCGCGTTTATTCAAGAAAGAATGCGTTCCTGGTGCTTGGAGTCAGGAGTGCCTGCGGATGTGTTTGCTGCGGTCGCTGCGATCCAGATTACCAATCCTTACGATGCTTATAAACGCATCAAAGCCGTACAATCCTTCAAGCAATTAAACGAAGCGGAAGCATTGAGTGTTGCCAATAAACGCGTCAGCAATATTTTGGCAAAATATGCTGATACCATTGACGCCAAACAGATTAACCGCGATTTTTTTGAAAACGAATCCGAACAGGAATTAGCCCGACAGCTTGAATTTAAAAGCCGCACTATCGAGGCATTATCGCAATCAGGAAACTACAATGAGATATTGCTGCAGTTAGCAGAATTGCGCCAGCCAGTCGATGATTTTTTTGATCATGTCATGGTAATGACGGAAGATAAAGCGCGGCGTGAAAATCGTATTTTACTGTTGGGCAAGCTGCGCGCGCTATTCTTGCAAGTAGCAGACATTGCGTTGTTGCAGTCTTAGTGTGGCTCCCGTCATTTCTGCTAAAAGATTTTTTAAAACGTTTTATTGTTTCAACTTTCTGGATATATACTAATCCCAGTTAGATTAGGGAGGATTGTTCATGCTGGGTAAAAAAACGTTACTCGCTGCGGCCAGCTTCGCAGCATTATCTGCTTCCGTATCCGCTTTAGCTTATGGCAGCATGTCTGCGCCTTATGGATGGTATGCTGAAGGCAATATCGGCGCGACGCGCATTTCGAATGAAAATAATCCACCCGGCAGCTCGACCACCAATTCCGGATTGGGCGGCAACATCAATGTTGGATATAAATTCATGCCGTATTTTGCGGCTGAGGTAGGTTATACCCAATATTCCAGCCAGGATATCAAGGATCAAACCGGTACGAAGGCGGCTAATAATAAACGTCATTCCATTGATTTAGCCGGCAAAGGCATTGTGCCTGTGTATGACTCGGGCCTGGAGCTATTTGCAAAAGTGGGCGTACAGCGTCTGTATTCCCGCGTTAGCTTGAGCAATTCTGCGGCGGCCAATAATATTGGTCTTAGCAGCAGTGACAACACGGCGACAGGTCTCTATCTGGGCGTTGGCGGGCAATATTATTTTACACCTGAGATAGCGATGGTTGGCCAATGGCAGCGTGCTGAAGGGAGTAATCGCACCGGTACGGCTGACCTTTATTCTATTGGTGTTTCTGCTATTTTTGGTTAAATCATTCCGCATGCATGCCAGCAAAAAACTGGCATGCTGCTCCTCTCTAAGATTTTTGAGGCGTTTATTTTAACTGTGCCATCCTCGCATTAGTTTCACTGCCATTCCCGCGCAGGCAGGAATGGCAGAGTTTGAAAGCGAAGGAGGCATGCTCATTTATTCCAAACGGTTTTTAGCCAGTTGCTGAGATCCTGGATCTCGGCTGCGCAAACAGAATGTGGCATGTTATAACTGTGCCATGAGACAGGATAGTTTGCCTGCTTTAGCATGACGTAAGAAGCCTTGCCAAGCGCATACGGTACGATGGGATCTTCCATGCCATGAGCAAGAAAAATAGGAATGGATTGATTCGCTTTGCTGGCATGTTCAAATGTTTCCTGTGCCAAAGGCAAATAACCGGACAGGGCAATGATGCCGCCGAGCGGTTTGGTATATCGAACACCCGTAGCGAGAGCGATAGCTGCCCCTTGGGAGAAACCAGCTAGCATGATATCGCGTGTAGCCATTCCACGCGCCTCTTCTTTTTCAATCAGCATTTCAAGCTGATGGATTGATCTCAGTATGCCGGTTTTATCGATCATGCCATCGATTGTTAATGATGCAATATCATACCATGCGCGCATTTCATAACCATTATTGACCGTGATAGGCATAATAGGTGCATGCGGAAAAATAAAACGTACTCCCATTGCAGCAGGTAAATGCAACTCGGAAACAATAGGTACAAAATCAGTTCCGTCTGCGCCGAGGCCATGCAGCCAGATGATACTTCGTTTTGCAACAGACTCAGGTGCGATTTCAATCGCGGATAAAGTGTTCGTGTTTTTAGCTGGCATAGGTAACCTTTTCATTTTCATAATTTACTTGCTTAATCGAACGGAAAAATAACATAATAATCGCTATGCCTGAATGTAAATAATCCTGTTTTAAGTAGGAAGGGAGTTTTTATGAAAAGATTGAAGTCCTCGATGCTAGGCGTTACCTTGCTTGAAATCATGTTGGTATTAGCTATTGCTGCAATGATTATTGTTATGTCGGTACGCTACTATCAATCAGCCAGCATATCCCAGCAGGCCAATGCTTTCTTGTCGCAGGTACAGGCGATTAGCTCTGCGATGAACAGTATGTCGCAATCGACAGGAACTTATTCCGGTTTATCTGAGACGAGTATTCAAGCCATATTGCCGCCAAACGGTCTCATCCCACCATGGGGAGGCTCGGGGTTGACTGTCGCGGGCTCTTCAACAGGTTTTACTATTACTGCAGCAAATGTCCCAACGGGTGTATGCGATCTGGTTACAAGACAGCTTACCGCTAGTGCAAATTATACAGTTGCCTCCGGCTGCGGTACGATCACTTATACACTTAATCCGTAATTGGTTTAAAACAGCGGGATACATTAGTATCCTGCTGTTTTTTTAGATAAAAATTAACTAAAAGAAAATAACAGTTATGAGCCTGCGGAATACGGTATCTACCTACGGCAGTGTTGCTAAATTCTTTCATTGGCTGATTTTTCTTTTGTTATTTTTCATGATTGTCTTCGGTTTTTTTCTGGAAGATCTGCCCAAAGATTATCAACCGGTAGCATATAACCTTCATAAGCTGACAGGATTAACCATTCTTGCACTGATGGTTTTGCGCGGTTTCTGGGCGCTTGTGAATCCCAAACCTGCATTACCTGCGGATACCTTGGCTTGGCAACGCATGGCAGAGCGCATAGTGCATTTTCTGTTTTATGTAGCGGTTATCACCATGCCGCTCGCAGGTTGGATTGGTTCAGTAGCAGGTGGCCGGCCGCCTCATTTAGGCGACTTCAAATTTACTTTACCCATTGAGCAAAATAAAGCCTTAGCCGAGGCTGCTTTTGAGCTTCATGGCATCGTTGCGATAGTCATTATTGTTCTTTTTGTGATTCATGTCACTGCAGCGCTTTATCATCACTATATTAAGAGGGATGATGTCTTACGGCGTATGTTGCCGTACAGCGGTCATCGATAACCAATCGCAGCGCAATAATTGTCCTGTTTCATTTAATTGCATAAACAGTTGGTTAGGCCGATTTTTATTATCGGCTTGGCTTAGCACCGCCTGTTCGATGACAAAATAAAGTTGCTTCAATGCCTTGTCTGTATCAATAACCTGCTTCTCGGCATCCTGTTTAGCCAAAATTTCATTGGCTAAATAACGA
This sequence comes from Aquicella lusitana, assembly GCF_902459475.1. Lineage (NCBI taxonomy): Bacteria > Pseudomonadati > Pseudomonadota > Gammaproteobacteria > Legionellales > Coxiellaceae > Aquicella > Aquicella lusitana. The sequence continues at coordinate 2,029,171 of NZ_LR699114.1, read as the reverse complement.
ATAACTTCAGGGGCGTAACCCAGTTCAATGCCATACCGGGAATCCAGCATTTTACCTAATAGTTTAAGCTTGAGCCGTGTGATTTGCTCAACAGCTGACCGGTTTAACGGAATAAAAGGTATGACATGCAAATGTTCGCAAGCGGTCAGCGGAAAAGAAGCGCTGATCTCTGGCAGGATTTCGTCAATGATTTCTTGCGGCGAATAGAGGTTGTGTTGAGAAAGCACATTTTCTTTCTGTTCATTCATGATCAATTGCATCAGGTCAACTGGCTGCGCATCTTCATTGGGCGATAACGATTGCGCCAGAATGCCGAGCCGCTGTGAACCCAGAGTGGTGCTTAGGATTAGGATGGACTGGTGAAAGTGATAAGCGCATCCTTCATCATGAATTAATCCCGTATCCAATATTTTCTGTATGTCCTCTAGCAGCGCGGGTGCGGCATGGTGGATATTTTCGAGCAAAATAATGGCATAGGGTGTCTGACTAATGATTTCTCTCAACGTAAGATAGCGCTTATCAGTACAGCGTTGCAGCTGTAAATCCAGAATGGAGTGCTGTTTGGAAGGAAGCGCAGCGAAATAAAGCAAATGCAATTGTTTAAATAACTGTTCGGAAAGTGCAAGTGCTGTGGTTCTTTTGCCCGTATGTTCTGGTCCGGCAAAAAGCAGACTGCAAAAAGGGCCGGTATGATGCTGCACGCGCGCGTTTGCTTGCTGCAGGGCATTACCCAGTGCTGTTACTGCTGCTTCCTGTCCAAAAACACGCTGATGCATGCCTTGTGTGAATTCGCTGAGTTTGAATTTGTTTATCTGTAAATGCGTAACAGGTATCTGTGTCCAGTTAGATAGCACGTTAATGAGTATGGAAGTCGTTAAAACCGGCTTGAATTGAGTGTTATTATCCATCCGCTCAATCGCCCCTGCGCGTGCAGCGCTGCTATCAAGCAATTGGATGGTTTTTTCAAGTATATCGGTGGCGGATAAATAGCGCTCAGTCAAGGCATAAGCTTGGGACAATAATTCATCAGGGATCAGAACATGATGGTAATTTTCAAGCTCGGTGCGCTGCTGTTTTAGCAGCAGGAAAATGTCTGTCTCTGTCGCAGCAGTCAAGTGCAGGTTGGAAAATAATTTGGCCAGATAAGGCTGGTTAAGGTTGTCGAAATTGAAACGCGGCGAAAAAATAAGGAAGCGGCATTTGTGATGATTAAAAAGCCTCGCAAACTGCTTTTTCAAGAAAGTGTCGTTCATTAAATCGTAGCGATTCAACACCAGGAGCAGATTTTTATCCGCAAAATCCAATAAACGCTTTAAATCCTGAAAATTTTTTTCAATCAGGCTTGTTTCTGTTTCATTAACGATTAAATTTTCCGTATCCAGATAAATTAATTCGCTGTCCTGCAGGGGATAGGGAATGTGTTCATGTGTTAAATTGAGCAATAATGCTTCAATAAAAGCGATATGCATCCGGTGGGAATATTCCGAGTGCAGAACAACATGATGATTATCTTTGCGGCTCAGAATGTCAATCAGGACACCAAACTGCGGATGATCCTTGAAGGGGATCGATGAAGCTTTTTTTATCTGTTGCGAAGAAAAATACTTGCCATATTGAGTAAAAAAAGTATTACTTAACTCGCCTATCATAACAAGTATCCTTTATCAGGGTGATAATTATAAAAAATCTACTATATCTGTACTGATTAAGCCAGTGATTAGGAGGTTGGAAAGTGGATGGATAACTATTGAAAAACGATGTCGACCGAAAAAAACGCAGCTTTTGCCAAATAAGCGCTTACCTCTCTGATAGGTGAAATGGCATTGATTGCAATGAGTGCCGCATGATCAATACTCGTAATGCCGCTTGATTTAATGATAGCGACATTTTCAAGGTGGCCGTTAGGATAGAGTAAAAATCGAATGGTTACTTTTCCCGTTTGCTGTAATGCTAATGCATCATCCGGATAGGATTGTCTTGCGGCAATGGCCTGATGCAAGAGTGTTAATATCTTCTGCTCATCTTTGTTGGCTTTATGGCTATCACTATTATTTGCTGCCTGAGAGCTTGTTTGATGTCGCAAATTATTTTTCTCGCTGAGTAGTTTTTTAGTATGGGCAGGCTTTATCACGGCTGATTTTTTGACTGACAATATATCCGTTTTTTTATTTTCCTGCTGTCTTGCAAAACGAGGGGGAAAAGAAGCGGCGTAGGCTGGTAGGGGGTTTCCCCCGGATTTTTTTAAATTGCTGGAGTTAACCAGATTTAAAGCAAGCAAAAGCACTAATATCAGGTGCCCCAGGGTTGAAAACAAGAGATAATATTTGTAGTTAGTGACCACTTTCGCTTATCCGCATGAAGGTAAGCGAAGACGAGATGCCTCGCTCCGCTATCCTATTTGTATCAATCGAATAAATAATTAACGATCAGTGTAAAATTTCTGCCCGGTGCAGGATAGAAAAATTCACTCTGCATGCTCGGTTGATAAACAGTATAAAAATAATAATCCCTATCGAAGATATTGTTGACGCGAAAAGAAGCTGCGAGTTTGCGATAAGTATAACGCAAGTTAAAATTAAAAGTGGTGAATCCACCCGTTTTTCCAGCGACGTTTGCGTCGTCATTGGCGGCATACTGATTACCAGTATACAGTGCTTCAGTATAGGCCTGCCAATACTGGGCAAACTGATAATTGAGTCCTGCACGCAAAACATTCTCAGCAACCAGCGGAATACGATTGCCCGCATTGATCCCATCCTGAAACCGCGCATTGACATAATTATATTGTCCATCCACCGTTAATTGTTGCGTAATTTTTCTTTTTCCCGACAGCGTGAATCCCCGGCGTTGTGTGGGTGATAAATTACGATTTGAGCCAAAAGGGTCTTGAGGCGTTTGCGTTGGATCAAATGCAATTTCATCTCGTAAATCGAGCTGATAGAGTTCAATCTTCGCGGAATACTCTTCCCTTTCCATCTGTACGCCTGTTTCATAAGCGATTCCTCGCTGCGTCCGAAGAGAAGTTATACCGGAAGCGGTGGCTGCATTTTCATCGGCTTTGGGAAAACGAAAGCTGCCTGCACGGCGCAAATAAAAATCAATATCAGTCGTAATTTGGTAGAGGATACCCACTGTGCTCGCGAAAGCACGATTGATATTATTATTTTCAGTGGTTGTGGTGAGACGGCTGTTTTGTTGTGCACCGCGTGCGCCCAGGGATAAGGTAAGTTTGGGATAAATCGGCATGCGGGCAATACCAAAAAGACCATATTTTTGCTCATCATCTTTGGTGGTACCAAAAGCGCTGTCCAGATGATAACGGTCACTTTGGAAATCTGCGCCGCCTGTGACACGCGTCGTTCCCAGCTTGCCGGCTAATTGAGGTTTCACGTAAAGAATATTTCTCGACTGTGTGAAGGGAACAGAAAGGACACCGTCACCCTGCATTTCACGAAATGCCAGATCAGTCAGCAGGTGCCAGCGTTCATTCAGATTTTGCTGATGGCGAAGATGAAAGAAATCACTCCAATCCTTGAAGAAATCCGTATTATTACTGGCTTGTCGCCGATCTTGTCTGACCTGAGCTGCGGTTAATGCACCCGGATACTGCATATTTTCCTTTGCAAGCTTGTAATCAAAGCTGATCCGCCCTGTCTGATAAGGATAATCCAGTTTGCCAAATACCAGTGCTTGATCATAATCGTTATGATCGCGATAATTATCGGTATGGCTCGCAGAGGCAGTAATATCAAAATTTAATTGGCGATAGTGATGACTATAAGTTGCATAACAATTCTTTTGATTATAACTTCCTGCTCCGCACGAAAGGGCAACACGTTCTTTTTTTTCAGGATGGGTAATAACATTGATGATGCCGCCCACCGCCTGGTCACCGTATAGCACACTTTCACTACCGGCAATAATTTCAATATATTTAATTTCACTGATCGGAATCGCATTCAAATCGGGCGGTGCGAGATCTGGATTCGTCAAAGGAATGCCGTTCACCAGCATAAGTGTATTACTACTGGCATTGGCACCAAACCCGCGCATACTGAGCAGGACTTGACTGCCGTTTCCGGCCGTATCTTGCAATTGTACGCCGCCCAGGCTTTGTAGCGCTTGCGCAAGTGTTGTGACACCGGTTGCTGTCATTTGTTCGTGCGTAATGACGGTTTTGGGACCTGCTGTCAGGGAAAGTGTTTGTTTGGCTTTCACAATGACCGGCGGAATAACTGTGTTTTGGCTGTCGCTCATCGCGACTGCGCTGACAGGTAATGCAGAAAAAAATAAACAATAAAAATGAGTGCGTATTCTCATGTGAGCCCTCCGCTACTTGAGTGAATAAAATATGTAGCAGGCCGGTCTCCGGGCTTACATCAAGTGAAGTTATTTCACATCAGTCAGCGCCTTCCCATATTGTTAGTACAGTGGCGTTATCTGACTCATCTAGAATCCAATTCAAAACAGTGATATTTGAAGCAGGCTCTAAAAAGATGATTACCGTTGCGGGGGCAGCGTTGGTTTTGCACCAACTTCCCGTCACCTATTACATTGCGGAGGGCAATCTACCGTGTATTGAAGCGAGGGTCAATATACAAAGAAAATATTTTGAATGTTGTCATCCTGAGCGAAGCAAAGGATCTCCCGATGTGCAAAAGGAGATCCTTTGCTTCGCTCCACTACTGTCCGGTGAACCTGTATCATAAATAAACAGGTCTCCTTGAAATTAAATAAATAGGAGGCTTGTATTGTCTATTGCGATATTCTGCAACATGCAAATTATGTCTGATCCAGACTAAAACGAGATGTAATGAACGTTTCTCATTTGAAACATTTTTAAATATCTGTATCAATATAAAAGCAATCAAGGCTGTTGCTATTTGAATTTTAACCGCATTAGAAGATCGGCCCAGAAATTTTTTAAGTCGAAGATTTTGCTTGATCCATTTAAAAAATAGCTCTATTTCCCATCGGGCTTTATAAAGCTTAGCAATATTTTCTGCTGGTAAATCTTTCAAGTTAGTTACCAAAATAAGAGGAGTTTTTCCTTCCCTTTTTACACTTATATATCTCAGCGTCTCGCTATATTCCATGCGTTTTCCACCACGTGGAACTTTATTTGAAATTCTAAAAAGACAATCTTGTAAGATGGGTTCGCGAGTATTTTTTTGCCGGCTTTCTATAACAATGGCCGCATTCTTCTTTAATCGAGTCACAAAATAAGCCTGCCTTTTGTTGATGCTCCACCACCAATTGTAATCGTAGTAACCTTTATCAAACACATAAAGGGTGTTTTTAAGGATTGGCCATTTTTGTCCCATCGTCGCATCATTACAATTTGGATGACTCAACTTCATCCTTAAGGGCAAATCTAATCCTAAATCATATTCAACATGTAGTTTTAATCCTTGTATATGCCGAGTCGCATATTGCTTTGACCACTCATCGTACCCTTGGCCTCTTAGCTGTATCGGGCTACTATCTAATATCCTGATTACTTTTTTTATTTCTTTATGTTTTTTCCTGGGTAACAAAGACATAAGCTGTTCTAATATCCAAAAGAAACTTTCGGCTGGTCGTTTTCGATTGGCATCACTTAAGGTCGAGCGTTTTACTTGCGTTTTTATACCAATTTTTTGACTGTTTATCGCAACCTCTAACGTGCGTAAGCTTTTAATTTCATTAATATGTGCATAAATCATCGTTTTTAAATGTTCAAATGTATTAAATGATTCATAACGATGATCAGATCGAAAGCGTTCTATACATTCCTTCATTAATTTTTTTGTAACGGGTTTTAATAATCGTTGAAAAACGGTATCTTTCATCAGTTCGTCCTTGGTGCTAAATGTGGTGTTTAGCGCGCTATCATAGCGCTTTACCAAGGACGATCAATTTTTAATCTGGTTCACCGGACAGTAGTGTGCTTCGCTCAGGATGACAACATTGTCGAGTATTTTGAAAATGGCCAAGATCCAGTTTTATGCGATTTGCTGTGCTCAGTTTCTATCGCCGGGTAGTGGTCGCGTCAGGGTTTATTTTCTCGCCAACTGATTTTGCGACAGCACGTATGGATTAAATTTGCATTTATCCACACCGGCTGCGCAATGCATGGAGCCGCTGACTTGATACCAGTAGGATTTGGATTTTGATAGCGAGAAATGATCTTTGGCCAGATAGGTTTCCAGATGTGATCCATTGCTGTCGCTGTAGTAGCAGCGCATGGTATTATTTTTGTTGTGCTCGTTGCCCAATTCTGCCAATACAAACTGTGTGACTTCTTTTTTGAAAATGGCCAGTCGCTTGGGCGGTAGCTGTGTATCTTCGTCACTATCATAGGCTTTCCAGCCATGCAGTTTGTTTGTTTTGATGTCCTGAACGCTAGGGCAGGTGTCGGCGTAACTCAATGAACAAGCGAATAAAGAACAAAGCGCAATCAATAATTTTTTTTGCATGGTGAAGATCTCCCTGAATAAAAAAAGTTTAGCCGTAATTTAAAGCGGTGGAAAGTAGTGATTTGCTGAGAGGAGATTAAAAGTTCCCTTCTCCCGCGTGATGCGGGAGAAGGGTTGCTTGAATTAATAGCGATACTGATCAGATTTATACGGACCTTCTTGGGAAATATTCAGGTATTCCGACTGTTCTTTTGTCAATTGGGTCAGCTTTGCGCCCAATTTTTGAAGATGTAGGCGTGCCACCATTTCATCCAGTTTTTTGGGCAGAACATAGACGCCCACTGGATAGTTTTTATGGTTTTGCCAGAGCTCAATTTGAGCCAGCACCTGATTGGTGAAGGAAGTAGACATCACAAAGCTGGGATGGCCGGTTGCACAACCCAAGTTTACCAGGCGTCCTTCCGCCAGGATAATGATCTTATTGCCGCTGGGCAGCGTGACGTGATCCACTTGCGGTTTGATATTTTCCCATTTGTATTGACGCAAAGAGGCGATATCAATTTCAGAGTCAAAGTGTCCGATGTTGCAGACAATGGCTTGGTCCTGCATTTTTAACATGTGGTCATGTGTAATTACGTGATAATTGCCGGTTGCGGTTACAAAAATATTCGCAATGGGTGCCGCATCTTCCATCGTTACTACACGATAGCCTTCCATCGCAGCCTGCAAGGCGCAGATGGGATCAATTTCGGTGATCAGCACAATCGCGCCAAAAGAACGCAGCGCCTGCGCACAGCCTTTCCCCACTTCACCATAACCGCAGACGACTGCAATTTTTCCTGCAATCATGACATCGGTTGCCCGCTTGATGCCGTCAAGCAAGGATTCGCGGCAGCCGTACAGATTGTCAAATTTGGATTTGGTGACGGAGTCATTGACATTGATGGCGGGAACTTTTAATTCGCCTTTTTTATGCATTTCATAAAGACGATGCACCCCTGTTGTCGTTTCTTCTGATAATCCCTTGACTTCTTTTTGCAACAGCTCGGGATATTCATTGTGCATCATAAGCGTCAGATCGCCACCATCATCGAGAATCAGATTAGGATGCCAGTTATCCGGTCCTTCGATGGTTTGCCTAATGCACCACAGGTATTCTTCTTCTGATTCACCTTTCCAGGCGAAAACAGGGATGCCGGCTTTTGCGATGGCTGCCGCAGCATGATCCTGCGTGGAAAAGATATTGCAGGAAGACCAGCGAACTGAAGCGCCCAGCTCTACCAGGGTTTCAATTAAAACGGCAGTCTGAATAGTCATATGCAGGCAGCCGGCGATGCGCGCGCCTTGGAGTGGTTTTTTTCCTTTATATTGTTCACGTAAAGCCATGAGACCCGGCATTTCCGTTTCGGCAATCTGTATTTCTTTTCTGCCCCATTCGGCGAGTTTGAGATCGGCGACTTTGTAGTCCGTTGCAATAGCTTTCATGGATACCTGCATGATGTTTCTCCTATTTTATTAATACGGGGTCCCGCGGCTTCTTGCCGCAGGCTTTACTGTTTTTCTATATGCGCTGCTTCACGAAGCATGTCAGCTTTATCTGTTTTTTCCCATTGAACATTTAAATCATCGCGGCCAAAATGCCCGTAACTCGCGGTTTGACGATAGATGGGCCTTAGCAGATTCAGCATTTTGATGATGCCGTATGGCCGCAAATCAAAATGTTTTTGAATAAGATTAATGATTTCCTGATCGGGGATCTTGCCAGTGCCAAACGTTTCGAGATGAATAGCGGTTGGTTCAGCAACGCCGATGGCATAAGAAATCTGGATTTCGCAGCGTGCAGCAAGGCCGGCCGCGACAATATTTTTAGCAACATAACGGGCGGCATAAGCAGCGGAACGATCTACTTTAGAAGGATCTTTACCGGAAAAACAGCCGCCGCCATGACGAGCCATGCCGCCATACGTGTCAACGATGATTTTGCGTCCCGTCAGTCCACAATCTCCCTGGGGCCCGCCTATCACAAACCGCCCGGTGGGATTAATGTAGTAAGTTGTTTTTTTTAGCCATTCTTCAGGCAGTGTGGGTTTAATGATTTCCTCGATCACTGCTTCAACTAAATTCACATGGCTGATGTCGGGGTGATGTTGTGTGGAAAGTACGACGTTGGTGACTTCAGCAGGTTTCCCATCCAGGTAGCGGAAAGTAATCTGAGCTTTTGCATCGGGCCGGAGCCACGGCAGCACATCTTCTTTTCTAAGCTGGGCTTGCCGGCGCATCAAGCGGTGTGCATAGGTGATTGGTGCTGGCATTAGCACATCTGTTTCATTTGAGGCATAGCCAAACATAAGGCCCTGGTCGCCTGCACCCTGCTCTTCATGGGTTTTTTTATCCACGCCGATGGCAATGTCGCTGGACTGCTTGCCAATAGCCGTAATCACCGCGCAGGAATCTGCATCGAAGCCCATTTCTGAGCTGGTATAGCCAATATCACGGATCACTTCACGGGTAATTTGCTCAATATCAACCCAGGCATTGGTAGTGATTTCACCCCCAACGAAAACCATACCTGTTTTGACAAGCGTCTCGCAGGCCACGCGTGCCCGCTTGTCTTGTTGTAAAATGGCATCGAGGATAGCATCAGAAATCTGGTCTGCAATTTTGTCAGGATGGCCTTCCGAAACAGATTCAGACGTAAATAAAAATTCATTTTGCCGTTTCATGCCTTACCCCAATTCTCCCCGGTTTGAAGGCGGGGACTTATGCAGCAATGCTGCCTAAAATTAAAAATTGCGCAGAATAATAACATGTTATTATAGCCATTGGTAAAGGTTTCTTAGGCGATCTCAAATGGATTTTTGAATCATGCGCCATACTGCCAGACCAAAAAATCTTTTTAATAGGCTTTTATGTCTGACCGGGCTCTTTGTTTTTGGCCAGCTGGCGTTTTTTTATCCTCATTATCATGTAGCAGAACTCATTGATTCGCTTACACGCAGTTCCATTTTGCCGGTTTTGCTGCGCCCGGTGATTTTGGTCCCTGTCCTGCAGTTTGTTTTCATCCAAGTTGTTGCCTATATTTTGTTTGTCAGCTGGATCTGGTTTGTTTCTGTTTCCTTGGGAGCGTTGTTCAGGTTGTCGGCCGATGCGACTGGCTGGTCAAGCATTCTCGTGTGGTTTTTGGGCTGCATTTTTATCTTGCTGTTAAACCATTGTTACTTTCCGGATTCATTCTTCGCCGCGCCATTTCATTACTATGCATGGATTGATGCTCTAAGCCATTTCTTACTGATGGGATTGGGGGTGATCCTGCTGCTCATGACACTCTTGGCGTATGTTTATTTTTTCTGGCGCGATAAAAATAAGCGCAGCGGATATGTTATAACCGGTTACCTATTGTTGCTGATAGGAACCGTTTTGATAGCGATTTGTCTCGGCGACAAATACTATCTTTCTCGTGAGAGAGTACATCAACCTTCTTTAAAACCCAATATTATCCTGATCGGCCTTGATTCATTGCGACCGGATTTTACCGGCTTTTTGGGTAACAAAAGGGTACATACACCGCATATAGATCAATTCATGCGGCAGGCAACGCTTTTTACCCAAGGATATACACCGCTTGCTCGCACCTTTCCTGCCTGGATGAGTATTTTAACAGCGCGCTACCCCAAGCATCATCGTGCACGCAATAATTTGGCGGACCCTTCTACCTTGCTGGCCCAGACAACATTGGCCACACGGTTGCAACAAGCGGGTTACGAGACTATCTACGCGACGGATGAAAAGCGTTTCAGCAATATTACCAAGCAGTACGGGTTTGATCGCATTATCGGGCCGCGCATGGGGGCAAATGACTTTTTAATCGGCGGTTTGAATGATTTCCCCCTGAGCAATCTTCTCATCCGGCTGCCTATTGGGCGATGGATTTTCCCCTATAATTATGGCAATCGCGCCGCCAGTATTACCTATGAGCCTGACAGTTTTTTACAATTGATAAACGCGGGTCTTGCAGAGCCTGCAGACAAGCCTGTGATGCTTGCAGTCCATTTGTGTCTGACACATTGGCCATATACATGGGCACGTGACGGGCAGGAAAAAGATTTAATTTTATCCGAGCGCTATCGTAGCAGCGTTTCTGCGGTAGATGCGCAATTGGGTAAATTGCTGCGCTTATTAAAGGCGAAGGGTTTGCTGGAAAACAGCCTGGTGGTTCTCCTATCCGATCACGGTACAGCCCTTGGTCTCCCTGATGACCGCATTGTGGCTAAAGAAAAATATCAGGGTGATCAGCGCTTGCTGTCACGGATTTCCGTCTCACGTCTCAATACGGCCACCCCTTTCAGTGCCAATTTCAAAAAAGATTATTCCATTGGCGCTGCTTATGGCCAGGGTAATGATGTACTGAGTCTTAAGCAGTCTCATGTGCTGATAGCGTTTAAGGGGTATGGGCTGCGCATCCCTTCTCAGCGCGTGAATGAAGCTGTTTCCCTTATGGATGTAGCGCCTACCATTCTAGATTGGCTTGGTTTGCCGCCCCTGAAGCCTGCAGATGGTCTTTCACTTAAAAATTATTTACTCAAGCAAGAAAACCAGGCCGTGTCGCTTCGACCATTATTTATGGAAACAGGTGACAGAGTGGCGGAGGCAGAAGGCAGTCATATCAATATTCAAAATGTACTAGGTAAACGAATCAGTGCTTATTCTATTAATTTGAATAATGGATTGCTGACTTTGAATGCGGCATTCGAACAGTCCATACTCAAAAATAAGCAAAGGGCCATGCTGTTGGGCGACTGGCTGCTGGCGCATTATCCCAGGGAAACACGGCTGGGTTTTGTACCTGTTTCACCTGCTAAACCGGACCAGCTCACTTTGAAACCGTATGATATTGGTCCCTATTTTGTGCTAGTGAATGTAAGAACAGGCAAGTGGACGATAGGGCTTTCCTCTCCTTTTGCTAAAAGCGCTCCCCTTGCGATACTGCTTCGGGAATTTAATCAGTTTTATGGCGAAGAAGTTCAGATTCTTCAATGAACGTTTGCCAGTGCAGACCAGGGTGTTAATAAGACCACCTCCCACTTGGTGGATTCATGCAAATTCAGGTAAGATGCGCTCAATCATTCTCATTAGGATCTAACGGATTAACCCGAGGGTAATAGCTATGTCACAGCCTACGCGTAGAGATCGTGCAGACGCCATTCGATTTTTAAGTATTGATGCCGTACAAAAAGCCAATTCCGGCCATCCTGGCATGCCAATGGGTATGGCAGATATTGCTGAAGTGCTATGGCATGATTTCTTACGCCATAATCCCCTCAATCCACACTGGATGAACCGCGACCGTTTTATGCTCTCTAACGGACATGGCGCCATGCTGCAATATGCGCTTTTGCATCTCGCTGGTTATGATTTGACAATTGAAGATATCAAGCAGTTCCGTCAGTTACACTCCAGGACGCCCGGGCATCCCGAATTTGGCGAAACGCCGGGGGTGGAAACCACGACGGGTCCTTTGGGTCAGGGCATTGCGAATGCCGTGGGGATGGCTATCGCAGAAAAACATCTCGCTTCTCTTTTTAATAAGCCCGGTTTTCCCATCATTGATCATTATACTTATTGTTTTGCCGGCGACGGCTGCCTGATGGAAGGTATTTCGCATGAAGCTTGTTCCCTAGCAGGAACATTGGGGCTCGGCAAGCTGATCGTTTTTTATGACGACAATGGCATTTCCATCGATGGTGAAGTTGTAAACTGGTTTCGCGATAACACCCCGCTCCGCTTTGAGGCTTATGGCTGGCATGTGATTCCGAATGTAAACGGCCATGACAGCGAAGCGATACATCAGGCTATCATTGCTGCACAGGCGGTGACGGATAAGCCCACGCTCATTTGCTGTAAGACCACGATAGGCTGGGGATCACCCAATCTGGCTGGTAAAGCTGAGACGCACGGCGCAGCGCTGGGCGAGAAAGAAATCGCTGCTGTACGAACACAGCTTAATTGGCCGCATACTCCTTTTGTGATTCCAGAAGAGGTTTATGCTTCCTGGGATGCTCGTCAAAAAGGGACGGCACTTGAAAAAGCGTGGCAGGCATTGTTCGACCGTTATCAGCATCAATATCCGGAGCTCGCAAAAGAATTGCTGCGCCGTATAGAAGGCCGGTTACCTGCTGACTGGCAGACACAAGCAGACAAGTTGCTGCATGAGCTGAATGAAAAAAAACAGTCTGTTGCGACCCGCAAGGCCTCCCAACTTTGTCTTAACCTCTATGCCAATCATCTGCCTGAAATGATGGGCGGTTCCGCAGATTTAACAGAATCAAACTGCACGAATTGGCAGGGCATGAAAGTGTTTTCTGACCAGGTGCCAGAAGGCCGCTATATTCACTACGGTGTGCGCGAGTTTGGCATGTCTGCCATCATGAATGGCTTAGCGCTTTACAAGGGCATCATTCCGTTTGGCGGCACTTTTTTAACTTTTTCAGATTATGCGCGTAATGCCATCAGGCTCGCTTCGTTAATGCGTCAGCGGGTCATTTTTGTTTATACGCATGATTCGATCGGGCTGGGTGAAGATGGCCCTACCCATCAGCCGGTGGAGCAGCTACCGGGCTTGCGTCTCATGCCTGGGCTTTCTGTCTGGCGTCCCTGCGATACGGTAGAAACGGCTGTGGCCTGGCGGGCTGCGATCGAACGCCAGGGGCCGACTTGTCTTCTTTTTTCGCGCCAGGCCTTGCCTCACCAGGAGCGGCATCCGGACCAGTTGCCATTGGTTCAGCGCGGCGGTTATATTCTTCTGGATTATGCAGACGGCAAACCTGACGCGATTTTAATTGCAACAGGGTCAGAAGTTGCACTGGCTGTTGAAGCGGCAAAGCAATTGAAAGACGCGAAAATCTATGTGCGCGTGGTTTCCATGCCTTCTACTGACGTCTTTCTCGCGCAGGATGAAAACTATCGCAACCAAGTTTTGCCTGGTTCGGTTTTGGCAAAAGTGGCTATTGAGGCGGCGGCCGGCGATTACTGGTATCGCTTCGTGGGCTTGCATGGGAAGGTAATAGGCATGAACCGCTTTGGTGCTTCTGCTCCAGCTAAGGACGTGTTCCGCGATTGCGGTTTTACCGTTGACCACGTAGTAGCAATTACTAAGGAAGTTATATATTCTGCTGCCAATGCTTCGCTGCATTTTGATGCAAAATGCGCATCAGGAATGGAAAAGTAAGTTTTTTCAGGAAGGCGTTAAGGATTGTCATGCAAGCCTTCGCAGGCATGACATAGCTAAATAAGCAAATTCTCTCTTTTAGAGATGAGAAAGACATTTTTTAAAACAGGCTTCAGTTTTAAGGAGACATCTCATGGCAATTCGCGTCGCGATTAATGGTTATGGTCGTATCGGCCGCAATATCTTGCGTGCTCATTATGAAAAAAAAGTGCATCCAGAAATTCAGATTGTCGCTATCAACGATCTGGGCGATGTGAATACCAATGTGCATCTTACGCGTTATGACACGACGCACGGTAAATTTCCAGGCGAAGTATCGCTGTCGGGAAATGAAATGATTGTGAACGGCGATAAAATCCGTGTAGTTGCCGAGCGGGATCCCAAAAAACTTCCCTGGAAAGAGTTGAATGTGGATATCGTATTTGAATGCACTGGTCTGTTTACTTCCAAGGAAAAAGCGGCACAGCATCTTGAAGCGGGTGCCAAGAAAGTCATTATTTCCGCGCCAGCAACCGGTGTCGATGCGACGATTGTGTATGGCGTGAACCATGATGTCCTTAAAGCGAGCGATACCGTGATTTCCAACGCTTCCTGCACCACCAATTGTCTTGCCACCATTGTCAAGCCACTGCATGAAGCAGTGGGCGTGGTCAGCGGTCTGATGAATACCGTGCATGCGTTTACGAACGATCAAAGCCTACTGGATGTTTATCACAGCGACTTGCGCCGTGCTCGTTCAGCTACGCAATCCATTATTCCCACGAAGACAGGCGCAGCTTCCGCTGTCGGTCTAGTTCTTCCCGAGTTGAATGGAAAACTGGATGGTTTTGCAGTACGCGTGCCGACCATCAATGTTTCGCTGGTTGACCTGACGTTTGAAGCCAAACGAGCTACTTCGGTGGATGAAATCAATAACGTCATTCAAAAAGCAGCAAACGGCGCCTTGAAAGGTGTACTGGCTTATAATGATGAACAGTTAGTATCCATTGATTTCAATCATCATCCTGCCTCGGCTATTTTTGATACCTTTGGTACTAAAGTGATGGGTAACTTGGTTAAAGTGCTTGCCTGGTATGACAATGAGTGGGGCTTCTCAAACCGCATGCTGGATGTAGCCGTTGCTTGGATGAAGGTATCAAGCTTATCAGGTGAAACAACTGAGCGATCCAAGCTGAGTGCTTAAGTAAAAGCAGCTTGTAGGGAGCGGCAAATCGACGTAGCACCCTTTCCTAGTTTGTGTTTGCCATCCCCGCGTAGGCAGGGATGGCATAGTTAGGTAAATGTTCTCGAAATATCATTAACCGGAGAAAAAACATGGCCTCTTCCCTAGCTGAGGTGATGCAAGTCATTCAACGTTATGTGCCAAAGGGCTTTAATCCCCGAATTGGCATGATCCTGGGTTCCGGCCTTTCTTCCCTGGCTGAACAAATCGTTAATCCTGTTTCTGTTCCTTATCAGGCGATACCCGGTTTGCAAACCGGAAATGTGGCGGGGCATGCCTCGTTGTTGGTGATGGGCTATCTGAATGATGTGCCAGTGGTCTGTCTGCGCGGCCGTTTGCATCTTTATGAAGGTGTTTCCTATGATTCCATTCGCCTCCTGGTGCGCATTGTCAGAAAACTGGGCTGCAATATCTTTATTGTCACTGGCGCCGCAGGTTCGTTGCGTGAAGAAACAGAGCCGGGCGAGTTGATGATGATCAATGATCATATCAATTTCCATCCCGGTAATCCGCTAGTGGGGCCTAACGATGAAACCATCGGGCCGCGTTTCCTTGCCATGGATGATGCTTATGACATTGATCTGCAGGATATTATGCAAACGGCCGCGGACAAGTTAAATATTACTCTGCACAGAGGGGTTTATATTTCAACATTGGGACCGTCTTTTGAAACACCAGCAGAAATTCGCGCTTTCAAACGGTGGGGCGCTGATGCGGTAGGCATGTCAGTCGTGCCGGAAGTCATTTTGGCACGGCATTGCGGCATGCGCGTAGCCTGCGTGGCAGCTATTACGAATCTCGCTGCGGGGCTTAGCAAAGAGAAAATCAGCCATGACGGTACACTGCACTTCGGTGAGTTAGCGGCACGCAAATTAACGAAACTGATTCCTGAGTTTATCAAAGAAGCGAACAGCATTTATGCAATGGGCTGAAGCGGTCAGGAAGCAGATTGATGCATTAAAGCCAATCAAGGTAGATACGGCGCTACAACATAGAATGCTGGGTTTAATAGATCTCACCAGCCTAAATGAAACGGATACTGAAGCGAATATCGCAGCGCTTTGCAAAAAAGCACAAACACCCTTAGGGCATGTGGCAGCTGTTTGCGTGGGACGTCCTTTTGTCCGACAAGTGGCGGAAGTTTTTGCTGGCTCGCCCGTTAAAACGGCGACGGTTGCCAATTTTCCAAAGGGTGATGGATCGCTTGAGACTGTTCTGATTGAAATTGGCCAAGCCATACAGGATGGCGCGCAAGAAGTAGACGTAGTTTTTCCTTATGAACGTTATTTGGCCGGTGAGCGGCAATATGCACATAGTTTTGTTGCTGCGTGCAAGGCGGCGTGCGGCAATGCAGTCACCCTCAAAGTCATTTTGGAAACAGGGGTGCTAAGTGATCTTGCCATCATTGCGGATGCCAGTCTGGATGTGCTCACCAGCGGGGCGGATTTTATTAAAACGTCGACAGGAAAAATACCGGAAGGCGCGACACTGGAAGCAGCAGCAACGATGCTGTTAGTGGTCGAGCATTTGAATGCGCATATCAAGCGTCCCATGGGGTTAAAAGTGGCTGGCGGCATAAGAAGCATGGAGCAGGCAGCTCAATATGTTGAGCTGGCTGATCAAATACTGGGCAAAAACTGGATCTCTCCGGATACTTTTAGAATCGGTTCAAGCAAGCTAGTGGATGAGATACTGCATTGTATTTAATGCCAATTGAGGATCCTTTACAAGGGCAATCATCTCTTTTAATTTTGCCACTCACTTGCCGGGTGCTTGGGGTTTAGTGAACGCGGGAATGACCGCCTCAAGGCATCAAATGGGCTAGTATAATTCCTTCACTTGTGTTTAAAATTAGCCAACTTTTAACTCCATAACATAACTAGATAATAGCATCCTATGCCAAACACATACCGACATGAAAAAACATCGCACAACAAGCTCGCTTGGGCAGTGACATTGACTGCTTCGCTTTTCTTCTTTTACGAATTCATCCAGATGAATTTTTTTAATTCTATTAATACCCAATTAAGAGAAACGTTTCAGCTCGATGCGGTACAGATTGGCCAGTTATTTTCCATGTATTTTTATGCCAATGCACTATGTCTTTTCCCGGTAGGGAACCTGCTTGATCGTTTTTCCACTAAAAAAATGCTCACTTTTGCAGTCAGCATCTGTACCCTCGGCACATTCATTTTCACTATTGCCAATGTTTTCTGGGTCGCAGCGCTTGGCCGGTTTCTGGTAGGTTGCGGCGCTTCGTTCTGTTTTTTAAGCTGTATTCGCCTTGCTTCGCGCTGGTTTCCGCCGCACCGAATGGCATTTGTGACAGGGGTCATTGTCACGATGGCCATGCTAGGCGGCCTGGTTGCGCAGACACCCTTTGCTTTACTTGTCAGTTACCTCGGTAGCTGGCGTCAGGCGCTGATGATCAATACCGGACTCGGGGTGGTGATTTTACTGGCCGTACTTTTTGTCGTGCAGGACCGGCCGCCGGATTCGCATGAAGAAGCCAAAGCTGATCACCAGCATCTGAAAGAACTCGGTTTGTGGCGTTGCATCAAGCTGGCAGCGCTTAACCCGCAAAACTGGTTTGGCGGGCTTTATACGTCCCTCATGAACCTACCCGTTTTTATCCTCGGTGGATTGTGGGGAATCCTGTATCTTACGAATGTTCACCATATCACGATGGCAGAAGCCTCCTATGCCACGACAATGTTTTTTGTAGGGGTTATTTTTGGCTCGCTGATTTATGGCTGGATTTCAGATCATATTGAAAGGCGCGTATTCCCCATGATAGTGGGTGCCATTATCTCCCTGGTTGTAATGGGTATCCTGATGTATGTGCCGGGGTTATCGCTCTGGTCGCTGATTCTGCTGTTCTTCCTGGTGGGCCTTGTTACCAGTTCACAAGTACTGACCTATCCCACCATTGCTGAGTTGAATCCTATTTATCTTACCAGTACGGCTGTCAGTATTGATTCAGTTTGCATCATGGTAAGCGGATTTGTTGTACCGCCGTTTTTTGGCTGGTTAATGGAAGGCACAGGCGTGCATGCAGTTGTGAATGGTTTGACAATCTATACAGCCCAGGATTTTAATCGTGCTATGCTGGTCATGCCGATTGCATTTATTATTGCTCTCGTGATCGCGTTTTTTATTCGTGAAACCTACTGCCGCTCGCAAGCATAGAGGACGAAAACATGGCGCGTGCTTTCATCATTATGCTGGATTCGTTCGGATTAGGCGCGACTGCCGATGCGTACAAGTACGGTGATGAAGGCGCCAATACCTTGCTCCATATCGCTGAGCATTGCCAACAGGGCAAAGCAAATAAAGCCGGTGTACGTTCAGGCTCCCTGCACCTTCCTAATCTGACGAGGCTAGGATTAAACGGCGCAGCAATGATCAGCAGCGGCAAAGCGGTTCCCGGACTTGATGAAAACGCTCCTATCAAGGCGGCTTATGGATGCGCGAAAGAAATAAGTCTTGGCAAAGATACACAAAGCGGCCATTGGGAAATGGCTGGGGTGCCGGTCCTGTTTGAATGGGGTTATTTTTCACCCGCTTATCCCAGTTTTCCCAAAGCATTGCTAGATGAACTTATTCATCGCGCCAATCTTCCTGGTGTGTTGGGGAATAAACACGCTTCAGGCACAATGATTATCGCGGAACTTGGTCAAGAGCATCAAAAAACTGGCAAACCTATTGTGTACACTTCCGCCGACAGTGTTTTTCAGATAGCAGCGCATGAAGAAACATTTGGATTGCAGCGTCTCTATGACGTATGTGAAGTTACCCGCGAGCTGGTGGATCAATACAATATTGGCCGGGTGATTGCACGGCCGTTTTTGGGTGTGCCAGGTCATTATTACCGCACAGGCAACCGTCGTGATTATGCAACACCACCTCCTGCGCCCACATTGCTGGACAAGCTGACAGAAGATGGCGGCGAAGTTATAGCGATAGGTAAAGTTGCTGACATTTATGCTCATCAAGGCATTACTCGCACAATCAAAGCCGATGGTAACCAGGCATTGTTTGCTGCTTTTATGGAAGCGGCTACACATGCGCCTGATCACAGTATTACCTTTGTAAACCTGGTTGATTTTGACATGCTCTATGGCCACCGTCGTGATGTGGCAGGTTATGCAAAAGCACTGGAAGAATTTGACGGATGGTTGCCTGCTTTCGAAAAAGAATTAAAACAAAATGATTTGGTGATTATCACCGCGGATCATGGTTGCGATCCCACCTGGCAGGGCTCGGATCATACACGGGAACACGTACCCGTGATTGCCTTTGGACCTTCCGTCAAACCAGGTCCTATTGGGTTGCGTGATACTTTCGCTGATATCGGGCAAACCCTTGCCAAACACCTGGGTCTTCCGCTGCTGGAACATGGAACGGCTTTTATTTAATCCCGTCCTGATGCAGGAAAAAATTAATGCTTCACAAGGCTTAAAAATTCCGCTCGTGATCGTGAGTCTTCGCGTAACAGACCCAGCATGACAGAAGTGCTCATTACTGAATTTTGTTTTTCAACGCCGCGCATCATCATGCAAAGATGTTGTGCCTCGATGATAACGCCCACGCCTTTTGCGCCTACGACATCAAAGATGGTTTGTGCAATTTCGCGCGTAAGATTTTCCTGAACTTGCAGCCGTCTTGCATGCATATCGACGATGCGCGCTATCTTGGATAGCCCGATGATTTTTCCGTTGGGAACATAAGCGACATGGCATTTGCCAATAAAGGGAAGTAAATGATGTTCGCACAATGAATAGAGTTCAATGTTTTTGACAAGAATCATTTCATCATTGTCTGTTTCAAAAAGCGCGCCATTTAGAATCTGATCAATAGACTGATGATATCCCTGCGTTAAAAATTCCATGGCTTTAGCGGCTCGTTTAGGTGTATTTTTTAATCCCTCGCGCTCTGGATTTTCGCCCAGCGCTTCGATGATTTTTTTGAAATAGGTTTGCATTGTTTAGTACCTGTCGTTGTCATGTTTTCTATCTGTTAGCCCGGCGGCCAGTTCATGCGCCTACCGCCTAGTAAGTGCAGATGGATATGAAATACGCTCTGGCCTGCGCCGGCGTTGCAATTAAAAAGCACTCGATATCCGTCATGGGCAATATTAAGCTGCTTAGCCAGCATGACAGCGGATTGAACCATGTATCCGATGAGTTCGCTGTCTTCTCCACGCAATTCATTAAGCGTTGCAATGTGCTTTTGCGGAATAATAATTTTATGTTGTGGCGCCTGTGGATTGATATCATCAAACGCTACAATAAGATCATCCCGATAAATAATCTGGGCCGGTATTTCTCCGTTAGCAATTTTACAAAATAAGCAATCCATATCACAACTCCTCATCCAAGGTGGGGGTAGTATATACGCAAGTTAGGTGAGTATGAAGAATATGTCGGCTATTTTTAAAGGAAATCCATTTTAATCAATGAGATAATAAATTTGTACGTGAGTGTTCGTCAAAACTGTCCTCCGCTCCCCCTGAGGAGATTATATTGTGTCTGACTTGCAAAATTGGTAATGGAAAGTACACTAGGCTCACGCAGGTGTCATTTTTTTTCCCCATTATTCAGGGAGTGACATGCACTGACGCCCGAATTTTTATGGCTTATCCAAAAATATGAAGAGGATGTTTTATGGGATTAGAAAATCTCCAAGCGGGAAAGCAGGTTCCTGATGATATCAATGTAGTGATTGAAATACCTTCGCATCACAGTCCGATCAAGTATGAAATTGATAAAGAAAGCGGGATGGTAATGGTAGATCGTTTTCTGGGAACAGCCATGTTTTATCCCTGCGAATACGGCTTTGTACCCCATACTTTATCGGAAGACGGCGATCCTGTAGACGTATTGGTTATTTCTCCTTTCTCCCTGCTGCCAGGCTCAGTGATACGCTGCCGCCCCGTGGGGCTCCTGCGCATGACAGATGAGTCGGGCAAAGATGCCAAAATTCTGGCTGTCCCAGTTGATAAACTGACAACGCGCTATCACCAGGTGCATAAACCTGAAGATTTGGGGAAAGAGTTGCTAGATACCATTGCACACTTCTTTACACACTATAAAGATCTGGATAAAGGCAAGTGGGCAAAGCTGGAAGGCTGGGAAGGCATAGAGTCAGCGAAAAAGGAAATTATGGATAGCATAAAGCGTTATCAGCAAAAAAAAGCAGTGGCATAACATCTGTATGATCGAGAAAAGCAAAAGGGGCAGCTTAATCCTTAAACTGCCCCTTTTTGCCTACCCAGGCTTCCTAGCCCAGTCTACCGTGTCCTTGGCGGTACTATCCGTGATTGGTGCATCGATTCCCTGATGCCTGTCCTTAGCGCTCATCCATGACAACTTCTAGATTAACAAAAGGATTTAAACTAGCTCAATGTTTTTATGCGAGTATGGTGGTGGGGGAGTAAAATAGAGAAGATTGATTTGCATTGCTTTCAAGTGCTTAATTGGGCGTGAGCAGAAGATTGATGGATTAAAGCTTACAAGATTTATATGTATTATCTTACAAGAAAAATGTCGAAATGCTTAGTCGCTTATTTTGGTATTAAGCCAGAGTATATTTTGAATGGGATAGCGATCAAACAAAAGTTGTAATTTTGATCCGAGATAAACACCCGCCAGTGCTGCGCCAAAAATCATCATCGCAATGTAGATAGGTAATAGCCCGACGATGAGTAAGTGCTCCTTAATATTCAGCCGGTTTGCAGAGTCAATGATCGATGCAATGGAGCTATGCAAAAAATTATCATGTAACAATAGATAATAAGCCATATAAATGGCTGTGACAGTGATGATGAATTTACTTATGTTTTGTGAAACGAGTTTGCGCATAATTTTTTATTTCTTGTTTAGAATATGGTCAGGTGATAACCATTCTAAATAATTTATCTTAAGACAAGCTTAATTTCGTGACTTATTTGGCGATTTTTCCTAAAAATTGCCCAAAATGGATAGCGCTGTTAGTTTTAAATGAGGGCGACCACGTTACTTTGTTTTTTTCAAATAACAGGATGACAGTAGAGCCCATTTTAAAATAACCCAGTTCAGCACTTTTTTGCAGGGTTAATCCATTGGTAAAAGTTTCGGTGATCATCTGGTGCGAACGTATGGGTTGAGTCATCCAAACAGTTTGGATGCTGCCAACAATCATTGCACCAACAAGAATCATGGCCATTTTTCCCGCTTCAGTATCGAACAACGAGATAAGACGTTCATTCCGGCTGTAAAGATTAGGGATAAGTTCGGATGTAATACGGTTGACAGAGAATAACTTGCCAGGCACGTAAATACTTTTTGTTAACGTGCCGGATAAAGGCATGTGCACACGATGATAATTCTGCGGTGCAAGATAGAGCGTGGCAAAATCGCCGTCAGAAAAAAGTGTTGCTAGCTCTTTATCGTTGCCGAGTAGCGTTTCAAGGTTGTAATAATGCTTTTTTGCCTGTAAGAGCTGGTTTTGATTAATTTTGCCGAGCGCAGCAACGCGGCCATCAACAGGGCTGATAACAGCTTCAGGTGCTAATGCCAAGGGGCGAATGCCGGGTTTTAATTGGCGGATAAAAAAACTGTTGAAGGTAGGGTAATCATCCAGATTTTCACTGATGGCTTCACTTAAATCCACCTTATAGCGATGAATAAAAAACCGGATCAGACTATTTTTAAGTCGGGGTGAGCGGGACTCAGCGAGGCGTCCCGCCAGAGCGGATAAAAGATGCTGAGGTAGCAGGTACTGACTGTAGGCAAAAAGCTGATTGAACATAATAAAAATAAAACCTGTCATTGAAAGGGAGGCATTATAGCTGAATAACGCCGCGCTGGCAGTCCTTCTGGGCAGAATAATGTAGGTTGCAGTCATGTTGGCTTTTGTGTAGTTTTGCGGGTAAAGACGAGAAAGGGCTATCTCTTGGTTTCAGCAGCCTGATCGAATATTCCAATTATTAAAGGAGGAGAAGAAATGCAAACAAGAACCTCATTAAGAGAAATTTTGTTAAGCAAAATTGATGAATATTTTACGTTTGATAACCCCCAACCAAAAGAATCATCGGTGGTAACCAATATTTTGACGTTCCTATCAGGAAGCGGAGCGTCGGGACGCAACCGAGCGACAGCTTATCAACGTTTTGTAACAGACTACGCATTGGGCAACCAAGATTTGCTCCGTACGGTTTGGCAGGATTTAAACAAGGATGGCAAGCCTTTTGAAACAAGCCTGAAGCTGCGTGTGCGCGTGCTGGAAGCGCTTTATCAGCATTTGGGTCTTAATATTGGCGCAGTGAATCATGAAGTGCAGTCAGTTTTGAGCGCTTGGGCTTTACACTCACCCCATGGAAGCTCTATGCCAAACAATTATGAAATCAAAATAGCAAAGATGCTTTCCGAGCTCAGGGATTGCGCGGAAATTAAAGCTTTGGCACAGCTTAAGCCGACAAAGACAAGCTGACAACTCCAAACAGGCGGTGCTGAGTGCCGCCTGTTGATCAAGCATAACGTGACAATGATTTGATGCTCACATCAAATGCATTAGCGAATTGTTCAGGCGGCATGCCGTATTTAAAAATCCCTGCCCATTTTCCCTGCGGGTTGATGAGTAGGATGGAAGAAGTATGCTGCAATTGATAATTATTTTCGGTAGCAGATGCATCTCGTGCAGCAAAAATACCTAATTGGCTTTGTAATTTTCGCAGTTCCGGAATTTTTCCTGTTACGCCAATAAAGTTCGGATTGAAAGACCGTGCGTACTTCATGACGGAAGACGGCGTATCACGATCCGGGTCCAGTGAAACCAGTACGACTTGCACGCCAGGATAAGTGCGCTGGAGTTTTTCATAAGCCTGATTGAGCATGGTCATGGTAACAGGGCAAACACTGGAACAATGCGTGAAGCCAAAAAACAGCAGCGTCCAGTGATTAAGAAAATCTTTTTGCGTGAAAGATTGCTTGTCTGTGGCAAGCTGAAAGGGCTTAATATCGCGCGGCGCGGGAAAAAGCGTGCCATCCCCTTCCGCCAGTGTGGGTTGGGGTTTATGCCCCATATGAAAAACAAAAAGTAGTGTCATTAATGCTGCGGAAATAAATACCACGAACAGAATAATTTTCTGCGTTGAAACAGTCTGATTGGCTTCTTCCATAAATGTATTCAGTTAATCAGTAAATGATGATCCAGTAATATCACTAAAAACAATCCCGTCAAGTAAATCAGTGAATACTGAAATGTTTTGAGCGCGATTAAATTGTCTTGGGTGGCAAACTGTAATTTCAGTGCATATATCAGCAGGCCCGCATCCAGCAGCAGCACACAGATGAGATAGAATTGGCCGCTCATGCCGATGGCAAAAGGTAGCAGACTGCAGGCAATCGTGAGCAAGCTGTACAATACAATATTCAGTTTGGTGAAGGAGATGCCATGGGTAATGGGCAGCATGGGAATGGACGTCTGTTTGTATTCATTATAACGGTGTAAGCACAACGCCCAGAAATGCGCAGGTGTCCAGCTGAAAATAATCAGCACGAGCAGCCAGCCTTCGGGGTCAAGCTGGCCAGTGACGGAAGTCCATCCGAGGAGTGGCGGCATGGCACCTGCTAGCCCACCGATCACGATATTCTGCGATGTTGCGCGTTTCAGATAAAGGGAGTAAACGCCTGCGTAACCAACGGCGGCCAGGAAAGTTAAGATGGCTGTGAGCGGGTTGACGCCAAAATAGAGAATCAGAAAACCGATGACGCCCTGCATTGTGGCAAAAATCCATGCCGAACGCAGTGAAAGTTTTCCAGTGACGAGCGGCCGGTTTTTGGTCCGCTCCATTAATGCATCCACGCGATGATCAATAATATGATTCAGTGTCGCTGCTGAACCTGACATCAACGCGATACCGACAGTAGCATAAATCCACAAGGACCAGGGCAGCGACTGCGTGGTGGCAAGGTACATGCCTGCCCACGTAGTGAGCAGCATCAGCAGGACGACGCGCGGTTTGCAGAGAACAAGATAATCACGCAAGAAAGGAGCCATACCGATTATCCCGTGATTGAAAATAAGCTTTTACCAGCGCCGTTATTAGCGTTAATAACAAAATAATGGCAACTGAATGGTGAATCAGTGCGACCCAGACAGGACGCAGCCACACAATATTAAGGATCCCGAGCGTAATCTGCAAGACCACCAAGGCAAAGATCAATAGGGCAATGGATTTAAAGGAGGATTTGCCAAATAAAAACAAGGCCAGGATGCCAAGATAGATGGCAGTGACCAGGGCGCCCAGGCGGTGCAGCATATGAATGGTGATGAGGTCGGTGTCTGCTTTGTTCAACTGCAGATTGGGCAGAAGCTGTCCGTTACAATAAGGAAAATCGATACAGGCAAGGCCTGCATAATGCGTGCTTACCCATCCGCCCAGCGTAATTTGTATGGCAACGATCAGAAGGCCGAGCCAAATCCAGGGAATGAGCAATGGACTGGTTTTTTTGACAAAAGAATCGTCGTGTACATGCACATCCAGATAAGCCCACCAGAGGACGCTCAGGATAGAAATGCCTGTTAACAAATGGGCGAGTACAATAACAGGCTTCAGTTTTTCGGTCACTGTCAGCATGCCCAGCATGACTTGCACGCCTAACAGGGCAATCAGGGCGAAGGCGATTGTTTTGGCTTTCACATCCTTGGCCTTGCGAGTAAATAGAATGGAAAAGGCCAGAATGAGGATGAGAATGCCTTCTGTTCCGGCAAAATAACGGTGGGTCATTTCAGTCCAGGCTTTTTTGATGTCGACGGGTGCCATGGGGTATTTTTGTGCGGCATCCTGCAGCTGAGAAGCGGTATGCGGGGCTGTGATAAAGCCGTAACAATGGGGCCAGTCTGGACAGGACAATCCTGCGTCGGTGAGACGTGTGTAGGCGCCAAGCAGGATCACGACGAAAGCTAAAAGGAACGTAAACAGCGCCAGCTTGGAATTGCGTCGATATTTTGTTGATATAAACCAGTAATGGGTCAAGGAGTTGTCCTCAATCAAATTTTTGCTATCTTCTTCATGGACATATAGTTTCTGACGGCGAACCGCATCATTACGCAGCGTTATGTCTGGCCTCTGTCACGGTTAAGCGCGACAAATAATATCAACAAGGTGAGTGCTAAAGCAAACCATTGTACGGCATAGCCCTGATGTTTCTCAGGTCCCATGGTGACGATCTGCCATTCGATGGCGTAAGCCGCGGCATCCGTGGGCGCAAGGGTTACTATATAAGGGAATAAGGGCTGGTTCAGCAGGGTGGAGAGGGTGTCCATATTAATGTACTCAATACGCAGCGGCCACACGGGCGTTGTGGACTCCATCATGGAGCCGAGCGCCACATAAGCAGGCGGCTGATTGATAAGGCCGGTCAGGGTAACATGTCCGTGAATGCGGGTGAGTGGAGGCAGTGTTTTACGGTTGGTGCCCATGGGTACAAAGCCCCGATCAATGAGTATGGGTGTTGCGATCCCATCAGCCTTAAAAGGCGTGAAAACTTCATACCCCACTTTCCCGTGAAAAATTTTATTATCCAGCAGGATAGAATGCGCGTTATCAAACGAGCCGGTAAGTTGAGTCCGATAAAAACGTAAGTCCTGGGCGGTGTTGAGGTGAGCCGCCAGGAAGGGAGCGTGAAGAGTACGCTCATGAAAGGACTTTAAGAGTATTTTTTTTTGATTGGCGCGGGATAGTTGCCAGGTACCCAGGCTGCAAAAGAGGCAGAAAAAGACAAAAGCGAGGAGTGCTAGCTTCCAGTTTTTAATTTTAATTCTGATTGGCATTATGTAGTGCATTCCTTACGGTATCTGAATATACTAAGCGCACACGGCAGGACTAAGGGATTGTAAGTACAATGACTTTATTTATCAAAATAATTATCATCGCATTGCTTGCGTTTATTTTTTTCTCGCTGGCCAGCGCTCTTTATTATCTTGTTCGCGGCGAGAAAGGAGATTCCACGCGTATCGTCAAGGCATTGACTTGGCGTATTAGCTTGTCATTGGTTTTATTTGTCTTATTAATTATCGCTTTTGCCTTGGGATGGATTACTCCGCATTCCATTGGGTAAGGAGGATGTATGGGTTTTCGTAATTTTGGCACGTTGCTGCTGGTATTCATGATCCTCATGATGGTATTTGGTACGCAGCGCCTGCGTGACATCGGTAATGATCTTGCGATTGCTATCCGTAATTTCCGTAAAGGTTTACAGGAAGATCAGGGCAATACAGAAGAGAGCAAGGAAAATAAATCGTGAATTTCAGTATCAGTGAAATTATCGTTATCCTGTTGATCGCCCTGCTGGTCATCAAGCCTGAGCAGCTACCGGAAGTTGCCTACACACTGGGCCGCTTCATGCAATCTGTGCGCCGTCTGTTTGGCCGCATGAAAGATGATTTAAACGGTTTCATCGATACGGTTGATACTTCTAATGAGCGCAAACGTGAGCAGCAACAGTAATGAGGCCATCAACTTTTTAGTGGAATTGCGCAGGAGGCTCATTTATTCACTGATTGTTTTGCTTCTGTTATTCGCGGTCCTTGTCTATTTTGCCAATCATCTTTATACCCTGCTCGCTTTGCCTTTACTCAAGTTTTTACCCCAGGGACACTTGATCGCTACCCAGATTGTTTCACCCTTTTTTGTGCCTTTCAAACTCGCTTTCATGGCGTCGATGCTACTCGCTGTGCCGTTTTTTCTTTATCAGTCCTGGGCGTTTATCGCCCCCGCCCTGTATGGCCATGAGCGCCGCATGATTTGGCCTTTTTTGCTGGTGAGCGCGGGTCTCTTTTATGCAGGGATTGCGTTTGCCTATTTTGTTATTTTTCCCATGCTGTTTCATTTTTTAGCCCGTATTGCGCCAGTGGGTGTCATTTTAAGTCCCGATATCAGCGAGTATCTGGATTTTACTATCAAGTTGCTGTTGGTCTTTGGCGGCTTGTTTGAGATTCCCATCATCATGGTGCTGCTAGTTTCGACGGGCGTCGTGACCCGCGAACGTTTCATTAAAATGCGGTCGTATGCCATTGTAGGCGCTTTTATTATTGGTATGCTGCTCGCGCCGCCGGATGTACTATCGCAAACTGTTCTGGCGGTGCCAATATGGCTGCTATATGAGGCGGGTATTCTGATGTCACGGTTTGTGAGGCGTAGTAATGCGTCTGTGTAAAGAGTTCATAAACTTAAAATTTATAAATGAACGAAATGAGGAGAGAACATGACAGGCAGAGCGGTTGCAGAAAAAAATCAATCACAAAAAAATGATACGTTTCCTTTTCCATTTCCATTTGATATCACCCTGGAGATACTGAGGTATTTAAAAATAAAAGATTTGCTGATGCTTTCGCTGGTTTCAAAAAAAACCAAGGAATTGGCCGAGAATAACCGGCTATGGTTTCCGTTTTATGCTGCCCGTGCCCAGCAGTCATTGTTAAAAATCGATGACACGGTTTGTTATAAGGATCAGTATAAGAAACAGTCTGAAATGGAAGTTAAACAGATAGGCGAGGAAATAGAGCGGATTAAAGGTGTGTATTGCACACAGAATGTTGATCGACTCGCTCTCGTCAACCTGCTAACGCAGTTAAAAGCAAATCCTTCTGTGGGTTCAGATGTGCTTAAAGGCGCGCTTCTTTTTGTGTCGAAACAAATCGTTAGCTCGAGT
Organism: Aquicella lusitana; assembly: GCF_902459475.1. Taxonomy (NCBI): domain Bacteria; kingdom Pseudomonadati; phylum Pseudomonadota; class Gammaproteobacteria; order Legionellales; family Coxiellaceae; genus Aquicella; species Aquicella lusitana. Next base: position 2,000,629 of record NZ_LR699114.1, on the reverse strand, counting down.
GCCGCCTTTTGCCTCTATGGTAAGTGTCATCAGCTCGCTTCCTTAATAGGCACTGCATTGAATAAGATGAATCTAGATAGATCCGATAACGATTACTTGGAAGTGTTACACCAGTTCATCAAGACGCAACCAGATATGTTCTTTGCTGATTTGCGCTGGAAAAGGCTGGAATTAATAACCGCTATTAATAAAATCATGCTAATGGAAATAGAGAAGGCAAATGCTGCGTCAAAGAAGAGCAGCTATATACCTTTACTTGGAAATGTTTCTATTTAAGGTTGCATTCTTTCATTTAAAACATTCAAACGAGGAAAGATAATCATGATAGGCAGACAGCTTGTAGAAAAAATTCAGCCGCCGCAGAATAGAACCTTTGTGTTTCCGTTCGATATCGCCCTGGAGATACTGAAGTATTTAGAAATAAAAGATTTACTGATGCTTTCACTGGTTTCAAAAGAAACCAAGGAATTGGCTGATAATAATAGATTATGGTTCGGGCTTTATGCATCTGCTGCGCATAAGGGAGAGTTAAAGTTTAATGATAGTCTTAATTATAAAGAGCAATGCAGGTATCGTGAATTGCGGGAAGTGGGCGAGAAAATAGAAGAAATAAAAGAATCATATCGTCATTCAAATCAGCAACGTATTGCTTTGATCAATTTCTTGATCCTGTTAAAAAACGAACCCTCGATAAGCGCTGCTGCACTTAAAGGCGCATTGTTTTTTGCTTTGAAATTCATTCAGGAGGAATACAGAGTAGCATGTCGCCGAGCTGGATTTGCTATGATGTATAATCCTCCTCGCCATAGCGAGTTAGCTAAATTGGTAAGCAAAGCGCTGAATAAAATCAGTCGAGAAAAATCGGATGAGGATTATTTGAATGCATTTTCTCGTTTTATTACAGAAACGCCGGACACCTTCTTTGAAGGGCAGCCGTGGAATAAAAAGGAATTGATATCTGTGTTAAAGAAGACCCGATTCATTGAAAGCGAAAACATGATTCCCGAATCAGACAGGCATCAGGATATTTATATCTCCCTGTTAGGTAAAGGCTCAAGATAGGCGCGTTAGTTTGGTGAGATAAAAATCAATCTTAATTTTGTGACACTTTAATCATTAGGTTATGGTCGAAATGCCCATGATGAAAAAATTCAATCCCAATCTCGTCAAGCTGTTAAATATATTAAATGATGGTCAGTATCATGACGGCGATTCTGTTGGCAGAAGGCTTGGCATGACGCGCAGTGCCGTGTGGAAAACGATTAAAAAGCTGGAAGCTTATGAGGTTGCTATCGATTCCGTTAAAGGTAAGGGATATGCCTTGTTTGATCCATTGATTTTGCTTGAAACGCAAAAAATTAAGAAAAGGCTTAATGAGAAAGTGGATCTGCATTTGTTCGAAAGCATTGCATCAACTAACGATTACCTGAAATCAATCAAGCCGGTCAAAGGCATTTCTTTTTGCTTGGCAGAACAGCAGACCAGTGGCAAGGGGAGATTGAACCGCGAGTGGTATTCGCCTTTTGGCAGGAATATTTACCTATCTTGCCTTTATTCTTTCCAAAAAGACATCAGCGAATTATCGGGGTTGAGCTTGGTGATCAGTCTTACGATTTTAAAAACATTAAAAAACTATGGTATCACAGGACTGTTTGTGAAATGGCCCAATGATATTGTACATGGTAATAAAAAAATCGCTGGCAGTTTGATTGAAATCCAGGCAGAAACACACGGGTTCTGTCAGGCCATTATCGGGGTCGGCTTAAACGTTAACATGCTTGGCGGTGATCTACCGATTACCCAGGCATGGACTTCCATGCGGAAAATTCTCGGCAGCCCTGTGGATAGGAATGAACTTTGTGCACGCCTGATTAATACGCTGCTTGCTGATTTGCGCGAATTTGAGGAGGTTGGATTTTCAGGTTTTGTTGATAGATGGTCAGAAGCAGATGCTCTGGCAAACCAAACGATTACGCTTAAGAACGTCAGAGAAGAAATAAGAGGCAAAGTTGCCGGCATCAATGAGCATGGGCACTTGTTACTGCGGCTTGCAAATGGTTCTATTCGGGCGTTTTCATCGGGTGATACTTCGATTGTGAAGAAGGGTGAACATTCTTCTCCTGGTCACTCCTAAGTAGTCAACCGCACTCGCTTGCTCCCCCTGTCATCCCGCATTATCTTCCTTAGCATATCTAAATCCATCATTCTCTCCGGCAATTCATTTTGTCCCACAATGCCAAGCAAAGGAGCAGAAAGCCATTTTTGTAGTGCTGCAATATTTTCCTGACAATAAGCCATGCCGGGATCAATGCAGTTTGCGATCCAGCCTATGAGCGTTACACCGCTTTGTTGTATTGCCTTGCAGGTTAAAATTGCATGATTCAGGCAGCCAAGCCGCATACCAACTACCAGCAATACAGGCCAGCGGTGATGCATGACCAAGTCCGCCAGCGTTTCCGTGTCATTGAGTGGAACATGCCATCCCCCCGCCCCTTCAATCAGGCAAAAATAGGCAGGCGAATTGAGTGCAGCATGAATGCCGTGACTGAGTTTTTCTCGGTTAAGAGCGATCCCAGCCTGCTGGGCCGCAAGATGAGGTGCAATTGGCGGCAGAAAAGCGAAGGGATTAATTTTTTCATAACTTAATTTTATAGATGAAGCTTGTTGTAACAACAGTGCATCACGATTGAATACATGTGTTCCATCCTGAAAGCAGCCCGAAGCAACGGGTTTAATGCCAAGGCTAGACAAGCCAGCATGATGAAAGGCTCTCAATAATCCGGTGCTAATATAGGTTTTTCCTGCATCGGTATCGGTTCCGGCGACGAATAATTTGATTGACATGAATGTCCCTTTTGACAGCGATAAAGAAGCCAGCTACGTAGGTTAACTGAGTTACTTTCGTCGGTTGAATAAACGATTTGCCTAACAAACTACGGTGGCGTCTATCGGAAGCATACGAAGCGCCAGTCTGTTTGATCGAGCGCAAGGCAGAAACGGTATCTGAAAATTTATAAATCATGGTTTCTCGCTCTTGTATGAGCACATCATACCCGCAGTGTGTAAGCAGTGTTGCGATAAACGTTTGATCGAAAAAATAATAACGGGAATAAGCGTTTTGCAATTCATGAAATGTCCCTGGAAGTGGAATGGAAAAGGCAAGTGTGCCATGAGGAGAAAGCAGCGTGCTCAACCGGCTCAGTGTGGAGATAAAACAGGTGCTCCAATGCAGCGCCATATTAGAGAATATTATATCAAATGGTGTGCCATAGGCAGATAGCCGGTCAAAATCAGCTTCATAAGTCTTTATACCTAAACAATGCAGCCGTTTGGCGGCAAGACAAAGCGACTCATTAGAAATATCAATTGCGTGAAAATCCTGGTACGTAAACGTGCGCGCAAGCTCTGCGGTAACAAGACCTGTGCCGCAGCCTAAATCCATAATACGTTGTGAAGAGGGTGAAGATAACATGAGTAAACGAAGTAGTTTGCTGCCGATGTATTGTTGCGGTTGGCACTGTTCATCATAGCTGTGGGAAGCTTTGTTAAATAATTTTTTAAGATGCGCTTTTTTGTCCATCATTGTGTTTTTGTAACGATATCGAATAGCGTTTTGATGTGATCAAGCAGTGCTATGATCTGTTTTTCAGTGTGCATGCAATTAAGCGATAGACGTATTCGTGATGTCTGGTCGGGTACGGTAGGTGGACGAATGCAGGAGACGAACCAGCCCATTTGCATTAATCTTTGCTGTAATCGCAGTGCGAGCTGATTATTTCGAATCAAGATGGATTTGATGGGTGTTTCATCGTCAGAAGTCAAGGGTAGTTGTCTTGCTTTGGCTTCCTGAATAAATAATTTGATCAGGTAAAGCAATTTTTCCCTGCGCCAATTTTCTGCCTGCATGATTCTGATGGCTTGTCTTGTGGCGTCGCAAATGGCCGGAGGCAAGGCGGTGCTATAGCAGTAAGTTCTTGCCAGCTGCAGAATGGCTTCTGTTATTTCCTCGCTTCCAGAAACGATGGCGCCAAAGCTGCCCAATGCTTTTCCAAAGGGAATGATAAGGCAGGTAATATCAGTTGCTGACATTTGCAAATGTTCAATGATGCCTTTTCCTTTAGCGCCTAATACGCCAAAACCATGCGCGTCATCGACGATGAGTGCTGCCTTATGTTGGCTAGCGAGCGAAGAAAGCTTTCTTAAATCGGTAATGTTGCCCTCCATGCTGAAAACACTTTCGGTGACAAATAGCAAGGGAGAGTGCTTGTATTTCTCAGCTAGCGCGCTCGCATGATTGAGATCATGATGGCGATATCGATGGAATTTGGCCTGCGATAACTGGATACCGTCTATGAGTGATGCATGGCAAAATTTATCAGCAATGATCAGGCTGTTTTTATGGGCAAGCGCAGTTAAGACGCCAAGATTGGCATGATATCCCGAGTTAAAGAGAATAGCTCTGTCCTGATTTAGATAGTCAGCAACAGTTTCTTCGAGTTGATAATGCGATTTGGAATAGCCCGAAATCAATGCCGATGAACAGCTCCCTGTTCCATATCTTTGCGCGCTTCGCATAAATGCGTTTTTTATTTCAACATGGCCGGACAGATTTAAATAATCATTGCTGCAAAAATTAATTAAGCGTTTTCCGCTTATGAATACTTCATTGTTGTGTTTGGTATCGATGATATATCGCTGCCTTAGCAGAAAGCGAGCCGCTCGCTGATCAAGTTTGTTCTGAATAGATGGAATGATTTTCATTGTGTGGCCACTTTTCTGTTTTTCATTCCCAGTTTTTGCAAAAGGGCATGATCCTCACCACATTGTGGGTTTTTGGCGGTCAATAGCTTTTCACCCAGCCACATCGAGTTAATGCCCGCCATAAAGCACAAGGCCTGCATTTCTTCCGACATGGTGATCCTGCCAGCAGACAGTCGCAGTATTGATGTCGGCATTAAAATGCGCGCAACAGCAATGGTGCGTATGAACTCGAAATTGTCTAGCGTAGGCGAGTTTGCCAATGGTGTTCCTTCAAAAGGAATGAGGCGATTAATAGGAACGCTTTCGGGTGGCTTAGGCAAGCTTGCAAGCTGGATTAAAAGCGCAATACGATCTTCGCGCGATTCCCCCATGCCAATGATGCCGCCACAGCAAACTTTAATGCCGGCTGTTCTCACGTGGTGCAATGTATCCAGCCGGTCTTGATATGTGCGGGTGGTAATGATTTTTTTATAATATTCCGGCGAAGTATCCAGGTTGTGATTGTAAAAATCCAGCCCGGACGCATACAGCATGGCTGCCTGTTCTGCATTTAGCATGCCGAGTGTTACACAGGTTTCAAGGCCAAGGTTTTTAACAGCGCGAATGATTTCCAGCACCTTGTGAAAATCTTTTTTGGGAGGACTGCGCCATGCTGCGCCCATGCAAAAACGCACCGCACCTTTTTCTTTGGCGATTTGCGCTTGCCGTACAACTTTTTCAACATCGATTAGCTTTTCACGGCTAGCATCAGCACTGTAGTGGGCGCTTTGCGGGCAATATGCACAATCTTCAGGGCAGGCGCCGGTTTTGATGCTAAGCAAAGTGCAAAGCTCAAGTTCATCTGCGTGAAAGTACAGCCGGTGCACGCATTGTGCTTCAAACAGCAAATGAACAAGTGGCAATTCAAATAGTCGCTTTACGCTTTCTGTATTCCATTTTGATTCTGACATGGTTGAGAGGGGTCCTTATTTTTATTTTATTGTCGGCTGAAAAAATATATGTTAGCTTTCTCAAACAGTCAACCAATAAAAAAAATAAGGTTTACTATAAATGAATCTCGATACGTATAGGGAAGAAAAAAATTTAAACCCTATTTGGCATCCTTGCTCACAGATGAAAGATTATGAGCTATTCAAGCCGCTGGAAGTGGTCGCGGCCCAAGGTGCGCATATAGAGTTAAAAGACGGCCGGCAGATTATTGATGCGAATTCAAGTTGGTGGTGCAAGTCGTTAGGGCATGGCCATCCTCGTTTAAAAGCCGTAATCAAGCGGCAAATTGAAAAATTTGAACATGTCGCATTGGCTAATACGACCAACGAAGTCATCGTTAATTTGTCGGAAAAACTGACGCAATTAACCCGCTCGCTCAGCAAGGTTTTTTATGCCAGCGATGGTTCTTCTGCCATTGAGGTGGCAATTAAAATGAGTGCGCACGCCAGAAAAATACAAGGCGAACATCAGCGAACGTTGTTTGTTTCGCTGGAGAATAGTTATCATGGCGAAAGCATCGGTGCCTTGAGTGTGAGCGATCTTGGCATTTATCGAGATCCTTATACGCCGTTCCTGTTTGATGCTTATTTTATTTCTGCGCTGCCTTACGTGAATCACGCAGATCATCCTCTATGGGTAGATTGCGGCTTTGCCTGGCGTGCCATTGAAAAACAGTTGGAACCGTTATCTGAACGCATTACAGCCATTCTGGTTGAGCCGATTGTGCAGGGTGCGGGCGGCATGCGGATTTATAGTCAGGATTTTCTCAGGCGTTTATGTGTCTGGGCCAGGCAGCACGGTATTCATGTTATAGCAGATGAAATTATGACAGGAATAGGTCGTACTGGAAAAATGCTAGCCTGTGAATACGCGAATGTTGAGCCAGATTTTTTATGCCTATCAAAAGGGCTCACAGCCGGTTGGCTGCCTTTGAGCGCCGTATTAACGACCTCTGCTGTTTATGATCTGTTTTATGATGATTATGCGTCTGGAAAGTCTTTTCTCCATTCACATACCTATTCCGGGAATGTACTTGCGGCAAGTATCGCGGTGGAAGTGCTTGCTATGATGAAGGAAGATAAAATATGTGACAGAGCCAATCAAATTGGCTCTATGATGCGCACTTATATGCAATCAATTGCGGATAAAACACAAAAGCTAACACATGTCAGGCAGATTGGCGCAATCGTTGCGGCAGATTTAGTGTGTGATCAACCAGGACGGCGGCTGGGTTTTGAGATTTATCAGAAGGCCGTAGCGCTTGGCGCATTATTGCGGCCGCTGGGTAACACACTTTATTGGTTGCCGCCTCTTACCATTGATATGGAAATACTGGATAAACTGAAGCTCATCACTGAGCAAGCAATTCTATCTGTTGATTTTTGAGTATGAACTCAGCGTTAGCCAGCCGATTCAGGATCGATACCGCAATAATTATTTGATAATTTCGTTCGTTCTCGGTATAACTCTACGCCCAACTTGAGTTGCTGTTTTTTTATGGCATCGCGAAAACATGATGGAGATGTTTGGTTTTACTTTTTATACCGGGACGGTAATGTGAAATGGTTGATTAAGTCTCCTGTTTTGCCTGAATGGCAATGTATTCGCGTCGCATCACTTAAAAAACACTGGCCATCTTATTTTTGAATGATTAAACTTACGAGCTTTAAACCGAGTCTAAAACAATAAAAGTCAAGCTAAGGACATAAGAGCGTGAAGGACGAAATTGATCAAAAGCGGCGATGCTTTTTGCGCCGTGCAACAACTGCTGTAGGGGGGATCGGACTCGCAGCAGCTTCTGTCCCGTTTTTTTCATACTGGATGCCGAGTGCCGATACTGAAGCAGCGGCCGCGCCAATCAAGATTGACATCAGCAAAATGAAGCCACGTGAGCAGTTAACGGTGCCATGGCGCGGCATGCCTGTCTGGGTCATCTACCGTGACCAGGAAATGCTGGATACGCTTCCCAAACTGGATAGCACCCTGCGTGACCCGCTGAGCGAACAGGATCAGCAGCCTGCTTATTGCAAAAATATTCATCGTTCCATCAAGCCTCAATTCCTGGTTGCGATCGGTATCTGCACTCATCTTGGCTGCGTGCCTACTTATAGACCGGATGTAGCCAGTGTTTCTCCGGATTGGCTGGGTGGTTTTTATTGTCCCTGCCATGGTTCTAAGTATGATTTGGCGGGAAGAGTTTATAAAGATGTACCCGCTCCTTTGAATCTGAAGATTCCGCGCCACATGTACGTGAGTGATACGGAAATCCTGATAGGTGAAGATAAGGATGGCGTACAGGGCGCAATTTCCATTAGCTAGTGCAAGGAAGGAGTTAAAAATACATAATGACTGAAAAAGCCGTGAATAAAAAAAATCGGTTTATGGAATGGGTGGATACGCGTTATCCGTGGACTGATTTCATGCGTAAGCACTTGACGGAGTATTACGCACCTAAAAATTTTAATTTCTGGTATTTCTTTGGTTCCTTTTCGCTGCTTGTGTTTGTCATGCAAATTCTCACAGGCATCTGGCTGGTAATGGAATATGTCCCTACTGCGGATGGTTCCTTTGCTTCCGTTCAGCATATCATGCGCGAAGTACGGTACGGATGGTTGCTGCGATTCATGCATACTACCGGCGCTTCAGCCTTTTTTGTCGTGGTTTACCTGCATATGTACCGTGCGCTGATTTACGGATCCTATCAGAAACCGCGCGAACTAGTTTGGTTAATTGGTATGGTTATCTATTTTGCTCTGCTGATCGAAGCGTTTACCGGCTATGTGCTTCCCTGGGGGCAAATGTCTTACTGGGGTGCTGCGGTTATCACTTCTTTTGCCAGTGCGATCCCTTATTTAGGCGATCTTCTTCTGATCTGGCTGCGCGGAGACTTTAACGTATCCGGCGTGACACTGCATCGATTCTTCTCGCTTCACGTGATTGCCATTCCGCTCTTTTTGGCGGTGCTGGTTTTCGTGCATTTAGTCGCGCTGCATCAGGTGGGCTCTAACAATCCTGATGGCATTGACATCAAGAAAAAGAAAAATAAGGAAGGCGTGCCGCTGGATGGTATACCTTTTCATCCTTATTACACGGTTAAGGATTTGGTGGGTGTAGTCGTTTTCTTGTTTGTGTTCAGTATTGTTGTGTTTTTCACGCCAAAAATGGGCGGCTACTTTATAGAACATGATAATTTTATACCAGCCAATCCCTTGCAGACACCGTTGGAAATCTCTCCTGTATGGTACATGACGCCGTTCTATGCCATGCTACGTGCCATTCCCAATAAACTTTTTGGCTTGATGACAATGGCTGCGGGTATTGCCGTCATGTTTGTGTTGCCTTGGCTGGATAGAAGCCCGGTGCGTTCAATTCGTTATAAAGGAACGCTATCGAAAATTGCCATTGTTATCTTTGTTATCAGTTTCGTTGGCTTGGGCTATCTGGGCAGCGAACCCGTTTCTACGCTCTATACGCTGCTCGCCAGACTGTTGACGGTAACTTATTTTGCATTCTTTTTGCTAATGCCGTTTTATTCAAAGATCGAAAAAACCAAACCTTTACCAGAACGGGTCACAGAATGATGAGGCAGCATCGCGTATTTAAAATCTTGTTGGCCATTTTAGTGGCTGCGTTTTCTACCCAGATTTGGGCGGAAGGAAGTGAATCGTCTAAAGGGCTTGTGCTCGCGAGCGCGCCCATTGATCGATCTGATATGGAATCCATTAAGCGAGGCGCCAAGTTTTTTGCTACTAACTGCATGACTTGTCACACCATGATTTATCTGCGCTATGACAAAGTGGCAAAAGAAGCGGGAATCACTCTCGATAAAATGCCGATCAATATCAAGAGCTGGCCGTATGGCGTCACACCGCCTGATTTGTCACTGGAAACGGATATTCGTGGCGTTAACTGGATTTATACCTATCTCCATAGTTTCTATATGGATAGTTCCCGTCCTACCGGCGTCAATAATCTGCTGGTGCCCAATACGGCTATGCCCGATATACTCGCACCTTATCAGGGTGACCAGGTGTTGCTGACGACGAAACCGGATGCCGGTGCCATTTTTGGTGATGTGCAATACTATGACTTGCTTAAGCTCACCAAGCAGGGCAGCATGACGCCGGAGCAATTTGACGCCACTATTGCGGATTTGGTCAATTTTCTTGCCTATGCGGCTGAGCCCTATCATGAGGAACAGCAGCGTATTGGATGGTGGGTATTAGGTTTCCTCGTCATCCTCTTTGTGCTTATGTATTTGCTGAAACGCGAATACTGGAAAGATGTAAAGAAACATAAGAAAGAATAGAAGCTGTCATTCCCACACAAGTATCATCCCCGCGCAAGCGGGGACCCATCATTTTTCTAGCACTGTTGTTGCCAAGGATGAAAAGATCCCCGCCTGCGCGGGGATGAAGTTGCAAAATCTACACTGCAAGTGTCATCAGGTGTAAACTTGAAGTCTGGATGACTGATAACCCGAGATAAACCACCACTTGGAACCCACATGGATTTGATTTTCACCGCGTTATCCATCAAGCGTTTCATTTATCTTCTCATTGTGATGTCAGGCGCATTGCTGGCGCAGCATGAAATTGGAGGGGCGCAAAGTCACTGGATTGTCTGGTCGGCATTTGCCTTGTCACTGATCCAGTTCGGAAACACATTCAGTCGCAGAATAATGGTCTTGGGCGCGACAGGTGTGCTGCTGGCTATCACTGTGCTGCTAACAGGCGGCGCTGCGTCATTTACGCTGCTCCTTGCTGTTTATCTCAGTGTGATAACGGGGATAGGCATGTATCTGGTTCAGCGCTACCCGAATTATTTTTTTCCTGTTTTCCTGATAATGTTATTTGCCGTCGTTTCTGTTAGTAATTTGCCTACCGCGACCAGTGCCCAGTTTATCCTGATAGGAACCCTCATTGCTGGCTTGCCTCAGATTCTATTTTGGCCCTATTTTGTGAGGAATGAATTGCAGGCATGGATGATGCTGACATTGCGCAGCCTGCTTAAACTACAGCAGGAAATATTTACTTGTTTCTTAACGCCTTCATACCCAGAAAACATCTATCTGCATGAAAGAAGATTACACGTAAAGAAAACCCAATATCTGCATTCCATCAGCCAGCTGAGGGAGTTCATCAAGCTGTCCGAGACAAAAAAAATTGAAACCGATAGCAGGGTGTTAACCGCATTTGCCAACCAGTCTGAAGTGCTCTACGGCATGTTGATCGACTGTGCGCTACTGCGTATACGAGTGGGTGATTATACTGTTTTATCAGTGTGCGCAGAGGAATTAACTGCCATAGGCGAGCAAATCCATGCTATTTTTTCTGACATGATGGCTGTTTTGCGCGGCAAAAGATACCATATTAATACGCAGGGTTTAAATGAAAAAATCGAGCGCTTTGAAGACACCTACCATCATGTGCTACAAATTGCTGCGCAAGACCCATTAGTTTTTGCCTTGTTTATCGCGAGCTTGAAATCACTGCAGGATGAAATGAATAGCCTGTATTCGGTTATAGTAAAAGCGAGAGAGAAAGTAAGATGACTTGGCTGAAATCATTTACTGCTCGTCATGCCATAAGCGCAGGTGTGGCTATTTTTCTTTCAGTATACGCCAATCAGCATTTGGCCTACGGCGGTGAAGGTTTTCTTGTGCTGACAGCATTTCTGGTAAGCCAAACAACGCGCGGCACACCGCTGCGTCAGGGATTGCTCTACTCGCTCATTGTGCTGACAGGTATACTGGTCTTTGCACTGGCGCTGACAGTTATAAAGCAGCGGAGTGTGATTTATCTGTTGATTAGTGCCATCTTTATGCTCAGTGGTTATCTGACATTCATCTATCGCCCGGTACAGAATAAAACTTTTTTTCTCATCATGCTTTTTTCTCTGGTTTTACTTGTCATTGCCCTATCGCCCACGGCAATTTCGCCGTTACGTGATCAATTTATAGATGCAGTGATGGGAGCGGCCATCGGCGTGATATGCAGTCAAATCATATTGCCGGTTCAGTTTGATAGGGAATTTTGCAGTGGTTTGTTGCCGTTGTTGCATGCGCTAATCAATTATTCGCATGGTATTACAGAACGGTTTACCGGACAAAATCAGGATGCGGATGCGCTGTTGAGAATAAAGTCTGAGGTTGAAAAAGCACTGCAAACACAAAAAGGCAATTACCCGGAATGGGTTTATGAAGCGGGATTTAATCCTGGCTTGCGTGCGGGCTTTCGTTTTTTTTTAACCAACCTCGAGCATCTCACGGATACATTTTTTTCGATGGACTATCGGGCTGCACAGCCGGTAGATCCGGAGCTGATTAAAAAACTGTCTACACCAGTCACGATTGTCACGCAAAAAAATGAAGAGTTGATGAGGATATTGGTTGCATACCTCGCCAGTGCCCAGCTTGTCAAAACCGAATCTGATTTCACAAGTGACATTTCGGAACTGGAAAATAAGGTAAAGTCGTTGATACCGGCTCAGCTGGAATTGCTGGATATTTCGCCTGATTTTCTAACCGTGGTAGGGTTCATCTATGACATAAAAGAGGCGCGCAAGCTGTTATTGCAATTGGTGTCAACGCTGCCTGTACAATAAGTTTATTAGCGTGGCGCGAGATAGCCGCCGATGACACCCCGTTTGGAGAATACAATTTGCCATAATTGAATCGTGCGCGCACGAAAGCCTCCTGCACAGGAAAGCAGATAATAAGTCCACATGCGATAGAAACGATCATCATATTGCGATTTTAAATTTTCCCAATGACGTAAGAAATTTTCATGCCAGGCCATGAGGGTGTTGTCGTAATAAGAGCCGAAGTTATGCCAATCTTCCATAACGAATAGTTTTTCAGTAGGTTTTGCAACTTGCGCAATGGAAGGCAGCATGCCGTTGGGAAAAATATATTTGGTGATCCATTCATTTGCGAAATAGCTCGATTCATTTACGCCGATGGTATGTAGCAAAAACAATCCATTGTCGGCGAGTGCGCGATGTGCTGTTGCCATAAAAGTGGGATAATTCATATAACCCACATGTTCAAACATGCCAACCGAGACGATGCGGTCAAATGTTTCGTTGATGTCACGATAGTCCTGTAGCCGGATTTCGACTGGCAAATCTTTGCAGTATTCTTTTGCATAACGATATTGCTGTTCTGAAATGGTGACGCCTACTACGTTCGCGCCATAATTTTCGGCGGCGAATCGTGCGAGCCCGCCCCAGCCGCAGCCTATATCCAGCAAGCGGTGACCTGGTTTCAACTGCAATTTTTGGCAGATAAGGTCCAATTTTTTTTCTTGTGCTTCTTCGAGCGTTGCGGCATCTTTCCAGTAGGCGCAGCTGTAAATCATGCGTTTGTCCAGCATCGCGGTGAAAAGCGGATTGCCAAGATCATAGTGTTTATAAGCCACCTGTTTTGCGCGGCTTTTAGTTTGAAAATTAATAATGCGGGCTAAAAGGAGCCTTAAATAAAAATGAAAAGGAATTTTTATTTTCGCATCAAGTCGGGCGCGAAGAATTTTTTCGAAGAAAATATCCAATCGCTGGCAGTCCCACCATTTGTCCATGTAAGCTTCGCCGAGGCCCAGAGAGTTATCATGTAAGACGCGTGAATAGATTTCTTCATTGTGAATTTGTATATCCCATGGTTCGTGACCATTAATGGCAATGCCGGCTGATTCCAAAAGCTGTTGTGCAATATTTTTAGCGGTATCCGTGTTCGTGTTTACTTTTGAGGTAGTGGCTGACACTTTTTCCATGGTCCGGCTCCATTCCTAACGCGGGAAATAATATTAGAGTACCTATTTTTTCAAAAAAAAACTATGCGGAGTTATCCTTCCCCGGCTCCGCTTTTTAGGAAGTGGATGCTTGTAAAATGTGCAAAGATTGAAGAGAAAAGGTCAAAATATTCATGCCCTGATAAGGTATAATAAAAGAAAGTGCCATGTCATTTGAATGCAGGGATGCCAGCTACGATGCTTGAATGGACTGCGCTTATCGAGTCACCGCTTGTTTTGCTCGTTCTGCTTTTGGCTTTTACGCACCTAATTTATTATCATTTTTTCAGCCATCTGATCCCACCAGTTTCAAGCGGCGCCATTGTGATGGCGATAGGTATATTTGCATTGCACTGCTTGCCACAGTTTCATTTTCCTGCTCTGGTGATGCGCATGGTTGCTTTTGAAGTGCTAATCATTTGGTTTTATCTGGCTGTAGGGTTTTTGAATGCCTATTTGCAGGGTTTGTTTTTCTTGAATCGGTTTGATCACTGTGCAGGCATGGGAACCTGGGTGGCAGGTACAGCCATTACCGTATTGTTGCTCGATCAGGTGGAAGAAACATTACATGGCGTCATCGTGTTGTTATCGATGATAGCTATTCTGATGTGGGTTATTTATTTAGCCATGATTAGTAAATGGTTCTGGCGCGCGATACGCAAGCGATTACATATGCCAGAAAATGGCATGATTTTGCTGGCGGCGGTAAGTACTCAGGCGATTGTGTTAATGCTTCAAGCGCTTTTCCATCATCATCTTCCGATGTGGAGTTACCAGCTGCTTATAATAGCAGGTTTCTTATTTTATCTGCTCGGTTTGTACTTGATTTTGCGTTATCTTATTTGCTCACACAGACGACATCTGGTGGCTGTCTGGCCGGATGCAAATTGCATCAATCATGGCGCCATGGCTATTACGGGCCTTGCTATTATTTCGCTGCAAGTATTTCCTGACTGGATCATAGCGGCAGCGTGGTGGTGGACAGCGATTTCTTTTTTCATCGTTGAACTGTTGGAATTTTCTCGCCTTATGATACGTATCCGCCTAAAAGGATTCATGAAGGGCCTCTGGGTTTATCGCACGCCGCAGTGGTCGCGTAATTTTACATTCGGAATGTTTTATGCGTTTACGCTCTTTTATTTTCTTTACCAACCTGATGCAAATGTGCTTGTTATGCTGATTGCGGGTTATGGGCAATATGTAGTCGCCGCATTACTGCTCATTGAGATCGCGCTTGCGGTTTGGTCTGCAGGAAAAATGCATAGCGACGAGAATAATTAGTAACTCTCTGTACACGACAAAATTTCTAACCGTTCGCCCTTCGAGACCGACGAAGCGGCCGTCTCGAAGGGCGAACGGTTAGAAATTTTGTCGTGTACAGAGTTAGTAACTATTAAGTATCCATGTCTTGCGCTGATCCAGCGCTCATGCACTGATGTTGAGCGGTTCTGCCAATTTTTCCCATAGGGAAAAAAATTCAGGGCAGGTTTTTTCTGCATACTTTGCGTCATCAATGATCACGCCTGGAGCTTTTAGTCCGATAATGGCAGCAGCCATGGCAATGCGGGCATCTGCATGCGTGTTTATAACGCCGCCCAGAGGCGAGCCGGGGAAAATTTTAATCCAGTCTTCGCCTGTTTCGACTTGGATGCCCATTTTGGTTAACTCGGTTTTCATCGCAGTCATGCGGCTTTTTTCTTTTTGACGCAGTGGACCCAGATGAGAAATGCGAACAGGGGATTTGGCAAAAGGGGCAATAGCAGCGAGAGCCAGAAAGGTGTCGGCAAAATCGCGCATGCTGACTTCAATGCCTTGCAATTGCGCCGGCCCGGAAAGTGTAAGACCTGTTTTGGTTTCGCGAATGCGACATCCCATTTTTTCCAAGATAGTGAGAAATTTGGCGTTAGGCTGTTTGGATTGCGCAAGCTTGACGGGCTGGATGGTAATTTCACCGCCGGTTACTGCAGCGGCAGCAAAAAAATAAGCAGCGATAGCGAAATCAGGTTCAACTACATAATCTTTGGCATGATAACGTTGGGGAACGGGTACCATTAGTTGCCTTTGATGGATGCGGTGGACGAGTACGCCAAACTCCGCCATCATCGCGCAAGTCATATCAATATGGCTTTGGTTAACCGTTTCATGCAGGGTGAAAGTAAAAGGCGAACGTGCAAAGGGTGCGATCATGAGCAGTGCGCTGGCGATATGTTGGTTGGCAGTGTGATCCAAAATGACTTCGCCTCCTTCCAGCGTGTCTGCACCTACGAGTGTAAAAGGCATTTTTTGTGAATCGCCTGGGATAAATTGGATGCCCTGACGACTTAAAGTATTCATCATAAATGTGAGCGGACGTTCACGTAACGATGCGCTGCCGTCAAAGTAGTACACGCCGGAAGTGGCCGAGCAGATAGCCATTAACAGGTAGGAAAGTGTAAGCGAATCATGACACCATAAAGTTGCTTGCTTCTTGGGGAGTTTACCGTTGCCACCTGCAATAATGCAGTACCGTGATGCTTCATCTAGCTGCGTGACAATACCGAGTTCGCGCAGCGCAGCAATCAATAGCTTGATATTCTCGCTCACCTGTAGTCCCGAAATTTCACACACGCCATCTGCTAGCGCCGACAAAATGATTGCGCGATAGGCAATATTTTTTGAACCCGGTATGATCACATTGGCTTGTATGGGTGCTTTGGCGGTCCTGATCGTGAGCTGCATAGGGCTTCCTTGTCAACCTTGGCTGATACATACGTTATACTCAATTTATCAAGATCATTAAAGATAAGATATGAAAAAGTCGCTGAACATCACTGAAGTCCAGCAATTACATCAGGCCGGACGGCTGGAAGAAGCTCGGGAGGGTTATCTTGCTTTGCTGAAAACTTATCCTGATGACCCTGCCGTATTGCACTCGCTGGCACTTTTATATGCCGAAGAAGGCGAGCTTGCCGAGGCTGAGGCTTTACTTAAAAAAGCGATCAGCATTCAACCAGATAACCCTGTTTTTCTCATCCATTATGCAAACTTGTTAAAAGCAAAACAGTCTTATGCCGCAGCCGAACAGATTCTGCTTGATCTCATTGAGCGGCATCCGGATTTTGCAGCGGCGTTTAATAATCTGGGAACAGTGTATTTTGTTCAGGATCAATGGCAGAAAGCCATTGATGCTTTTCAGGCTGCCATTCAAATTCAACCTGATTACGTAGATGCTTATTATAATCTCGGACTTGCATTTAAAAAATCTGGTCGCCATGACGCGGCATGGCATGCTTATCAGGCATTGGTCGAGCTGATTCCGCAACATGCGGGTGCGCATTTTCAGCTGGGCTGTCTTGCGATGCAGAAGGCGCAATATGCACAGGCTATCGAACATTTCCGTCTCATTGAAGACAACCATCCTTTTCATCTTGAAACGCAGATCAATCTGGCAGCGTGTTATTTAAAGCAGGGAAAGCTTAACGAGGCGAAAATCCATTATCAAAAAGCGCTGGCGATTCAGCCTGATGATGTGCAGGTGCTTTTTAATCTGGGCGTGATCAGCATGCAGCAAGGCCAATTGGTTCAGGCTATCGAGTTTTATTCCAGGGCCTTAGAGATCAAGCCCGATTTTTATGAGGCGCACAACAATCTTGGTTTTGTCTATCTGGTCATGAAAAAGCCGGATGAGGCGCTAGACCATTTCCGCGCATGTCTACGCCAGGAGCCGCATAACAAAGCGATACGCCATACCATTGATATTCTGACGCACAGAAAAGATTTATCTGTTTCACCGCCCGAATATATTCGTTCTTTGTTCGATTCCTATGCAGACCATTATGAACCGCATCTGCTGCATTTACTCGATTACCGATTGCCCCAAATGATGTACCAAATCATTCAAGAGGCGGTTCCAGTTGAAGGCCAGCGGTGGGCGATACTGGATTTGGGTTGTGGGACAGGCTTGTGTGGCGAGCAGTTTAAACCATTGGCTAAAACGCTGACGGGTGTAGATCTCTCCGAAAAAATGCTCGCTGTCGCGGCACAAAAAAATTGTTATGACCGACTCATCCAATCCGAGATGCTGTCTTTTTTATATGATCAAAAGGAAAAGTATGACCTGATTATTGCTGGTGATGTCATCATCTATTTTGGCGATCTGGAGGGTGTTTTTTTGGCGGTTGCGAAAGCGTTAAAGCCGGGCGGGCTTTTTATTTTTAACACGGAAATCAGCGAAGCGGATGCCTATATGATGACTGCTTCGGGACGATTTGCTCATCATGCTCGTTATCTTGCGAGGCTGGCTTTGCAAAATCATTTTGCTGTGCTGTCGGCAGGGAAAGCTGCCTTGCGTACCCAGGAAGGCCAGCCTGTGCCGGGTTATGTCTATCTGTTGCAGAAACCTTCTCCATAAGAAGCGCTGGGGGTTCTCGCATGACAATGATCTGTGTGTATGGTAAATTTTCAACAGTGTGAATATTTAATATTTTTCACCGGCATGTGACAAGAGGATTGTCATGAAACGATATTTATTAGCAGGGGTTGTCTTTCCTTTTTTTCTTTCCTTGGCCGCCTGCACCAATCAAAACCCCTATCTTAGTACGGATCATACCCAGGAAAACTGGCGTCAATTGGTCGATACCAATCCCCATCGATGGACAAAAGGCGCTGATAGCTGGTTCCTTACGGGGAATCCGAACATGGCAGAATTAATAAACCGCCGCGCGCCTTATGGGGCGGCGATTAGTACAATGAAAGTCACTGTGCCGGACAACTATACCGATATCAAAATTGATGGCGCCTTTCAGGTCCAGATTTTTGGTACAGACGAACACAACACTCTCTACCTTTATGGTCCTAATGAAGGGGTGCGTGAGGTGGCGGTAGAAATTCAGGGCAAAACGCTTTATATACGCCAGACACAGTATATTTCACCCAAGGTAATGGAGCGTGTCATTGTACGCATCGGTGTCCGGCGCTTGCGTAATCTGACCCAGATGGGATGCGGTACGATTGAAGCGATCCGCATCCGAAGCAGCAACCTTTGCATCGCTGCCACCAATACCGCCTGCGGCAATGTTTATTTGGCGGGAAATGTCAATTTGAGGCGGGTCGATAACGCAGGCAATGCTGCCATTAGTGTTTTTGGTGCGTATACGCCCGCGCTGGAAATCAAGACATCCGGTACGGGCTCTGTGAATATTAGCGGCAGTGTAGGTGTACGATCCATTGAGCATCAGGGCGCGGGCGATATTAATATCATCGGTGCAAACAGTAATGGACTTAACATTCGCGCCGAAGGAAAAGGCAAAATTGGCATCCAGGGTTTTGTGAATCTGAAAGAAGTAGAAGCCAAAGATGATGCTTGTGTCTATGCTTATCTGGTAAATAGCGACAATATAAAGGTTTCTGCTTATCAGCATGCCCGTGTTGGCCTTGCGGGTTGTGCGCGCACTTTGTCTGCTTACACATTTAATGCTTCCCGTTTTTATGGGCGTGATTTTTGCACTCAAAGCGCGTTTGTCAGGGCGCATGATACATCGCATATGAATGTGACAGCTAGCCAGAAATTGTTTGCTTCTGCAGCAGGCGATAGCAGTATTTATTTCTTTGGCCCTTCAAATCTTGTTTCGGAATATGTGAACGGCGATGGCAGGATTATTTCAATGGGTAATAGTCATTGGTGTAATTATTACAGTGAATACCGGCCTTATTCCTACACGCTTTCGCATCCCTATCTTTACAAGATGGAAGGCATATCTTCCCGCCCGCGTACACCCTGGAAACCCAAGCGTTCAGCGCGTGCGATGAGTTATATAAAATGAGAGTATTTACTAAATCATGTCATCCCCGCCTGCGCAGGGATGAAATAGACAATGTTACATATCACTATTACGCGTAAGTATAAAATAATTCAAAGGCGCTGCTTAACTGACCGCTTAGCATACGAAAGATATTGGCTGAAGGGCCGTATTCCTTGTATTCCGTGGTCTTGAATTCCTTGTTCATGGCTTCCATGAGATTACCAAGATCATCTACCAGGCCCAGTTTGACAGCTGTCTGGCCTGACCAGAAATCACCGCTAAACAGCTGTTTTGGATCGCCATTTAGCTTGCCCTTGCGTCCTTCAATAACCGCCTGTACAAAATTCTGATGCACTTCAGTCATCACTTCCTTGATTTTTTCCAGATCCGCCGGGGTCTGAGGCAGGAAAGGATCGAGACGGTCCTTGTTGTCGCCTGCTGTATAAACACGCCGCTCAACACCGACTTTTTTCATAAGATCAACGAATCCAAATCCTTTCATGATGACGCCGATTGAGCCGGTAATGGTATTGGGGTTGACGTAAATTTTATCTCCTGCGACAGCGACATAATATGCGCC
Source organism: Aquicella lusitana (assembly GCF_902459475.1). Classification (NCBI taxonomy): domain Bacteria; kingdom Pseudomonadati; phylum Pseudomonadota; class Gammaproteobacteria; order Legionellales; family Coxiellaceae; genus Aquicella; species Aquicella lusitana. The sequence continues at coordinate 1,980,731 of NZ_LR699114.1, read as the reverse complement.
TGATGTTAAAAGATCTTCGCCTACTACGATCACTTTTTTGTGATATTTCTTTTTATAGGCAATAATGGCGTCGTGAATAATGGCTGCCTGCACGGGGGTGCCGCCGGGTGAATTGATGTTAATCACAACACCTACCGCGTTTTTGTCTGCAAAAGCTTCACGCATAACAGGAAGTAGTTCATCAGCGGAAAGATCTCTGCCTGGTGCAATCATGCCATCTAGCCGAATCAGCGCAGCATATTTGCCATTGACGATGCCGGCAGGCGTGGGTGTTTTGCCCAGAAAACTGAAAGTAGCGATAATCAAATAGGCAAATAATGCGAACCAGGCAATAAAACGAATGTTTTTCCAACGGCGATCTGCGCGTTTTTCCTTAAGAAGATCGCGTACCAGAACAGTGTTAATGTCGTTGTTGTTATTCATATCTTGCATATTTTTTTATTCCCATGGTTTTAATCAAAGAAAAGTGTAGCTATAATTCGCCAAACTAAATTTAACCCTAACGATAATTAAACCGTAAACTCACGGAAGGAGATAGCGTGCGAAGCGTACAATCTACCTTGTTTGCATTGCTTGCCGCAAGTAGCGCGGCCTATGCGGACACGACACTGAATTTAACTCGGGGCGTTTCGCCTATTAGCCATGACGTCTATGAATTGCACATGACGATTTTCTGGATCTGTGTTGTTATCGGACTCGTTGTGTTTGGCGTCATGTTTTATTCCATCATCTATCATCGCAAATCACGCGGCGCAAAAGCGGCTGATTTTCATTCCCATACCTGGCTTGAAATCGGTTGGACCATTGTGCCTGTCATTATTCTTGTATTGATGGTGATACCGGCAACCAAAGTGCTGCTCAATATGAATAACTATGAAAAAGATGAGCTGACTATCAAAATCACTGGTTATCAGTGGAAATGGCAATATGAGTATATGGAAGACGGCATCCGCTTTTTTAGCAATCTTTCAACGCCTGCTGACCAGATGCAAAATAAAGCGCCGAAAGGCAAAAATTACTTGCGCGAAGTGGACCATCCGCTTGTGATTCCCATTCATAAAAAAGTGCGTTTCTTGATTACTTCAAACGACGTTAATCACGCCTGGTGGGTGCCAGACTTTGGTGTGAAGCGCGATGCGATCGCGGGATTGATCAATGAAGCCTGGACCAAGGTAGATAAGCCTGGCACGTATTATGGCCAGTGTGCGGAATTGTGCGGCATTAACCATGCCTTTATGCCTATCGTTGTTATCGCAACAACAGAAGAAGGTTACAAAAACTGGGTGGCCCAGCAAAAAGGCGAAGCGACACAGGGTGCGGCTGATGTTAATAAGCAATGGACCATGCAGGAATTGATGAAGCAGGGTGAGCAGACTTATTCACGCATTTGCGCTGCCTGTCACCAGCCTGCTGGCACCGGTCTCCCGCCAACTTTCCCAGCATTAAAGGGCAGCAAGATTGCAACAGGCCCCGTTGGGGACCACATCAATATCGTGTTTAACGGCAAATCTGGTACAGCGATGCAGGCGTTTAAAAACCAGCTAAACGATGTTGAGCTGGCTTCTGTGATCACCTATGAGCGCAATGCCTGGGGTAATAACACAGGGACGATGGTGCAGCCTGTACAAATCAAGGCATTGCGTGACGGCAAATCCATGGATGAGGCGCTGGCTGCCAAACCGGAAGCGGCACCCAAAGGAGAGCCTGCCAAACCGACTCCGCCAGAAGGCAAACCGGAAGGTGAGTCAACCAAGCCTGCGGAACCCATGAAATCGGTTTCGCCAGTGCCTGCAGAAGCAGCGAAACCGGCTGAAGCGCCTGCTGCTTCGCCTGCCGATGCGCTGAAAGCAGCTATGGAGCGCGGCGAAAAGGTATATCTAAATACTTGCGCCGTTTGCCATCAGCCGGCTGGAACGGGTATGCCGCCTACTTTCCCGGCATTAAAAGGAGGCAAGATCACAACAGGGCCGGTAGATGCACATATACACCAGGTTTTATATGGCAAACCCGGTACAGCAATGCAGGCTTTCAAAGACCAGCTGAATGATCAGGAAATTGCTGATGTGGTGACTTATGAGCGTAACGCCTGGGGTAACAATACAGGTACGCTGGTGAAGCCGGAGAATATCAAGGCAGCGCGTCAATCAGGTCAAACAGGGCAAAAACAATAAATAACAGGGAGCGAAATCATGACGACCCACGAACATCATCAAGCACATGGCCATGCGCATGACCATGAGCATGAATCACCGCCGCATCATTCAATGAAGAATGGTTTTGTGGCATGGACCAAGGGCTGGCTTTTTACGACCAACCATAAAGATATAGGCACGCTTTATCTGATTTTAAGCTTGATTATGTTGTTTTACGGCGGCGCCATGGCGTTGCTGATTCGGCTTCAGCTTTTTCAGCCGGGCGCGCGCTTTTTTGATCCCAATTTTTATAATGAATTGGTGACAGTACATGGCCTGGTAATGGTATTTGGCGTTATCATGCCGGCGTTTGTAGGGCTCGCCAACTGGATGATTCCGATGATGATTGGTGCGCCTGATATGGCGTTGCCACGGTTAAATAACTGGAGTTTCTGGATCCTGCCGTTTGCATTCGCTTTGCTGACGATTTCCCTTTTTGTACCAGGTTCCGGCCCCAACTTTGGCTGGACGCTGTATGCACCTCTTTCTTCTACCTATGGGCCGCCCAGCACGGATTATCTGATCGTGGCTATCCATTTAATGGGTATTTCTTCTGTGTTAGGCGCGATCAATATCATTGCTACCATCACTAACCTGCGCGCACCAGGCATGACCTGGATGAAGATGCCGCTCTTTGTGTGGACGTGGTTTATCACCGCCTTTTTATTGATCGGGGCAATGCCTGTGCTCGCGGGTGTGGTGACCATGATTCTGTTTGATCGCCATTTTGGCACCAGCTTTTTTAATGCAGCAGGTGGCGGCGATCCGGTAATGTACCAGCATCTGTTCTGGTTCTTTGGCCATCCTGAGGTGTATATCATGATTTTGCCTGCTTTCGGCATTGTGTCTGAAGTGATCCCGACTTTCGCGCGCAAAAAATTATTCGGTTATGAATTTATGGTGGGCGCGGTCGCGGCTATTGCTTTCCTGTCTTATATCGTCTGGGGACATCATATGTTCACGGCCGGTATGGCGGTAGGTACGCAATTGTACTTTATGTATGCGACCATGCTGATTGCCGTGCCAACAGGCGTTAAAGTATTTAACTGGGTAGCTACCATGTGGCGGGGATCATTAACTTTTGAAACGCCCATGCTGTTTGCCATTGCATTCGTGGTTCTCTTTACCATCGGCGGTTTTTCTGGCTTGATGCTTGCGATTGTGCCGGCTGATTACCAGTATCAGGATACATATTTTGTTGTCGCCCATTTCCATTATGTATTGGTGGCGGGTGCGTTGCTCTCTATCTTTTGTGCGGTTTATTACTGGCTGCCAAAATGGACGGGCCGTTATTACAACGAAACGCTGGGTAAATGGCATTTCTGGCTGACTGTCATCGCGATCAATATTACGTTTTTCCCGATGCACTTTTTGGGCCTCACGGGTATGCCGCGGCGTATTACCGACTATGCCGTGCAGTATACGGAATTTAATATGATGGCCACCATTGGTGCTTTCATCCTTGGATTTGCCCAATTTATCTTCCTGTATAATGTGCTGGCTACCATGTTCGGGAAAGGTAAAAAAGCGGATGCGCGTGTATGGGAAGCTTCGCATGGCCTTGAATGGACGCTTGAATCACCTGCTCCTTATCACAGTTTTTCCACGCCGCCCAAATTTGGTGAAATCAAAACGGAAGCGGATGACAAATTCGAACATGTTCAACCATAAGGAAGCAGATCAATGGTGGAGAAGAAATCACACCGCAAAATTTTTATCATCGGCGGTATTGTCGCCGTACTCATGTTTGGATTCTGTTTTGCGATGGTGCCGCTTTATACACTGATCTGCAAAAAAACGGGTATTAACACTACATCGGTAGCAGGCACGGAATTGACTAAACCCAGTGTTGCGGCAGCATTGGGTAAGAATATTGATATGTCTCGCGAAATCACGGTGCAATTTACCGCGACGAATCATATGGGAATGCCCTGGGACTTTTATCCGCGCACTAAATCAGTCAAAGTCCACCCGGGTGAAAAAGTGCAAGTGTATTTTTACGCCAAAAATCCCACCGAGAAAAACATGACCGCACAAGCCATTCCTGCGATGACACCGACGGAAGCAATCAGCCATTTTCACAAAATTGAATGTTTCTGCTTTAATCAGCAAAAACTGAAAGCGGGTGAAAGCAGGGAAATGGGCTTGCTGTTTCAGATTGACAAGGACTTGCCAAAAGAGACACAAGTAATCACCTTGGCCTATACTCTATTTGATGCTACGCCAAACGAAGCGAGCAAGGGATAATTCAATGACAGTAATGAGACAAGACATGAAAAAACATCAGTTAGTTAAATATTATTATATCGCCGAGCCTTCTTTCTGGCCTATTGTTGGCTCCATTGGGCTTTTTTGCACGGTATTGGGTTTCGTGCAGATACTCCACGGAGGCAGTTTTGGGCCCTACCTGACAGGATTCGGAGTGCTTATTTTGCTGACGACCATGTTTGGCTGGTTTGGCCATGTCATCCATGAAAGTCTGCAGGGGTTACACAGTCCGCAAATGGACAGAACTTATCGGTGGGCCATGCTCTGGTTCATTGTGTCCGAAGTCGCCTTGTTTACCATTTTTTTCTTCGCACTATTTTATACACGGCTTTTTACCATCCCTGAGCTGGGCGCTGCGCCGTTTGAATTTGCCAGGGATTTGCTAATGACCAAAGGACCTGCTACCCACCAGTATTTGTGGCCGCACTTCCAGGCTGAGTGGCCTCTCTTGACCAATCCGGATCCTGCTTTATTTGTAGGGCCTAAAGCAGTGATTGAAACCTGGGGCATTCCGGCGCTCAATACCCTCATTTTATTGACTAGCGCCGTCACTGTTACCTGGGCACATTGGGGATTAAAGAAAGACAACCGAAAGCAGCTTGTTATTGGTCTGATTGCGACCATTTTGTTGGGGCTTATCTTCGAAGGCTTTCAAGCACATGAATATATTGAGGCTTACACCGAGCTTGGGCTGACCTTGCATAGCGGTATTTACGGCACGACTTTCTTCACCCTGACGGGATTGCACGCTATGCATGTAAGCATCGGTATCATTATGCTTTTCATTATTCTCTTGCGCTGCCTTAAAGGTCACTTCCAGCCCGAACACCACTTTGCGTTTGAAGCCGTTTCTTGGTATTGGCACTTTGTGGATGTGGTCTGGTTATTTCTGTTTGTATTTGTTTACTGGTTGTAGTCACAACGCTCACCGGAGTAATATGGATTTCCAATAGGAATGGGCGAGGTTCTGGCCAAAGGCCCGCTCCGGTGAGGTAACATTATAATGAAGAAAATTTATGCCTTGGTTGATTAATGCCGCACAGTTAGACAAATTCCGAAAAAGCCAGAAGAATGTCGTTCTGCTGGATGCAACTTCGCACCTGCCCGTCACTGGCCGTGATGCCCGGGAAGAGTTTCTAAAGACCCATATTGTGGGCGCACGGTTTCTTGATCTGGATGCTTTTCATGACAAGGAATCCAGCCTGCCTAATATGCTGATACGTGATGAGGCCTTGATCAGTGAAAAAATGGGCGCACTCGGCATTACCAAAGAACATAAAGTTATTTTTTATGATAATAGTGATAATCACACCAGTTGCCGTGCTTTATGGATGTTTAAAGTGTTCGGGCATAATCCCAACCTGCTGTATATATTAGATGGCGGCTATTCCGTATGGGAGCGATACGGTGGAAAAATTGAAGTCGGCGAGGCAAAGCATATTTCATCTAAAATCTACCAAACGAATTTTGAAGCTCACTTGATTCGCACGCTAGTGCAGATGAAAACCAATTTGCATCATCCCGCAGAGCAAGTAGTAGATATGCGGCATCCTGTGCGTTATGCCGGTGGCCCAGAACTGCGTCAGGGTTTGCGCTCAGGGCACATACCGGGCAGTTATTCCTTTCCTTATATGACCATGTTCGAGGCCGATGGACGCTTTAAGCCGATGGAAAAAATACGTAAACAATTAACCGGCATTGGCGTGGATTTGCATTATCCTGTTATCTCGATGTGCGGTTCAGGCATGACGGCATCCATTCTGGATTTCATGCTGGATCTCATGGGTCACACTGAACATTCACTATACGATGGTTCATGGGCAGAATGGGGTGCTGACCATCTTTTTCCCGGGGAAGAGAGTCTCGACGAGAGACCGGTTATCACCTGCCTCGATAAATGAAAAACCGCTTACCAAAGCCCAAAAATTGCGTAATAATACGCGCTCTTTCATGCCTTGCTCCCTTCGTCTAGTGGTTAGGACGTCGCCCTCTCACGGCGGTAACATGGGTTCGAGTCCCATAGGGAGCGCTAATTTACATAAATACAAAATTACGTCTGACCGCGTCATCCTGTCCAGCGTCAAAATTGAGATTGGATTCTCCATATACCAAGCGATTAATATGTTCCTGCTTGTCAAAAGCCGCGAGAGGAAGCCCAGCGAGGGTTTTTACTATTTCCGGGTCGACTTTGCTGATGAGTTCAGGGTCATCGATTTTGGTATGCAAGTGGAAAAAATAATTGCATAGATTTTGAAGTCCACTCCATGACAATTCTACTGTCAACCCAACCATGCCCAAAGTGGCACCGCCCAATAATTTTCCGATTTGCTCAAATACCTTTGCAAAGGCGCGTGTTAGCGTAGAGGCGACGATAAAATCTGCAGCCAGAAAACCCAGGCAGCCGCTGGTTTGGCCAAAAAAAGCAGTGCCAATGTAACTGACGCCTTTGCTTAGTGCTATTTTAGTGGGTACAGCTTTATTGGTTTCGCTTGCCGTGTATCCCACGACGTAGCCCAATCCGTAACCGGGTGCTGCACCAATCATTTCGCCAATCCCATACATTGTTTTAGTAATGGGCCAGGAAGTGGGCGGCGATTTTTGCAGATTGAGTCTGCTGTTTTCTAATCCCTTACGCAGATCAATCAGTTTTGCGTCAACGTCTTGTAATAAATTTTTATCCTTAAAATTCTGTCGGCCATAATTTTCTAAATAAACAGGGCAGTCTTTATCAGATAGAAATGTTTCTAAAGCGGATATACAGGCTAATTTGATGCTGTGGTTATAATTTTTAACGCAAGCGACATTCAGCATTTTGCTGCATCGGACGTAGAGCGGGTCATTGGTTGGGCTTCGCCAGCTATATTCATTTTCGATGAGCAGCATGATATATAACAGCAGACCCATTTTTATTTTTTGGGCGCGACTCATGGTGTTAGGGGGGAGGTTCTCTTCGCCCACAACCTTAATATGCGTCAGAGCTTCGGCGAGCTGGGTCAGGAATTCGTGATTTTCATTCTGTGACTGAAATAGGGAAAAAGGGTAGGGATATTTGCCTTTTTCTTCGTCTTTTTTAAAATCCGTGTGCAAATGGGACATCTGGTTATCGATGGATTGTTCGGTTGGGATGGCATTGACTGTATGGGCTATCTCTGTGCTCATCCGTTTTAAAATATTTTTCATTAATTCAATGGATTGTTTTTTGATGTTGGATAGTGAAAGCTGCTTTTTTTCTAATGCTTCAGCTGCACCCATATCTACATTTTCGTCGTTTAAAAAGTAGTAATAAAATTTTTCCAGATAACGCAGTTTATCGTGATCTTCCAGTAAGTTTTCTTCATTAATATCCAGTTGTTCCAGTAAGATACTGTACAGCGTACTGCCAGTGTTAAAAACGTAGCCTGGTTTGTGTTCGGGTGAAAGCAGGTAGTATTCCTGTAGGATAATTTCAAGGCAGTAAACCCAGGCTCCCATGGCAATTTCCTGCGTCTCTGTTTCTGATCGCGTTTCATCCTGCCCAATTGAGCCGACCAGGGATTGAAAGGTGTCGAGTATTTCAATCAACTCCAGCCTGGATGGATTTTTATTTTTATAGTTGGATCGAACAATATTGACACGTTGAATTAACTCAGTCGTGGCGAGTGGAATAAATTTCTTAAGCGGTTGTCCCATGTGCAAACCTCCTCCCTTTCCGTTTTTAAAATTGATCCTTGGGTGAACTCACATCATAAGCGAGTTTTGCTTAAGGAAGTCTTAAAACTGGTGTCGCTGAAAAGGAAAGTGTCAACGCAGTCGTGCTGCTTAGTTGCTGGTTTGCCCAGAGTTAATGAAGTTTTTATTGCTGTTGCCGACAAATAACCTTTAAGATAAGAGCATGGTTAGGTGAAAGAGAAAGGTCTGTCAATGGATTGGCAAATAATTCACACAGTTCTCGTCTTCATGCAACGAACGGTTTCAACGATTGGTATTCTTATTATCATTTCGGGTGTGGCCATTGCCTTGGTTCAATACCTTTTTTATATCCTTACCGGCCAGTTGATCCAAAAAGGCACTAAAGTGAATGATATCAGGCTCAATTTGGGCCGCATCCTGATTTTGGGATTAGAGTTTATTGTAGCAGCAGATCTGATTGGTACAACGACAACACCGGATTATTACGCCGTCGGGCTTTTGGCGATCATTGTTGTTATTCGAACCTTGCTGAGTTTCTCCATTAATCGTGAATTAATCATGTTAAGCAAAGAGCGCTAAACTTAAAGGCCTGCTCTGGGATCACCTACCAATGTTGCTGTACTGATGACTTGTGCCATTTGCATAAAGTGTTTTTCTGATATGCTGCCGGCGTCGCCCACATAGCGCACTGAATAAACACCATCCACGCCGTTAAATACTTTGCCTATTTGCCATTGATCTTGACTATTGTGGCACTGGATCATTTTCATGCGGTAAATGACTTCCTGTGCGGTATCACGCAGTAGGCTGGCTTCCGTTTGCCGGCAATTTTTTCTTGCATAAGCTATTTCTGCGTCCACATATTTTTTTGCAGTGACATCAGGCGTGTATTCGTAGGGAAGGACTCTTGCCTGAATGCTTTCACTAAAATCCGCAGGGGTTTGTTGCTTCGGTACAAGAACGACTAAAGCGCTGGTTTCATCGGGTGTGAATCGGGTTTTTTTCCACGCTTCTTTCTGTGGTAGTGAGAGGCTCACCATTTGTTTTGAAGGAGTGGCTGCGCCGCGTTGCTGCATGAGTATTGCCGCTTGCTGCTGGTCAAATGGCTTGAGCGAATCAATCGGAGAACAAGCCGATAGAAGAGAAAATAAGGAAAGCGAGCCAACAAAAATGCTTGATTTTTTCATGTTCTATTCCATATGAAAGAATGTCCCGGCGCGACAATCTTACTATGAAAGAATTACTCGAGTGAAATGGATTTGCAGGAGAAGATGCAGTAACTAGGATGCGCTTTTGTCCCAGCTTGCACCTGCCGATTGACCCGGGCCATTATAGACTTTTACTGTAACGCCGTGAATGCTGTGCTCGGCAAGCTGCTTTGAATCATCCAGTATTTTTTGTAAAAACCAGTGAGACAATTCTTCAATGGTGATATTGGTCAGGGGTAAAAGCACAATGTCTTCTTTAAGAAAAGGAAGCTTGCGCTGGTTGAAATGGGCAATCCAGTATTCTCCACTGTCTTCAAGTCTGAGATAGGGCGATTGGCTGGGGAGGAGAAAATGCCGGTCTAATTGGTCGCAGAGTGTCAGCATTTTTCGCTTGTAGTGGCGGTAATCGAAGGACAGGCCGTTATGCTCAATTTTTATAAGAAATTCAATGCTGACATAATAATTATGCCCATGCAGTTGTTCACGCTCAGTCGCTGAAAAAATGGTGAAATGACCGGCGGAAAAAGAAAGCTCTTCTTTTTGTATCGCTAGACTGGCAAAACGGACCACTTGCTATTCCTCTGTTTGTACGGCAGCCCCGTGGGAGGTGCCTGTGTTGTTGTAACCTGCTTTTTATTAAAACGGGGCGCAATTATACACAAATTCAGAGATCGCGTCCTCTATCTAGTAAACTGAAACCCGAGAGAGGATGTTCCATGTTCTTGCAAAGGGCCATGACCTTAATGCGGTCGCCCATTTCTGTGGGCAGTGTAAGCTGTTTGATGGCTTGATGGAGATGGAAAGTATCGGCTGGCGAAAGATTTTTTTCTTCTATTTCAGCCAGTTCAATCAATCCATTGGCGAAAAGAAATGCTGCTTGTGTTGTATAGCCGCCCAGGGTGCATTCGTTCGCGACAGCAGTTTCTACAACGGGGGTAAAATCCACATGCGCGGTAATATCCTGTAGTCCGGGAAGGATCAAAGGATCGTCATGGCGGCGATGTTGGTAAAAGCAGGTCAGGGTGCCCTGTCTGCGTTCCGGATGATAATACTCCTGCTGCCCATAACCATAATCCGCGAGCAAGATAACCCCTTGTGCGAGGGCGCCTGTCAGGGATTCAATGAAGCGTGGCAGGTTTAAATTCAATTCTGACTCATAGCCGTCGGCGAGTTCATATCGTTCACGAATTTTCATTGTTTTTTCTGCCAGCTCTGTCACGGTGGGTGCCGTCGGCTGCCAGATAAATCGGTCTTTTCCCCATGCTACGCAGCGCTCTTTAACAGTATGTCCCTCGATACGAAAGCAGTGCACCGGCAGCGCATCCAGCACTTCATTGGCCACTATAATGCCAACAAATTGCTGAGGCAATTCGTTGAGCCAGACTACGCGGGGAAGCAGATGTGGGCAGGTAGATGCAAGCAGTGCTTGCTGTTTTAGACGTAATGTTTCGCTGATTTCATAAATGAAATAACGGTCAGGCAGGCTGCGGTGGCGCTCAAGTTCAAGCAGGCAGTCGCTTGCGAAACGGCCGGTGCCAGCACCCAGTTCCAGCAGGTTGCCTGTGCTGAGCGCATCAAAAATCTCCATGTATTGCCTCGCAAAACAGCGAGCGAACAGCGGGGAAATCTCGGGTGCCGTCGTAAAATCACCTTCCCTGCCCAGATTGAATTGCGGTGTATTGTAATAACCAAATGCCGGGTGATAAAGTGCCCGCTCCATAAATGCCGCAAATGAAATGCGTCCGTCTTCTTTCTCTATTTCCTGGCGGAGGATTTGTATTAATGCGTTAGAAGATGTTGCCATATGTGTCTATAATGTTAATCAATATTGGGCCTTATCATAAAGGAAAACGTGCCATGAAAAAGAGTTCATTAGCTTCGAAGGTCGCTCTGATCACCGGGTCGGCACGACGAGTTGGCGCCGAGATTGCCCGAACGCTGCATGATGCCGGGATGAATATCGTGCTCCATTATAACGTATCAGAAGAAGAAGCGTTTAAACTTTGCGAGCAGCTTAATCAAAAACGCAAAGAATCTGCTGTCGTCATGCGTGCTGAATTACAAGAAGCAGAAAGCGGGAAAATGCTGATACAAAAAGCGGCGGAAACCTGGAAGCGCCTGGACGTGCTGGTGAATAATGCATCACGTTTTTATCGGACCTCGATTGGAAAAATCACGGACTATGCATGGGATGATTTAATGAACAGCAACCTGAAGGCGCCTTTTTTTCTGGCTCAGTCCGCGGCTCCTTTTTTGGCGGCGACGCAGGGAACGATTATTAATATTACCGACGTGAATGCTGACAGGCCTCTGCATGATTTTGCCGTATACTGCATTTCCAAAGCCGGGCTGGTCGCGATGACAAAAATACTGGCTAAAGAATTAGGGCCGCTTATCCGTGTCAATGGCATTTCGCCAGGTTCAATCCTGTGGCCAGAAGGGGATAATGCCCTGTCAGAAGAAGACAAACAGAAAATTATTGAGCGTACACCCTTGCTACGCTCCGGCAGTCCTGAGGACGTTGCTAAGGCAGTGCTTTTTTTCGTGCGGGATGCCGATTTTATCACGGGGCAGATATTAAATATTGATGGCGGCCGTACTTTGGGCTAGACAAGAAACCGCTAATAACCATCGGTGAGGCGGTTTTTGCTAACGCTTGGCGGCGCGAAACTGACTTTAAATACAGGCAGTAGACAGTAAAAATAAGAGGCGGTTGAGCGCCATGAGCTTTCTTCGCAACACATTTATGACAGCGTACAGGGCAAGATTGTATCCTAATTACTGGGACATCATTGCTTTGTTACTAGTGCTTGCGATCATTACTTTATTCGGGTGGAACGCCAAGCAAATGGCGACGCCTTACCAATTGGGTGAGGCCATTCCCATCACCCTCCATCCTTCTGCGCTGCCTCTGTATGCTGCCCGTACGGTAGTGCGCATGTTGATTGCTCTATTTTTTTCACTTCTTTTTACGTTTATTTTTGGTACTTGGGCAGCTAAAAGCCCTCGCGCTGAACGCATTATTATTCCTACTATTGATGTCCTGCAATCTGTTCCCATCCTGGGTTTCTTGTCCGTGACGGTCGCCGGTTTCATTGCTCTTTTTCCAGGCAGTATGCTGGGGCCGGAATGTGCCGCTATTTTTGCGATTTTTACTTCCCAGGCATGGAACATGGCGTTTGGTTTTTATCAAACAGTGCGATCCGTTCCCTCCGAAGTGGAAGAGGCAGCGAAGATGCTGCATCTTTCTGCCTGGCAACGTTTTTGGCGTATTGAAGTGCCTTATTCCATGCCGGGATTGTTGTGGAATACCATGGCATCCATGTCAGCCGGCTGGTTTTTTGTCGTGGCAGCAGAGGCCATCACAGTTTCCAATCAGGAGATTTTATTGCCGGGCATTGGTTCCTACATTGCGGTGGCCATTCAAGCAGCCAATATGCGCGCGGTCGCCTATGCTGTCATCACCATGTTTGTGGTGATCCTGGTTTACGACCAATTGCTATTTCGCCCACTGGTTGCCTGGGCGGAAAAATTCAAGCCGGAAAGTCAGGCGGCGGAAAAAATGGCAGAATCCTGGGTTATCAACTTATTCCGTCGTACCCGCATGATTCGGGATTTGGGTCTACAGATGGCGCGGTTGTTTGATGCTTTTGTGAATGTCCGGTTGCTGCGAATTCCTTATTCCATCCCAGCAGAAGAAATCGAAAAGACCGTTAGTGACCGGGTTATTTCGCTGCTCTGGGACGCTATTATTTTTATATTGGGCGCCGGTGCGGTTGTGTTTTTGGGTTATTACATGTGGCAAAACCTGGCACTCAGTGAAATCGGACATGTTTTTTTGTTAGGTCTGGTGACGGCATTACGCGTTTTTATTTTGATTATTCTTTGTTCTCTGATCTGGGTGCCGGTGGGTGTCTGGATAGGGCTAAGACCGGGCGTTGCGCAGCTCGCGCAGCCTATCGCGCAAATTCTGGCGGCTTTTCCTGCCAATCTTTTTTATCCATTTATTGTGATGTTTATCGTCAATTATCATTTAAGCCCCAATATCTGGTTGACGCCGCTCATGATTCTGGGCGCGCAATGGTATATTTTGTTTAACGTCATCGCGGGCGCTTCCATGCTGCCCAAGGATTTGCTGCAGGTAGTGGACAATCTGAGTGTGGGTGGCTGGTTGCGCTGGAGCCGCTTGTTGCTGCCGGGTATTTTTCCTTATTACATCACCGGCGCTATCACGGCCGCAGGGGGTGCCTGGAATGCAAGCATCGTGGCGGAAGTAGCGAGTTGGGGGCAGGAAAAGCTAGCGGCAACGGGCCTTGGAGCTTACATTACAGAGTACACAACGGTAGGTAATTTTTCACGCACGGCGTTGGGAATAGGCATGATGTGTTTGCTGGTGCTGGTATTTAATCGTTTAATTTGGCGGCCGCTTTATGTGTATGCCGAAAATCGTTTCACGCTGGAGTAATGAATGACAAATGAACCGATTATTGAAGTAATTGGCGTACAGAAATCGTTTAAAAAAGGCGATCGTCAGGAATTGCTCGTCCTGGACGACATTCATTTTAAAATGTATGAAGGGGAAATCGTTGCTATCCTCGGGAAGTCAGGCTCCGGCAAATCAACGTTGTTACGCATTATCGCGGGACTGGTAAAACCCAGCGGAGGCACCGTTCATTATCGTGGCCGGCCTGTATCAGGACCGGTGCGCGGGATTTCCATGGTATTTCAAACATTCGCTCTTTTACCCTGGTTGACTGTACTGCAAAATGTGGAGCTTGGGCTGGAAGCGCTCGGCATTGAACGCGAGCAGCGCCGTGAACGGGCCTTAAAAGCCATAGACATGATCGGATTGGATGGTTTTGAATCCGCGCTACCAAAAGAATTATCAGGCGGTATGCGCCAGCGCGTGGGCTTTGCGCGGGCGCTGGTGGTGAATCCGGATATTCTATTGATGGATGAACCGTTTTCCGCTTTGGATGTATTAACGGCGGACAACCTCAAAAGCGATCTTATTGATTTGTGGCAAAGCAAGCAAACAGGATTAAATGCCATTTTGTTTGTAACGCACAGTATTGAAGAAGCCATCGCTATCGCAGACCGCATCATTATTTTTGGCAGTAACCCGGGCTCAATACGTTCCGACTTGAAAGTCACGCTGCCATTTCCGCGCAGCGATCTGGATCCGCGATTTCGCAATCAGGTTGATCGTGTTTATACCCTAATGACGACGCAGCCCCAGGAAGAAAAGTTGCAGCAGGGCTTTATCGATATCGGTTATCGCCTGCCGGAAGCGAGTGTGGCGGAAGTCACCGGCCTCCTTGAGATATTGAATTCGCCCGAACATCAGGGAAAAATGGATTTGCCCGATGTGGCGGAAACCTTAATGCTCGATATAGATGATCTTTTCCCGCTCACGGAATTACTCGAGATTTTGCGTTTTGCCAAAGTTTCCAAAGGGGACATCACCATTACCGAAGAAGGTAAGGCATTCGTGGATGCGGATATTTTGGAGCGAAAAAAGCTTTTCTCTATTCATCTCAAAAAATTTGTACCACTTGCCCGTTATATTTACGATCAGCTGATACGACACCCGCGGCACCGTGCGCTGGAAGAAAATTACTTGTCTTTGCTGGAAGATTATTTGTCAGAAAGTGAAGCAGAGCGTGTGTTGCGTACCGTCATTGAGTGGGGTCGCTATGCGGAACTCTTTGCATATGATTACAACTCAGGCGTATTGAGTTTGGAAAATCCGCATTGAATAAGAAACAAAATTCCGGGGAGTGTTTATCAAAACTATGCTGTCCTCTGCGCGGGAATGACGTGGCTAGCCAAATAAACACTCTCTCAATTTCCTTCGCTAACTTACCAGCACATTATAATAAGGAATCGCGATTTCTCTTCCGCCCCAGCCAATGTTGCACATTTGTCCGACTACTTTGCCTGGGTGCATGCTGCCGCGATAATTTGCTTGGCAAATATATAATGGGGCGCCGTGTTCATTACCCCCTTGAATAGCATTGGCGGGGATATAGCCGTGGCTCGCTGAAACCCAGCTTAAGCGGGAACGGCTTACTAGGATTTGATAGCGGGATAGAGAAATTTCATCACCGCCCCAGCTTATATTGCATTTGCCGGCAACGACTTTGCCCGGATGAATGCCGCCACGATAGTTGCCGCGGCACACATACAGCGTGTTCTGGGGCTCGATTCCGCCAATAACCGCGTCTTCAGGCGCAGGCATGCCAGACATCATGTCGATCCAATGGGGTGTCCTGTTGTGCTGACGTCGCGCGTGTGCTGGTACAAAATACGTTCCTTCCCGACCGGCTATCACGCGGCCGTTGAGGCTCGGTACGTTTACTGAAATGGATATGCCATGATGCGATTTTGTATGAGGGTGGGTTCGTTCTCTTTCTGTATTGCTGCTATACCAGTCACCGTCATTTGCGCTTTGGGATGAATAATAGCCTTCATTGGGCATTTGGGAAGAAGAACTATAGTAATTATCAGCGTAGGCTGTGCCTGCGAAGGATAAAAAGCAGGTGGTTCCCATCAGGACAAAAAAAGAGGTTGTTTTCATGTTATCTCCGGACAGCTTTTAATCAAAATGGCTCTTTCATCCGGACTGAAAAATGGGAGCGGCGAATCCCTGCGCGGCCTATGGCACTAAACAAGAAGCGCTAAATTCTGGTTGATTTAGAGAAAATAGGCAATAGTTACGTTTCTTTTTTCACCGTCTCGGGCGCTTCACTGACGGTAAAAACAGGCACTTGATAGAGCATTGCCAGCTTCGATAAGGAATGGAGCAGCACTTCTGCGGAAAAAAGGAAGCCATTGATATAAATTTGTTGTTCCCGTGTAGGTGTGGATACAGACTTTTGAATATCTTCCCTGAGTGGATCAATTGAAGGAATGTGAATGTGTCCAGGCGTGGCCGTGCCTGCTTCAATGGTTTGAATAATGGTATCCAGAGACTGAATAATTGTATCGTTAAGCGTATGCAGCGCGGCGGATTGGGTAAAGAGGTCTCGTGCATCTTTAATATTGACCAGCGCATGGTGCATGAAGTCAATTGCGCGTAGCATTTCTCTTTCGCAATACAAGGAATGCACAAAGTGTTTGGGGTCGAAGAGGGCGCCCACTCTTTCCCGCAAGGCTTCTTTAGCGAGTAATCGCTGCCTCGAGATGGATTTGACAATGCTGTCATCAAGCTCTTCGTATTGCATGGCCTCACTGCTGCTCGTGAAAGAGGTCATGAGGTTCTTGTAAAAATCGCGTAATTGAGACAGTGTAGCGGCCTGCGTGCGGCGTAAATGGGTGCGGGCGTGGATGGGTAAAACAAATTGTGAGACAAGGGCTGCGATCAGAATGCCTATGCTGATTTCCATGAAGCGAGCGCCCGCTGTTAGGAGGGTAGGTGGATTGCCCAGCATGATAATTGCTGTGGTGGCGGCACCCAGGGTGCCGGCATAACTCATGCTTTCCTGGCCTGTGGCAAGATAGCTAAAGATAAAACTGGAGAGAGCGAGCGTAATCATGATGACGAGGTCGGTATCGCCAGCCGATGTGAGCGCGATAATGGCGAACAAGCAACCGACAATCGTGCCCAGGAAGCGCAAATAGGCTTTCTGCATCATTCCGCCTACATAAATTTGCGCACACATGACGACGATGATGGAAACCACGATCCATTGGCTTGCTGTAGGAAAGCCCACGATATTGGCTAACAGAAAACCAATCATGCAGGCTATCGCTGTCTTAATGCTGTGCGTGATGCGTTCTGTATCAAACCACTTTGCAATAATCACGCTTACCTTTACCTCGCTTCCAGCAGGCTGCGCAGCATCCATGCGGTTTTGTCATGTTCCGTTTTGCGCTCAATAAAAAGGTCGAGCGTGACTTCATCGCCGCATTCCTCAGCGATTTCAAATAATCCGGCAATCGTTTTCGCAATGGCTTCATGGTCTGCAAGCGCTTCTTCCAGCATTTCTTTCGCGCTCAGGTTGTGTCCTGCTTCTGCCAGTGAGGTTAATTGCAGAAATTTGGAAAAAGAAGCGGGTGCGGGTTCACGGAGTGCCCGCATGCGTTCAGCGATCTTGTCAGTCGCATCGGCTAGTTGCTGGTACTGTTCTTCAAACATTTTATGATATTCAAAAAAATGTGGACCTCTGACATTCCAGTGAAAATTCTGAGTTTTGAGATACAGATGATAAGTATCAGCAAGCAGATGGGCAAGGCTGTCAATTAACTGAGGGTTTTTCTTGTGGGCAGCGGAAGTTTTGTTTTTCATTTCGTGTTTCATCCTTATTTCTCCTTTCCATGGGCCATTCAGATAGCATAACACTCATCTAGCCTATGACACTATTTTACCCTATTCTGGCAGAGGCATGACGTAAGCCCTGGGTTATTTTATAAATAACTGCTTTTTACCTTGCTGGATTTGCAAATTTTTAATAGAATAGCGCCGTTACTGCGGGGTGGAGCAGTCTGGTAGCTCGTCGGGCTCATAACCCGAAGGTCGTAGGTTCAAATCCTGCCCCCGCTACCAAATAATAGTAAAAACATAGAACCCCTTATGGGGTTTTTTGTTTATGGTGGGTCATAAATGACGACCCATTTTTTGTATCGGTCAAGTATAATGAAAAAGATTGATCCCGAATTGCATGAACGATTGGCAAAGCTAATAAGTTCAATGGGTTATGAGTTGATTGGCTGCGAGTTGTTATCGCAGGGCCGGCAGATGGTGTTTCGTATCTATATAGATAGCCCTAAAGGGGTGACAATAGATGACTGCTCTAGTGTGAGCTATCAGGTCAGCGCAATGATGGATGTAGAGGACCCTCTTCAGGGGCGTTATTCCCTGGAAGTTTCCTCGCCAGGCATTAATCGGCCGCTTTTTGAGCTCGGGCATTATCAGAAACAGGTAGGTAGCCGGGTGAAAATACGGTTGTATTCGCCCATCAATCAACGTAAACAGTATAAGGGTGTGCTGAAACGAGTTGAGGATGAGAATATCTACCTATTGGTAGAGGACTCGGAGCAGGAAGTTGTGCTGCCTTTTTCTACGATTGAAAAAGGTAATGTAATTGGTGATATCCGTTTTCAAAAGTCAGATGCCAAAAGTCAGAAGACAGAAGACTAAGTCGGTAAGCATCTGACTTCTGATTTCTGGTTTCTGACGTATGAGGTCGCGCTATGAACAAAGAGATCTTATTGGTAGTTGAGGCTGTATCCAACGAAAAAGGTGTGGATAGAGAGGTTATTTTTCAGGCGATAGAAGCTGCCCTGGAAACGGCGACGAAAAAAAAGGCAGACGAAGAAATTGATGTCAAAGTCGAGATTAACCGCAAAACAGGCGATTATTCTACTTTCCGCCGTTGGCTGGTGATTGAAGATGCCAAAGAAGAAGAGGAAGGGGACGACGGCCTGACAACCCTGACATTGAGCGAAGCAAAAAAACGGCAAGCCACTATCAAGGCAGGCGAATACTTGTTGGACCCGATGGAATCCGTCGAGTTTGGCCGTATCGCTGCACAAAAAGCTAAGCAAGTGATTATTCAAAAGGTGCTGGAAGCCGAGCGCGCTCAAATTGTTAATGCTTATAAAGAAAAAATTGGCCAGCTCATTAATGGCACTGTCAAAAAAGTGACGCGTGATTTTATTGTGCTCGATATGGGCAATAATGCTGAAGCTCTCTTGCCGCGCGCTGAGATGATCCCTCACGAAGCTTTTCGCGTGGGTGACCGCGTTCGTTCCTACTTGTACGATATTCAGGCTGATGGCGGGAAAAGCCCGCAAATCCTGGTTAGCCGCACGCGTCCTGAAATGTTGATTGAACTTTTCAAGATTGAAGTGCCGGAGATAGGAGAGGAGCTGATCGAGATCAAAGCGGCTGCGCGAGACCCAGGATCACGTGCGAAGATTGCCGTTAAAACGAATGATGGACGCATCGATCCAATTGGTGCGTGCGTTGGCATGCGCGGTTCCCGCGTTCAGGCTGTTTCAGGCGAGCTGGGTGGAGAGCGTATCGATATCGTATTGTGGGATGACAACCCTGCGCAGCTTGTTATTAACGCTATGTCGCCGGCAGAAGTGGCTTCTATTGTAGTGGATGAAGATACCCATACAATGGATATTGCTGTCAAGGCGGACCAATTGTCTCAGGCGATTGGCAGACACGGTCAGAATGTGCGGCTGGCAAGCGAGTTAACCGGCTGGACGCTTAACGTGATGACAGAAGAGGAAGCGCAAGCCAAATCAGCAGAAGAAGGTGAAAAAGTGCTGAAATTGTTCCAGGAGAAACTGGATGTAGATGAGCAGGTCGCCGAGATTTTGACGAATGAAGGCTTTTCCTCACTGGAAGAAATCGCTTATGTGCCGGTGCAAGAACTATTGGAGATTGATGGTTTTGATCAGACCCTGGTGAATACCCTGCGCGAACGTGCCAAAGCGGCGCTGTTGACCCAGGCCATCGCTGAAGAACAGGCGTTGGAAGTTGAGCCTGCTCAGGACCTGATGGAGATGGAAGGCATGGACAAGCAGATGGCTTACAAGCTGGCAAGCCATGGCATCGTTACCCGCGAAGATCTGGCCGAGCAATCCGTGGATGATTTACTTGATATTGGAGAAATAGACGAAGATACAGCTGCTAAACTTATTATGACAGCCCGTAAAATCTGGTTTGATGATGAGGCTGGTAAGGCGTAAAAAATAAAAAAACCCGCAATCAAAATAATATTGTTGCATGTATAATTTGAAGCTTCCTTCTCCCGCGGCGAAGCGAAGGGCATGGCGGGAGAAAGGGTCGGGTATGGTACCCGGAAAAATATATAGGGTTAAAGAAGATAAGCCGCGTGGTGAAGAGAATGGTAAAAGAGACTGAAAAGAAAGGCGTGCCAATTGAACAATTTGCTGAAGAAATTGGCGTTAAGTCTGTAGACCGTTTGCATGAGCAGTTTAAAGATGCCGGCATTAAGGTAGACAAATTTATCAACGAAGATCAGATGCAAAAATTTTTGCGTTATCTTCAGCAGCATCATGGCGCCAAACAGGAAGCTGCGCCGGATAAAATTGTATTGCGACGAGCTAAAACGAGCGAAATCAAGCTGGGCGGTTCACATGGCGCAGGCAAGACGGTCAGTATTCAAGTGCGCAAGAAGCGGACTTATGTAAAACGCGCGTTAAGTGAAGAAGAAACCAAAGGCAAACCGGAAGAAGCCAAGGCTGAACCTGTCACACTCGTAGAAGTATCAGAAACGCCTTCCGGAGTCACCGAAATTCAAGCTGCTAAACCTGAAGTTGTAGCGGAACCAACCGGCGAAGCGCAGGCAGTGCCTGCAGAAGCGGTTTCCGATCAGGAAGCTGCGGCTAAAACGGCAGAGGAAAAAACAGCGGAAGAAAAAGCCAAGCCCGCTGTTAAGCGTAAAGAAAAATTCCGTGATGCTGAAGCAGAAGAATTGGAAAGCGAGCGGAAAAAGAAAAAGAAAGTGCGTGATGCTTCCCGCGTTGTCGAGGAAAGAAATTTTGAAGCCCTTTTAGCGAGAGGCGCTGATTTAAGTCGTGTGCTGCGGCATGCGGATGACGATTTAGCTGATACCGCCGTAAGACGAGGCGGCAAAATGCGGGCGGGCGCACAACCTAAAGTCAAAGTACAAGCTTTTACCCGACCCACTGCACCAGTGGTACGCGAAGTCGAAAT
Organism: Aquicella lusitana; assembly: GCF_902459475.1. Lineage (NCBI taxonomy): Bacteria > Pseudomonadati > Pseudomonadota > Gammaproteobacteria > Legionellales > Coxiellaceae > Aquicella > Aquicella lusitana. The sequence continues at coordinate 1,959,696 of NZ_LR699114.1, read as the reverse complement.
TCCCGAAACGATCAACCTGGGGGAGCTGGCACAGCGAATGTCTGTGAAGGCAGCTGAAGTAATTAAGGTGCTCATGAAAATGGGTGTCATGGCCACGATTAACCAGACCATTGATCAGGATACGGCCGTTCTCATCGTTGAAGAAATGGGGCACAAACCAAAGCCTGTCAGTTCAGATGCGATCGAAGAAGCATTGGCGAAATCTGTCGAAGTGCAGGGAGAAGCCCAACTGCGTCCCCCTGTTATTACCATCATGGGTCACGTTGATCATGGCAAAACAACACTGCTCGATTATATACGCACCACCAAAGTCGCCGCTTCTGAAGCCGGTGGTATCACACAGCATATTGGCGCCTACCATGTCCAAACACCCAAAGGAACCATTACTTTTCTTGATACGCCTGGCCACGCTGCGTTTACCGCCATGCGTGCACGCGGTGCAAAATTAACGGATATTGTTATTCTGGTGGTGGCTGCCGATGATGGCGTCATGCCGCAGACCGTTGAAGCTATTCAGCATGCCAAGGCGGCGAACGTACCCATTGTGGTCGCAATGAATAAGATGGATAAACCCGGTATCGATCCCGATCGTGTGAAAAACGAATTGGCCAAGCAGGGGTTGATTCCTGAAGAATGGGGCGGTGATACCATGTTTGTGCCTATTTCAGCAAAGACGGGTATGGGTATCGATAACCTGCTGGATTCCGTGCTGGTACAGGCTGAAGTATTAGAACTTAAAGCGGTTGTTGATTGTCCCGCACGCGGTGTTGTCATTGAATCCCGTCTTGATCGTGGACGAGGCGCTGTGATGAGCGTACTGGTTCAGCAAGGAACATTACGCAAGGGTGACATTATTCTTGCGGGTCTTGAATACGGTCGTATTCGCGCGTTATTTGACGAAACCGGCAAGCCGATTGAAAGCGCAGGACCTTCTATTCCCGCTGAAGTGCTGGGTCTTTCTGGCGTTCCACAGGCAGGTGATGATTTTATTATTGTGCCTGATGAAAAACGTGCGAGAGAAGTGGCGGCATTCCGCCAGGCAAAACACCGTGAGGTAAAATTGGCAAGGCAAGCCCCGAAACTGGAAGATTTATTGCAGCGTATAGAAGAGGAAAAGACGGCGACCACTTTAAATATTATTTTGAAAGCCGATGTACTCGGTTCCGTTGAAGCGCTGAAGCAGGCATTGACCGAATTGTCTACCTCTGAGGTAAAGGCCAACGTTATTTCGAGCGGCATTGGCGGTATTAATGAAAGTGATGTCAATCTTGCCATCGCATCCAAAGCCATCATCATTGCGTTTAACGTTCGCGCCAATGCAGAAGCCCGCAAACTGATGGAAACCAACGGTGTGGATGTGCACTACCATAACATCATTTACGATGTGATTAACCAGGTGAAGAAAGCCATGAGCGGTGTGCTCGCACCGGAGATCCATGAACGTATTGTGGGTCTTGCGGAAGTGCGCGAAGTGTTTCGTTCTTCCAAGACGGGCACTATTGCCGGTTGCATGGTGTTAGAAGGCTTTGTTAAACGTAATTTTCCCATCCGCGTGCTGCGCGACAATGTGGTGATATTTGAAGGTTCACTTGAGTCATTGCGTCGTTTCAAGGAGGACGTTTCTGAAGTGCGCGCAGGCATGGAATGTGGCATCGCGGTGAAGAACTACAACGATGTCAGGGCTGGCGACCAGATTGAAGTGTTCGAAAAGATCGAAGTGAAGCGAGAGGTCTAACTAGATGAAACGGCGCTTTGATCGAACTCAGCGCGTGGCGGATCTCATTCAGAAAACGCTAGCGCATATGCTGCTAACCGAGATGGATGAACGATTTCGCTTTGTGACGATTACCAGTGTCACCGTGTCACGCGATCTTTCGTATGCCAAAGTCTATGTCAGTGTTCTCGCGGATGAGGAAGACAAAATCAAGCAAATCGTGGAAGCATTGAATAACACTGCCAAATCATTACGATATAATCTTGCCCATGAGGTTGACTTGCGTGTCGTTCCCGAACTCAAGTTTGTCTATGATGAATCCACTGCGCGCGGATTTAAGATATCATCGCTGATTGATAATGCGGTGAAAAAATCGGAAAAAAAAACGAAAGAATAGATCTCGGGCGGTTGACTTAAAAAATCACAAAACAGGATTTAAACGTAACCATGCGACGCCAAGTTCACGGTATTCTTTTACTGGACAAGCCCATCGATATCACTTCTAACGCGGCCTTGCAAAAGGTAAAGCGCCTGTTTAGTGCTAAAAAAGCAGGTCATACAGGAAGCCTGGATCCGCTAGCGACAGGTATGCTGCCGCTCTGTTTTGGCGAGGCAACCAAATTTTCACAGTTTCTGCTGGAATCCGACAAAACCTATCATGTTGTTGTTAAGCTGGGCGTGCAAACCACCACAGGTGATGCGGAAGGTGAAGTGGTTGCAACCGCTCCTGTTGTCGATGTGACGACTGATCGCATAGAGCAGGTCATGAAGACTTTTCTTGGCGAGATTGAGCAAGTTCCGCCTATGTACTCCGCCATCAAGCATCAGGGTAAACCATTATACGAGCTCGCGCGGCGTGGCATCGAGGTTGCGCGTGAGCCGCGACGGATCAGAATATTTTCTATCAAGCTGGAACAACTTAAACAGGATGAATGCACCTTCTCTGTGCATTGCAGCAAGGGAACCTACATACGAACACTGGCAGAAGATATTGGCCGCGCATTGGGTTGTGGTGGTCACGTAATTGCATTACGGCGACTGACTGTAATGCCTTATGGCAATGCGCAGATGTATACCTTGTCGACATTGGAAGCGATTGCGGAAACCACCGGCTATGAAGGATTGGCCGCTTGTCTTTTACCAGTTGAAACAGCGGTGCAGGTTTATCCAGCAGTGAAATTGTCGACCTCAGCGGCGTTTTATTTACGCATGGGGCAACCTGTGCGGGCGCCTTTTACACTGGATACGCCCCTAGTGCGTCTGCTTACTGAAGATGCACGATTTCTGGGTGTGGGTGAAGTCATGTCTGACGGCCGTGTTAAACCGCATCGTCTGCTTTCATCGCCCAATAGCGCTACTGCGATAGCGAGTTGAGGAGGGGAACTTTTAGATTTAACCGGAATGGATAGCCGCTCATTAACCTTTTTCCAGTCCTTTTTTCGTTTTCTTAATGACCACTTCTTGCTCTGTTGTTATCTTTTCATCTGGTACGCATATGCCTTCTAATTCTTTCAAATCCGCAGTTGATGAAAACATTTTCGTATGAATTGTTTTATCTTTTTTTTCTATTACTTTCCTGAAAAGATCAAAAGCATATCTGCAATTTCTGATATTTTTTTTCACTTCTTCAAGGTCGAGTTGTACTTTTTCTGTATTTTGAAGAAGGCTATCAAGGTATTTGGCAAATTGTGATAAATCCGTTCTGCTTTTTTCAAAAGGCAATAAGTGCGATTTTTCTTTCAATTGTTCTGATTCAATTAACAATAAGCGAGCCATATCTAATAATTTTTCTAGTATTTTATCCTTCCCTGGTTGTTCAGGTATATTTTCCTGTTCTTTTTTAATTGCTTTCTGCAATTCACCCTCATTTTCAACTTGTTGGGTTTCACCAGATCCCTCACTTAATGGATTAACCGATTTTGCATCATGAGGAGGCTGGCTGGTTTCAGAGGATGCCAGAGCATGAGGTTTTAAATATTCGCTATATTGGCCGCTGATGCTCTGCTCTCGAAAATCGGGTGATTGGATTTGTTTCGGGTTAAATTTTAAAAAATCATTATATTCGCCGCTTATTTCATGATTATCCATTTGAGGTTGACTTACTTGCACTTCCATTTGTAGGGGTTCTAATTGAGATGCAGGCATTTCATCGGTAGGATACAGATTTATACCAAGCTTATTGCAAAAATCATTTTGGATCTCTTCGCTTGGTGGTTTTTTGTCTGCGATACATTTTCGTATGTCACCGATAAGTTCGCTGAGAGATTTGTTTTTATTAGACCGTTTTAATTCATCAACTGCATAGTAAAGATGATTGAAGGTGCTTGCATTTGCTATTAATTTCTTGATGTCAGTAAAACTTAAAGTATAAATTGGATTTTTCTTAATAACTTGAGCAGCTGTGGAGAAAATAGAGCCTTTTTGTAGCTTTTCAGCATGACTAAACAATTCATCTCTTAAAAGCAACGACTTCCAAATGTCAACCTGTCCCTTTTCGATCAAAGCACGTTCTTTTTGTTTATTTTCTTCAAAAAGCAAATTGCGTGTTTCTTCGTCCAAAGGTGGAGCGCTTGGCAGCTGCTGTAAAGCAACTTGTGAGTGGAGTGAGGCATATGTTTCCTCATCGATCATCGGTGCATTGGGTTGCTGCGGGGTATCATGTGCATATTCAGGCGGGCTCATATTAAAAATATCAGTCATTATCTTATTAATGAGAGAAGATTCCTTTTTAACAAGCGATGCCAATTTTCCTACTGCATCATATAGCTCTTGAAAATTTCTAGCAGCCAAAATAGATCGGCGAATTGCGGGCAAGCGGGAGGGGGGTAAGTTAGAAGAAATATTCGTCCAAAAAATATCATTACTAAAAATATTTTTCCACCTCACCATGATCATACTTGCCTGATTATCTGTGAGCAATTCCCAATTTTTTCCGGATTTTTTAGAATTAATTTCATAAAAATGGAAGCCAAACTTTTGTCGTATTTTAGAAAAAAAATCGCGACAGCCAAAATCTATTGTGTATTCCGATCGAAAGGACCATTAATTCCAGTCCGTAAGGGGACAATGATTCCGGTTTATTGGGACAACTTTACCAGTCACGACGGCATTATCTGTTAAACTTCATCGGTCTGTAAAGATTTTTGTTTTTTTCTAAGTGAATCGCCATCTAATTCCAATCTGATTGAGTTGTGAATTAATCTATCAAGGATAGCGTCTGCAAGAGTGGCATCATTCAAATGTTCATGCCAATGTGTGATTGGTAACTGACTGGTGATGATAGTTGATTTTCGTTGGTAGCGATCATCAAGTATTTCTAACAGATCGCGGCGTTGGTCATCGTCAGGAGTTGCTAATCCCCAATCATCTAAGATAAGAACATCAATTTTTGCTAGTTGTGCGAGCCAATTAGCATAGCTACCATTTGCTTTTGCGATTTTTAATTCATGCCAAAGACGTGGGAGTCGATAATAACGCGCAGACATGCCAATCAAGCAAGTCTTATGTGCAAGCGCGCAGGCAATATAAGTTTTGCCGCAACCCGTTGGCCCAGTAATCAGTAAGTTCAAGTGTTGTTGAATCCATTGCCCTCGGGCAAGTTCTTGTACGACAGTTTTGTTTAAATTGCGGGTATGTTTAAAATCAATGTCCTCGATGCAAGCCTGAGCTTTAAGTTTTGCTTGTGCAAGCCGTCTGTTTAAGCGGCGGTTTTCTCTCAAATACCATTCACGATCGATCAACAACCCTAAGCGAGCTTCAAAATCCAGATCAGGCATGGGTTTTTGTAATTGTTCACAAAAAGCTTCTGCCATTCCAGATAATTTTAGCGCTCTTAGTTTTTCTAACGTTGGTTGAGTTAACATCTTTTTATCTCCAGTTTTATTTGTAATAGTCAGAACCACGGATATTTCCATGCGACGAAATAACAGGCGTATTCGTCGAATGAGAATTGGGAACAGTATCAAGTTTGTTTTTTAATATTGCTTCGACTTGGCTGTAACGTGTTGCACCAGATTCATTGGCGATAGCGCAGGCTTTTTCAAGACGGTTTTCGCCATATCTTGAGCCTAGGCGAAGCACACCAAGGCAAGCGCGATAAGCTTGTTCTGGAAACGCGCGCGAGGCGATTAAGCGATCAATAAACTTCATCGTATGCGGGCCAATTTTATTTGCCCATCGCTTCATGCGGTCTGGCGACCATTCCGCATGTGCACGATGTGCAGGCGGCATGTGTTCCTTGATGGTGCTGTGTTTATACCGATGATAACTGCGTGGATGTGAAGCAATACGTTTTCTCTCATAAAAACACTCCACCGTGTTAGCTGTAGCACGGATCTCAACTTCATGATGAATATATTTATACGGCACGCTGTAATAATGATCGTCAAATACAAAATGATAATCGATATGAACTTTTGCGTGTTGCCATTCGGCGTATTGGTATTTTTCGGGTGGCAGTGGCTTTAGCGCTGATTTATCTATTTCTTCAAATAATGCCCGTCTTGATGTTTTCATTTTTTGAAAGGATTGATTGTTAAGGACAGCAAGACGAGGTTTGATGGCTGCGTTAATTTCAGCAATACTCGTAAAAGTGATATGCCGCATTGGCGCAAGAATTTGTCTTTCAACTATACCAACCGCATTTTCAACTTTTGCTTTGTCTTTTGCTTCATAAACACGCGCAGGAACAATGGCAAAACCATAATGCTCGCCCACATGCTGATAGTTTGCATTGATGTCGGGATCATAGCGGTGAGATTTTTTTACACCCGCTTTTAAATTGTCTGGTACAACGATTTCACTGACCCCGCCAAAATATTCCCACATTCTGACGTGTGATTGAATCCAATCAGGTATTTGCTGCGTGGCAGTTGCTTCAGCAAAAGTAAATTGTGATGCGCCTAAACAGCCTACAAAAATTTGTGCTTCATGAATTTCGCCTGTCCCTGGATCAATCCAAGGTACTGTCATGCCCGCATAGTCTACAAATGTTTTTTCACCACCTTTGTGTACTTGCCGCATGATGGGTGATGTCGCCTTGAGATAAGCTCGATAGTGGGTACAAAATTGGGAATAACCCAGGCCCTCCGGCTGAACATCGCGATATTCTCGCCAGAGTAGTTGTAAGGTCACGCCCTTTTTGCGTAGCTCTTTATAGACCCGTTCCCAATCAGGAAATGCCTTCTGTCTTGAGACCTTTACAGCAGATGGAAAAAGACGATTGTATAAATCTTCTTCTGTCATCGATTGCGGCAAAGGCCAATTAATTCCTGCTGCTTTCGCCCGTTCTAAGTATCTTGTAACGGTTGTCTTTCCAATATTTAAACTTCTTGCAATAACTCGATGGCTGCATTTTAACTCATGGTATTGCCTTAAAACTTCACTGATTTTACGCATACTTATATATCTCACGATTACTACCCCCTCGCTTTGAAAACAAGAGGATATTGTATAAAAAATAAACTATCGTGAGCTGGTAAGTAGCCCAATGACGCCGTAATCACTGGCCCAATGTCCCGTAACAGATGATCCAATACGGCCAGAACCAGTGGCCCAGAAAAATCAGAATGGATGGCCCAATGTTACCGGAATAGGTGGTCTAATAAGGTCGGAATACACAATCTATTCCGCTCGGTCTGTGATCATTCCTGACATGATTATTCATAAATACGAGCAGATCTCTTTGTGTAGTTTCTGGGTTGTTGCACATGCTCATCAGCGCAATGAGGATTGATTCACTGACCCAATTAATCTCATTTCTCCGTTTTGGATGCTCTTGATCTTCAAGATGTCTCCTAATATTAACTTTTAAGGTTAATTTAAATATTTCATCTTCAAGTTTGCGCGCACTAGCAAGTGGTATTTTGCTCAACTGGAAATAAATCGCAAAAAAAGTATTGGCAATATTACTAGGAGAGTTTTCTATATTATCTGAATAGCGATTATATCTTAATCGAGATAAATCTGAGAGAGTTTCAAAATTTGAAGAAAAATTTTCACAAAAAGTCGAGCAATCTGCGAGTATTTTTTCACGAATCTGCGATTTAACAAGGAAATCAGGATCATTTTTAGCTGATTGTGTTAAATAAAGCAAATCTTCAAAATGCATTATTAAATCAATTTTGCTAATTTTAGTATATGCTTCCCAAATTAATTGCATCCCATCCGACTGCTGATCAGGGGTGGCAAAACGAGGATCCAATTTAAGCAATATTTCTATAATGTCGATGTTATCCTTAGCTGCGATCCGCTTATCCGACAAGCAGTGTGGAATCGCGGTTAATATGTGAGAGTAAACAGGCGACATCCATTCATCATTATCGGGCATTGATTCCAATTCTTCTAAAATAGAAATAACTTCATCCCAATTTCTGTTTTTAATAGCTGTTGAAATATTATTGATAGAACGATCGATAATGGTTTCATTATTGGGCGGCGCACTGGGCGCATGATCAATAGGTAAATTATTCCTGATTTCATCTGGAAGTGATAGATTTAAGATGTTAATTTTTGCACCATTGATGTAGTCAGAAACATCCTTGTTTTGATTGATTTTTTCCAATTCAATAATCGCATCATAAAGCTGCTGAATAGATTTGGATTGTTGTATTAAAGCTCTCACGGCCAATAATTTTTTTTGATTGTCTCCAGAAAACATAGATGGTATTTTTGATTTGGGAATTATTTTTTCCCATAAAATATTATGGTCAAAAATAGTTTTCCATGTGCTAAATAGCTCATCAGTATCTCGTTTGCTCATCCACATAGATGTTTTTTTAGATGCATCATGACTGACTTTTACATTTTGAAAATTAAGTTTATCCAAAAAGGAAATTAAATTTGAATTGAACCTGTTATTATGGTTTGACATCTCAAATAATTTATTTATCAAGTCATTAAGTTTGTTTTTTGGGTTATTAATGATGCTATAGAATTCATTAACATTAAAATTATCCAAATAAAGCTTATTTTGTTCCACGAAATGTCTTAAGAGTACTTTAAATAATTCATCTTTGGCTGACTTGCCACTTGCAAGCGAAGTAGAATCTAGTGCAGAATACGCATCAAATAAATTTTGAATATCGCTTGATTTCAAATTTAGCGGTTTTTTATTTGAATTTATTTTGCTATATAATTTCTCACATTTTTTGAAAATCTCATCTCGAATTTTTAATTTTAAATCATAATCATCATCTTGATCGGTGGGTTCAGTAAATTTTATCCATGCCTTCAGTTGACCGGGATTCGTCGCAAATGATTCTGGGTTTAATTTTTTTAATAGCCTATCAATCAAATTATTTCGTTGTGTTAGGTGATTGGTAATCAGGAGCTTAGGATTCATTCCCAATAAAATACTTATTGCACTCGTGTAATCACTTTGTTGACTAGATTCAGTTAAAAAATGGGCGGGGATATACTGAAGAATTTCAGAATAACAATCATTCAAAAGCTCGGGCGACATGGGTAGTGAAAGGGAGCTAAGAATTTTCTGTTCATCTTTATTTTTAAGGGCGTCCCTAAGCTCTCTTATTATTGGATTATCAGAAAACATTTTTCACCCCCATAATTACTCTGTACGAATAGAAAAATGTCATTTATGCACTTAATTATAGACGATCAATAGGAACTTGGTTTAAACGAATTAATTAGAATAAACAAGAGGTTAGAGGCTTTAGGCAATTTGTATGGCATGCTTCATTAAATTTAAAAATTGAAGTGTCTGGTTTTATGAATGAGCTAGAAAAATTATTGAAGATTCATGGAGCTCTGCTTATTGCAAAACATCACTCCGGTTTCGGGTTTATAAATGAATTCATCACCGATTATTATACCAAACATTGCCCCGTGATTTTTTCAAGAATACGCAGTGGGGAACGTGTTTCATCCTGCATGGCATGCACGGGCAGATAAAAAGTTTGCTCAAGTAAATATTGTCCCTGCATGGCGGCATGTGAAACATCATCTGTCTGCACGATCCATGCGCTGCCCGCAGGAAAGCGTATCTCCTGCTGGTCGGCCTGCTGCTGATATCGTTCATCTGCTTTCATGTGATCATGTATTTGCAGCATGTAATGATCATAGCGAGTGCGGTAACTCTTGGTGATTTTTAATAACCGCAAAAGTGCGGCCGTCCCTGGAATGGGTTTGTTTATTCGAGGCAGAAAGGTATGAGCGACTTTTTCAAACGGCTCGCCTACCCGCCATACGCGGTCTTCACCGTGAGGATTTACGTTGTAAAATACGCGCAAAATGCGCTTGCCTTGGTTGGGGGCGGACGGAAAAGCATCCACATGTAACCGTTTGTCATCCTTGCGATAGGATGTTTTGCGGCCGGTGATTTGTACAGGCCTGAAACTGGTGCGAGCGACTGTTAATTGCGGTGCATAATGGGGCAACAGATTTTGCACCAACTGATAAGCATACCGGGAATAGCGATCCAGCATGGTTTTTAACTGAATATGCTGCTGATCGGTTAAATGCCGCATTCCCCATAATTTATGGTGCTGGGGATGATAACTGATGTTTTTCGCATGGGGATCAGCGTAATGTGGTGACAGAAAAACTTGTTCATCAGTCGAAAGGGAAAAAGCTAATTGGGGAAAAAAAAGTATCCTGCCATTTTCCAGATTTTCAATAGCTTGCCTCTTATCAGTATCAGAAAAAGGCTCGTTCCATGCCATGGTTGAGAAAGTTTGCAACATAATTTGGCTCAGTGCGTTCTATCGAGGATGACTATTTTACAGCGCCTTGGAGCAGAATAACAACAGGTATCGGGTTAATTTTGTCCATATATTGAACTATCGCGAGCATTGGATTCCCACCTGTGGCAGGCATGCGTTTGATAGTGAAAGCATGACAGCTTGCATTGTTTCGTTGCACGCTGCCATGCCTGATTTATTAAGCTTTTACGCGATTGGCTCTGCCAGCTCCACCGCAAATGCCACGGCCAGTTTGGCATAATCTGTCATGTGCTGAAGCGACAGTTTGTCCATGGTGTCTTTTGAGCTGTGTACATCGGGGTTGTCATCGCCGAAGGAAGATTCAAATGGCATAGAAGCCGCGAAGCCATTCTTGTGCCAGGTAGCATGATCACTGCAAGCATAACCACAGCGCGTATATTGAACGGGTTGATTAACATACGTTTTGATTAGCGTTTCAAGATAAGCGGTCAGGTCTTGATTAACATAATCATTAATGAGCCACATTGTCTTATCTTTTGAATATCCCGTCATGTCTACTTGCATGACAGCTTCAACAGGGATATTTTTCTTTTTGAAATCCGCTACGACATACTGTGACCCAATTAAGCCCTGCTCTTCTGCTGCGTACCAGATGAGATAGATGGGTTTTTTGAAGTGCATTCCACTGGATAACAAGATTCTCGCTGTTTCCAATACTGTTACGGTGCCACTACCATCATCATCTGCACCGGGTTGTCGATTGGAGCTGAATGAAAGTGTATCCATATGGCCACCGATCACAATACCCGGTATGTTTGAATTGCCCAGCTTGGCAACCACAGAAGGCTGTTTATAGTTGCCCGTGCTCACCGTATAAACCGTCACATCATCATGGCCTGTTTCTCTTGCCATGCTTTCAACCTGGTTTTTAATCCAGTCTGACGCATTTTTTCCATTATCTGATGTTGCCATCCGGTTCGGAAAAGTCGTCAGTGTCGTGAGTTGCGACCACATCGATTCCGGATTTAATCCCTTGAGCAATTGGTTCACCTGGTCTTTGTATTGAATGGCATAGGCACTATGTTTTTTTGCTAGCGAAGTTTGAGCCGGCATTTCATAACCTTCTAAAAAGGATTTTGCTCCATTGTCATCTAGTCGTGCTTTGGCACGTGTTGTCATCCAATCTTGGGTAACATCCATAAAGCCACCGCAAGCTGTTTTTTGTTGATGTTTTTCTGCTATTAATTGATTGATGCCTGCTTCGCCTGTTTCAATTAAAACCAGATGGGTGGTGGAGGCTAACAACTTATAATCTGCGCTGAAATTTTTGATTAAACATTGCGGTGCGACGACAATGCGCTGATGCGTTGGCGGCTGTGCGTGAGTGGCAAATGAAGCAGCAGCTAATAAACTCAGTGAAAATGAAATCAATTTGTTGTGTTTTTTTAACATAATTCTCTCCTTGAGATTTTTAAATGAAAACGGATTGTTGGTAATTCATTCATGCGGAAGACAAATACAATTATTTGCTAAATTTCTAGTAGCTCCATCCCCGCGCGGTTTTACATTTATACGCGGGAATGACAGTTGTTTAGAATAAATAGCTTTTACCCTACTTCTTTTCCACTGGCTCTGCCATCTCTACTGCGAAGGCAACGGCCAGTTTGGCATAATCTGTCATATGGTTTAGCGATAACTTTTCCATGGTGTCTGATGTTGAATGAATGGAAGGATTAGAATTCTCGTAAGCTGCTTCTGCTGGTAATGCGGTTGCATAACCCTTGTTATACCACCTTGCATGATCACTGCAGGCATAACCACAGCGTGAATGTTTGACAGGTTGTTTCACATAGGTGGTTATTAACTGTTCAAGGAAGCTAGTCAAATTGGCATTCACATAATCATCCATTAACCACATTGTGGGCTCATTTTGATAAGCGAAACCAGTCAAATCAAATTGAATGACGGCTTCTACGGGAATATTTTTGCTTTTGAAATCAGCTACTACATTATAAGATCCGATCATTCCTTGCTCTTCAGCTGCATACCAGATGAAGTAAATGGGTTTTTTGAAGTGCAGGCCGCTAAACAGCACGGTTCTAGCAGTTTCAAGCACAGTGACCGTGCCGCTGCCATCATCATCTGCGCCTGGCTGTGTATTGGAACCAAAAACAATAGTGTCCATGTGCCCTCCAATCACAATGCCGGGGCCTGTTCCATTACCCACTTTGGCAACCACAGAAGGCTGCTTATATTTGCCTGTTGCTACAGTATAAATAGTGACGTCATCATGACCTGTTTCGCTTGCCATGGTTTCAACCTGGGCTTTAATCCAGTTTGCTGCTTGCAATCCGTAATCGGTATTTGCATTTCTATTTTGGAAAGTGTTAGTTAATTGTGTCAGGTTGTTCCACATGTTTTGCGGATTGATTTGAGTCAGCAACTGATTGACTTGCTGCGAATATTGAATGCTATACGCTTTTTGATTTTGCGCAATCGAAGCGTGAGGTGTTTCGTAATTCAGCAAAAATGATTTTGCCTCTTTTCCAGAAGATCGTATTTTGGTATTGGACATGTGCCAATCTTGAGTTACATCCATGAATCCGCCACACAGGCTTTTATGCTGATGTTTTGTTGCCATTAGCTGCTGCACACCAGCAGCATCTGTTTCGATTAACACAAGCTGTTTGGTGGAGGATAAAATTTTATAATCCGTGTTAATATTTTTTATTAGACAGGGCGGCGCAACAATAACGTGTTTTGACTCCGTTGGCTGTGCTTTAACAGTAAAAGGAAAGATAGCAGTGATAGCAATAGCAACTGAAGATAAAAAAAATATTTTTCCTGTCCGTGACATCCGTGTCTCCTATTTTCTGAAAGGTGTTTATTGACCGCGTCATCCTGCAGACGGGATGGGTAAGTAAACACGCTCTATTTATATTGGACTTTGACCATTTTTGAAAGGTGCTCACAAAGCTGTCATCCTGAGCGAAGCGAAGGATCTCCTTTTGTGCATCGGGAGATCCTTCGAGCAAAAAAACGCTCTCAGGATGACGGCATTATTGAGCATTTTGTAAAAATGGCCAAACTCCAGTTATGGATAGAATTAAAAAGTTATAACACCGTTTTAATCCGCTTGCCAGTGTTCCGAGTGGTAAATAAAAAGAAAGGAAGTAAAGCGAAGCGAGACGATGGGAAATCAATCAAGTGTACCCCGGCTTTGCTTAAAGCCGGGGTGATTTGCTTTATTTGCTGGCGTTATCAATTGCATCCTGCAGTTCACTCTGGCTCATCGCACCGAGTACGAAGCGAATATCACTGTTTCCGCTGGCATTGGTTTTACCAATGAAGAAGGCAGGTGTGCCGGATAATTTCAAGGCAAGCGCCAGGTTGTAATTGGCTTTGAGCTGATTTTTGACGCTGCTGCTATTCATGTCCTTTTTCAATTTGCTGACATTTAAACCTTCCGCTTTTGCCATATCTAGAACGGATTCTTGCGTCAGGGGTTGGTTGGCTGTGAGTAGCGCATGACTGAATGAATAATATTTTCCCTGCTTGTTAGCAGCAAGCGCAGCGCGAGCGGCAAATTCAGACACGGGTCCGCGGATGGGGAAGTCTTTGAAGACCACACGCACGTTGGGATTGGCTTTAATGATGGCGGCCATGACGGGAGCCATGGTAATACAGTGCGAGCATTGGTAATCAAAAAATTCAACAACAGTGACATTGCCTCGAGGATTGCCGGCTACTGGATCGCCTGGCTGATGAAAGAGGTTATTAATGGATTGGGCGTGCGCACTCCATGAAAGCCAGAAAAGCAGGAACGGCAGAAAGGCAAGTATATTTTTTCTTAGCATGTGTTTTCCTTATAAAAGAGTGAGGTCAATTTAAATTTATAACATTCCTGTTATTTGTTTTCTACCGGCCTGAGTAGGGCGATTGGGCGGGAAGCGCAGGAAAAACAACTTTTGATTTGTTATGTCTTGGATGCAGAACGAAAGATGGAAAAACACCCGGCTGCTAGGCAACCGGGTGTTTTTTATTTACTTAGCGGCTTTATCAATTTCAGTTTGCAATTGAGCCTGGGTCATGCGGCCCGGTATGTAGGTAACATTGCCTTTATTATCACTGACATCTGATTTTGCAATAAAGAATGCAGGTGTACCGAACAATTTCAGGTCCTGGGCCAGTTTGAAATTAGCCTTGAGCTGGGCTTCGACACTGCTGTCGTTCATGTCTTTTTTCAGTTTTTCCACATCAAGGCCATTATCTGCCGCAATTTTTAATACGCTTTCTTCGGTCAAAGGCTGCTTGGCGGAAAGGAGAGCGTGACTGAATGGATAGTATTTGCCCTGTTTGTTAGCAGCGAGCGCAGCACGAGCGGCAAATTCAGACATGGGGCCGCGAATAGGGAATTCCTTGAATACGATGCGCACATCTTTGTTAGCTTTGATGATGCCTTCGATTGCAGGCGCCATATCTACACAATGCGGACATTGGTAATCAAAAAATTCAACGACCGTCACTTTGCCATTCGGGTTGCCGGCAACCGGATCATTGGCTTGGTGGAATAAGGCATTCGCATATTGGGTGGCGTCAGCTTGCGTCTTTTTGACGGTTTGTTCAGCCTCTTCAAACTGTTTACGCTGCAAGGTTTGTAATGCTTCGACGACGACTTCAGGTTTGCGTATCAAATATTGATGCACAACTTCTTCAATTTTAGCTCTTTCTGCCGGACTGACATTGGCAGCAGCATTGCTTGGCGCTGCTGTTGCATTATTCGTTGCTGCAGTGGCCGCATAGGATTGCGCGGCAAGCGCAAACAAGGCGGCAGTAAGGGTACTTTTGGCAAAGCGTTTCATGGAGCTCTCCTTATTATGATGGGATGCAAAACTGGTCATGGAATGATAGCAAACCGCTGTTCGTTGATAAAGACAGTTATGAGGACAGTTGTTGATGTGTTTTTAACCATTGTTCAATCTTTTCGCTTCGCTTTCTTTTGAGTTCAAGTGCCAAGGTATTTCCTTCAAATCCCTGGGCGATTAAAGCTTGCACATCTATGCTTTTTGCAATTTGTGCGCAGGCTAACAACCACATGGGATCAAAAGTCTCACCGCGTGCCTTGGCAATATAAAAACAGGCGAATAAGAATTTTTTAAAACGGTCTTCCCGGCGAAAAATATCCAGTGAGCTCAGTAACTGTAACAGTTCATCGGCTGATAATGTTTGAGCGTGAAGTGCTTTTTCATGATGTTGAGCCGTTAATAGTGCCAATTCACGAAAACTGTTGGGAACGCGGTAGCGGTTGCAAAGGTGAGAAATAATTTTTTTGGTTTCCAATTTTTCATTGCCATCTTCGGGTAACGCATGTAGCAGTATCGCAAAACGTATTTCTGCGATTGCTGTTCTTAACAGTGTATTCGTTTGAACTTTCTCATCAATATTTTCTTCAGGTTTCGCGACAGGCATCATCATCGAATCCAGATGGATGTCAATGGAATGCGTCATTGCCAATCCTTTCATGCCGGCGCCCTCCTTTAGTAAATGTGGAAACAAGACAGGCAAGGCACCGCATTCGGCGAGCACATCAAAAAATTTTTCAGGATTTTTTTCGCCCAGCGCACGCTCCAGTTCTTTCCACACGCGTTCTGCTACCAGTGCATTGACTTCGCCCGAAGCAACCATGTTGCGCATGAGTTCCATGGTTTCGGCGGCCACATGAAAGCCAAGGTGTGCATAGCGTGCAAGTAATCGTCCTACCCGCAAGATGCGGACGGGGTCTTCCGCAAAAGCCGGTGAGACATGGCGCAGGATCTTTTTTTCGAGATCTGCTTTGCCATGATAAGGATCGATAAGTTCACCTTGAGCGGTCTCGGCCATGGCATTGATTGTGAGGTCTCGTCGTATTAAATCATCCTCCAGCGTCACGTGGGGTGACGTGTCAAAGTTAAAACCCTGATAGCCTGGCCGGACCTTACGTTCCATGCGGGCGAGAGCATATTCTTCGCCGGTTTTTGGATGCAGAAAGACAGGAAATTCCTTGCCTACCTGGCGGTAACCCCGATCGAGCATGTCCTTGACAGTAGCGCCGACCACGACCCAGTCTCGTTCCTTGACTGGCAAACCAAGTAATTTATCGCGTACCGCCCCTCCGACCAGATAAATTTTCATGTAATATAGAGCCTCTTGCAAAATGGTAAAATAAACAGCATGCAAAAACAGAGCAATCATAACCCGGCCACTTCAGAGCGCGGCCTTGTTATTTCCTATTTCGGAAATAGTGTGGCAGTTGAGGCGGAGGATGGGCAAGTTTTTCAATGTCATTTACGCCGCAATCAGGAATTACCGGTGGTGGGTGATTATGTCCATTGGGAAAAGGAAGGTGACACGACGGGTATTGTGACCGGTATCACGCCGCGCCGTTCGCTGCTTGCCCGCGGCGATAACAGGGGAAAAATGAAACCGATTGCTGCGAACATAGACGCGATAGTAATCGTGATGGCGCCGCCGCCGATCTTTTCTGAATACTTAATCGATCGCTACCTGGTTGCTGCCGAACTTTTAAAAATCCAGCCGATTTTAGTATTAAACAAAGTGGATTTGCTGGATGAGGCAGCGAAACCAGCTGCTTTTGCGCGCCTTATGGCTTATCAGGATATTTCTTATCCTATTGTTTTATCAAGTATTTACATAAAAGAGGGCTTGGTGGATCTCAGCCGGCAGCTAAAAGAAAAGACAGCCGTGCTGGTCGGCCCGTCGGGTGTAGGGAAGTCTTCCATTATTGCAGCTCTGGGCAATGGCGAAGCCATTCGTATTGGTGAAGTTTCGTCTAAAGGTGCTGGCAAGCATACTACCACGGCGACGCGGCTCTATCATTTGCCGCAAGGCGGCAGTCTGATTGATTCGCCGGGCGTGCGCGAATTTAATTTATGGCCGGTGAGCCGGCAGGAAGTTTTAAGCAGCTTTAAGGAATTTCAGTCTTTTCTGGGCGGCTGCAAGTTTCGTGACTGCCAGCACCTGGTTGAGCCCGGCTGCGCTGTGCAAGCTGCGGTTGCCAGTGGTAAAATCAGTCCCCAGCGTTTTGCCAGTTATCAGGCGTTAATGAAAGAAGCAGCATCTTATAAGAATTATTAATGGCACACACAATGATATCTACTCCACCCAAACACTTTCGCGTACGCAGCTTTGTCGGTCGTAACAGCCGTATTACGGCCGCCCAAGAACAGGCCTTTTACGAATGTTTGCCGCTTTATGGCCTTTCGACCGAATCCGGGCTGCTAGACTATGACGCTGTATTTGGCCGCGAAGCGCCGCGTTTTTTAGAGATTGGGTTTGGTTCCGGTCACTCACTTTTGGCACTTGCCAAGTCCTGTCCCGAGCAGGATTTTATTGGCATTGAAACGCATAAACCGGGTGTGGGTGCATTATTTCAGGGAATCAGGCAGCATGCGCTGACTAATCTTCGTGTGTATCATGCGGATGCAGTAGACGTGCTCGACCAGTGTATTCCGGACGCAAGCCTTGAAGGCATTCAGATTTTTTTTCCCGATCCTTGGCAAAAACGTCGGCATCATCCGCGCCGCCTGATCCAGCCTGAACTGGTCAAGAAGCTGGCTGCAAAATTAAAACCAGCCGGCACATTACATCTGGCAACGGATTGGGAAGATTATGCGATACAAATGATGCAAGTGCTTTCTGAGGAAGAAGCATTGTTTAATCTTGCAGGAATGCACCAATTTGCGCCGCGATCGCCTTATCGTCCTCTTGTTACCAAATTTGAACGCCGTGCGCTGCGCGAAGGCCGTCATGTACGCGAACTGCATTTTGCAAAACGATAGGCTGGACAAGAAGCACCTGCTCACTTAAGCTGATGCAGTAATTTTTTTGTCTCGGCTCAGTGTAATATTCAGAATGACTGCTAAGTGTGGTCGTTAATGATCTTGAGGAAGAAAGAATGCGAAAAGGAATAGCGAAATACGCCGCAACTACTGTTTTCACTTGTACCTTTGCACTCCAGGCTTATGCTGTGGCGCCTGGTTTCTATACCGGATTAATGTTAGGCTCAGCGAGCGCAAATGGCGGAACGCAGCAAGCCCAGACTGATACTACTCCTCCAACGACAACTCCGGCTACCCCCAAATCGACACAATTCGGCGGGCGCATATTTATCGGCTATAAAATCAATCAGTATGCAGGTGTTGAAGGCGGGCTCACCTATTTTTCAGATATTAAATACGATACTAAAGATGTGGATACATGTAATACACCGAAAGTGGGTGTGCGTGATTTCGATATTGTAGGCAAGGGATCGTTTGGCCTCGGTTCTTTTGAAATTTTTGGAAAGGCGGGCGCTGCTGTTGTTTACGAAAGAACATCAGGTGCGCTCAATCCGGATTTGACGCGGGAATGCGGCTTGAGCACCAATGAAGTGAAATTTCGTCCTACCGTGAGCGCCGGTGCCAGTTATGATCTGAGTCAGAATTGGGTAGCGGATATTTCATGGAACCGGGTCATGGTAGGCGGTGCGATAAGCAGCATTGATTTTTATGCGCTGGGTATTTCTTATCATTTTGTTGATATTTATTGTGGTCAATTCTTGTGTGACTAGTTGAGCTATAGTGCGCTTTCGCGGGAATGACAGCAGATGCATGATTACTTCGCTTGGGTTTTGGGCAAAAAGAGTGTTATCAGATCATTCAAAAACTGCTTTCCCAGTGTCGAGGCAACTATATTTTCCGAATCATCAAGCAAGAGTCCTTTCTCTTTGGCCTGTGCAAGCAGCGGTTCGATCACGGATAAGGGCAAGCCAGTCCGCAGCGTAAACAAGGAAGCAGGAATGCCGTGTGTCAGGCGCAGTACATTGAGCATGAACTCGAAGATCAGATCTTCCATTGAGACAGTTTTAAAGGGCGCAAGGCGTTTGGCTGGATTAAGATAATCCTTGGGATGCCTGACTTGCGAAAACCGCACTACCTTGCCTGTTTCCGGGTCAGTTATTTTGCTATGACTGCCCGCGCCGATCCCCAGGTAATCGCCGAATGTCCAGTAATTGAGATTATGAGCACATGCTTTTTGCGGTTGTGCATAAGCGGAGACTTCATATTGTTGCAGCCCCGATGCGGCAATACGCTGCTGTCCAGCCAGTTGCATTTCCCAAAGCATATCATCGTGCGGCAGGACAGGGGGTTGATGATAAAAGAGCGTATTGGGTTCAATCGTCAGCTGATACCAGGAGAAATGAGGCGGATGAAAAGCAAGCGCAGTATCAATATCCTGCAGCGCATCCTCGATGGTCTGATCGGGTAACCCATACATCAGATCAAGGTTAAAATTGGTGAAGCCCGCTGATAAAGCGCAGCTAATGGCGCGCAGCGCATGGTCACGGTCGTGAATGCGGCCCAGTTTTTTCAATTTATCATTTTGCAGGCTTTGAATGCCCAGTGACAGGCGGTTAATACCAGCCCGGTGAAAATCATTGAAGCGGGCCTGATCAATGGTGCCTGGATTTGCTTCGAGGGTAATTTCAATCTGCGGGTTTAACGCCATCCGCTTCGATATGCCTTCCAGGATCTGCTCAATAGCATTGCCGGACAAGAGACTGGGGGTGCCTCCGCCAAAGAAAATACTGGTGAGCGGGCGGCCGTGCACCAGTGGTAAATGGGCATCCAATTCCTGCAGCAGGGCATTTACATAGTCTGCTTCTGGCAGGGAAGATCTCGCTTCATGTGAGTTGAAATCACAATAGGGGCATTTTCGGACGCACCAGGGGATGTGAATGTAGAGGCTGAGCGGTAAATTTTCAGTAAAAATTGGCATCTGTAAACTTCAACGAGTAGAATAGCCGGCAAATTATACAGCAGAAAAGCTGTCTTGGGGTTTGTTTTCATACAAAACCAGCGGGTGGATCGAGCACCAGGCATCATGCCAGGCTCGCTCCAAGGCTTAACAGGCACTTTTTTGCACAGCAAATTGTAAAGGATAAGGAGCCCATCATGAATAAGCGTATAAGAGTTGCCATTACTGGCGCGGCTGGACAAATAGGGTATGCACTGGTTTTTCGTGTTGCTTCGGGGCAAATGTTTGGTCCGGATACGGAAGTGGAATTAAGGCTGCTTGAACTTGAGCAGGCACTGCCTTCCTTAAAAGGCGTGGCGATGGAGCTGAATGATTGTGCGTTCCCGCTTTTGAAGAAAGTGACGGTTACTTCAGACCTCAAGGAAGCCATGACCGATGTAAACTGGGCCGTGCTGGTTGGGTCAGTGCCAAGAAAGCAGGGGATGGAGCGTGCCGATCTGCTTGGCATTAACGGTAAGATTTTTACCGCGCAGGGCAAAGCGATTAACGATTATGCCGCTTCAGATGTGCGTGTGTTTGTTGTGGGTAATCCTTGCAATACGAACTGTCTGATTGCCATGCATAGCGCACCGGATGTGCCGCGCGACCGCTTTTATGCGATGACCATGCTGGATGAATTACGCGCGCGCAGCCAGCTGGCTATCAAGGCGGGTGTCGATGTGACAGCGGTGACACAGATGGTGATTTGGGGCAATCATTCTACTACCCAATATCCGGATTTTTATAATGCTAGAATTAATGGCCAGCCGACGACGGAAGTCATTACCGATATCAACTGGCTGCAAAACGAATTTATTCCTATCGTGCAAAACCGTGGCGCAGAAGTGATCAAGGCACGCGGTGCGTCCTCTGCTGCTTCGGCTGCCAATGCGGCACTCATGTCGGTTTATCACCTTACACATGATACCGTGCAAGGCGAAGCCTTCTCGGTGGCGCGCTGTTCGCAGGGAGAATATGGCATAGACGAAGGGTTGATTTTCTCCTTCCCCTGCCGTACAGAAGGCGGCAAGCTCAAGGTGATTACCGGATTGACGCATAATGAGTTTGGGCAGCAAAAAATACAGATTACGCTTGATGAGCTCCGTAAAGAGCGTGATACAGTGAAGGAATTAGGGTTGATCTAAAGCAATAAGGCACGTTTACATACAGGAACGTGCCTTTCTTTTACGTCCACAAAGCCAGTACCCCCATTCCAATTAAGCCTAGTGCGAACAACACAAATTCTTTCATGGAATAAGCTTCTTCTTCTGTGCGCTGATGAAATTGGGCTTGATGGATAGTGGACATGTAAATAAAAGTGCCGGCTGCGAAGGCATTGAAGGCAGCAATCCAGAATTCCCGGCCATGCGTGTTAACTTCGACGGCGGTACCGGCCGCGATGCCGATGGGTGTCATAAGAGCAAACAGGATGACGATTAAAAGCGTGCGGGAATAAGCTTGATTGTAGCGCATCAGGACCATGCACAGAGCAATGCTGGCGGCTCCTTTGTGCGCGATGATTGCGATAAGTATCGCCAGGCTGTCGCTGATATTTTCACCAATACCTAATGCTGCGCCTTCGGTGAGCGCATGAATGACTAGCACGATCGCCAGCAGAACAGGGATGGAATGGGTAGGTTGGAGAAAGGATCGCGCGAGCGAAAGCCGCTCCAGAAAAAGCAGTAGCAAAAATCCACCCATGCAAATCGCTTCAGGCACAGGATATTCTACAGTGTCGAAGAACTCGTGAAAAACGCTGATCGAGATGGGAAGCAGGTGAAAGAAGGCCACTCCTAAAAAGATGCCGCTCGCCAATGCTTCACCCAGCTCAAGCAATTTGGCGGGCGCGATTTCCTGTTTGGTTTTAAGCGGGTAAATGACAGCGGCGACGCTGATCAAGAAAATAATCACTGCTGCAATGGTTTTGAAGATGATTAGTGTCACGCGGCTAACCTCATTTTTTTGGCGTCATCTTCTTATAATCCTAATCGGAAAGCCGAGGTTAATCTAGGCCTTTCTTGCGATCGGTTGGCATTTTGAGCGCATGTCATGTTAACCTTGTGGCCTGAATTAGATAGTAGAGATTGTGTTGCCATGGAATTATCCGTTATCCAAAAAATTGCCATATGGATCCTCCCTCTTCTCTTTGCGATCACTTTGCATGAAGTAGCGCACGGCTGGGTCGCTTCCTATTTTGGTGACCAGACTGCGCGTTTATCCGGCCGGTTGAGCTTAAATCCGATCAAGCATATCGATCCGTTTGGCACGGTCATCATGCCGCTGATGCTGCTCCTTTTGACACAGTTTCAATTTGCCTTTGGGTGGGCGAAACCAGTGCCGGTCGACATGCGCAATCTCAACCATCCCCGCCGTGATATGGCGCTGGTTGCGCTGGCAGGCCCGATGGCGAATGTGTTGATGGCCCTGTTTTGGGGCGCCATGATGAAAGTGGGTATGCTAAGTTACGATGGCGGGAATTTTTGGCTGGGGGTGCCGCTTATGTACATGGGTAATGCGGGTGTTATGATCAACATTGTGCTGGGCGTTTTAAATTTAGTACCGCTGCCGCCGCTCGATGGAGGCAAAATCATGATGAGCCTGGTGCCGCCCCATGTGGCTTTTAGGCTGAGTTTGGTAATAGAGCCTTACGGTTTCCTGATTCTCATTTTGCTCCTGGTCACTGGCATCCTTTCCAGCGTCATTTCACCTTTTGTTTATCTACTGGTGAATCTGATTAACAATTTGTATGGGTTGTATTAACCAAATCATTCGTTATTTTTTTGAGTTGGGGTAAGCACTTTTCTATTTGACGCTTCTTCATCCCTTGCAACAGGTTTTGGCTGGCCAAATAGAGTTGGGCTATGTTTCGGTCGTACTTCCAGCGCTTCAATAGATGGTTTCGATTTGACTTCATTGTCCTGTTGCTGTTGGATGTGGAGTAATATATTAAGCAGGTCAATAAGTTGATCAATTAGATTGACGAGCATGCTGCTGGTGTTTTCCTGGCGTAGATAATTGTTGAGCATGCTGATTTCTTTTGAATATTGCGCTGTATAAGGCTGCATTTCTTTGGCAGTAAAAAATAGAAGCAGTTTTCTGATGGCAACTATGTCGGGTTTGTTTTTAGCCATGGCAAGCGTGGACTTGACCCAAAGCTCTACGAGTTCAGCATGCTGAACTGAATTTTCGCCCGTTTCTAATGCCATTCTGGCCCTATTGGCAAAGTTATCAAGCAAATCTTTGTTTTCGGCGAGGCATTTCGAGATCGTATTTAAAGCTTCCTTTTGGTTTTTTATAAACGTTCTGTCATTCAGGATTCGATCAATGGCAACGAGCGATGTTTTCGGTGTTGAACGCAGCCACAGTTCCATATAGTCATTGCGGTATTTGTCAAACTGCTTGTCATCGCTAAAGATGGCATCTTCGAGTACGGAAGCGGTGTCGCTATTTTGAATCTGGGCGGCAAGCGCATTCATGACTTGGTCGCGGTTTTGCATCAGCACCGCATTGTCAAAAACCAGATTGAGTACGCTCATGTCGGCTGGCGCAGACAATTTATTTACAGCTGCTTTGCTAATGGCACCGAGATGTTCTGGTTTGACTAGCTCCTGATTGACGATATTCGTGAGTTTTTCTTCCAAGAGAAATTTTGTATTGATCGGGCCAAAAATGACCGTGCGTTGATCGCTGCCGCGGAAGTGAAAATCGCCTTTCAGGAAATAAACAGGATCCTGCTCAATTAATGACGCGATATCGTAACTCTCTCCCTCATGCGTGATAGTAACGGGTTTGAAATCTCCATCGGGTTGTTTTTGAAGGCAAAGGCTCAATTTGATTTCCATGGCAAGCCTTTTCGCCTCTTCCTGTCGGACTTTCATTCTGGCAAGGAGGAAGTTCTGTGTTAGCTCTACCAGTGCTGCTTTTACAATGACACTATCTTTCTCGTTATAACGTTCGAAATTGATTTTTCCATGAGAAGAATGGACTGGCAGCCCTATTTCCTTAAGTGAATCGGATAAAAGCTGATCGATTTTAAAGTCGGGGCTCAGTTCTCTGGCAAAATCCATAATAAATTCAGCCGTGCAAAAATGTTCTAGTTCCGCCATGGATTTGATAATAGCGGCTGTCAACTCTTCGTCGACGTTTGCTTGCCTTTCCAGTTCTTTTGCGAATGCCGGATTGATCTTGAAGTCACGTGGGAATTGACGAAGATGATCAGTTGGGCTTGCGGCTAAAGGATGTTTAGCAACGGCATGCAGGTGTAATTCGGTGCCTAGATCTCTTAGCGCATCAGTATGTGAATTTTTAACAAGCTTGCCTTCAATGATGCCTTTGCGAATGAAATAATATTTGATTTGCTCGGCGGCTTCCTTTTTCTTGGCTTTTTCAATTTCTATATTGCTTAGGCCTTCTTCGGTGGCTTTTGCAACAACGGCTGTGTAATCGAGCTTGATTTTAAGGAAAGCAGCGAGGCCTTCCAGTGCCGCTAGACTCATCTTGCCTAGCTCATTATTGGCGATATCCGTAATAATTTGTGGCAAATCAGTGCCTTTCAGAAAGAGACGTAACACTTCGCCATCAACAGCCGGAACATTATTCAGCTCGCTTAATCTTTTCTCGATGTCGCTTTTTTGAGTGGTTTCAGCTGTTGCTATGCTGAAATTACCGGGCGAAACATTGAAGCTGCCCGTCAAAAGTGATGCGACAGCAATGGGCGCAAAATTGGCGAAGACGGGTTCTTTTCGATGGTTGGCATCGTAGGTGACCTTGCCGTTAATGTCGGTTTTGCAGAAAGCTTCTGTCAGCTCGCTTCTTGCTGGATGGTTTAATACGCGAAACAAATCAGTGGCATTATCGATGGCTACTGTGCCTACATAGAGATTATCGCCAGTAGGTGTTGCTTCTTCTCCCGTGCTTGCTGTGGGAACCGCAAAAAAGGCCGATGCGCTACTGTTTTTGATATTGATCAGCGCATTCATGATGTTGCTGGTGATAACGGCGGCAATATTTTTTTGAGGATCTGTTTTTGCCGGCTGGTATGTTACCGGTTGAATTTTGTAATGCTGCTTATCCTTGTCTTCATAGCTATAAGGAAATTCATAAACGCCGCTGGATGGATCTTTGGCCGCTTTTTTTTGCCCGACCTTAAATTCAGGGCTCATGTTGTCATGCATTTTGCTTAAACTATCCCGCACTTCAGCATTAGAAGGCTCGTGATCAAAATGAGGAGCCTGGGCGGTGGTGAGCTCTTCGTAAGTTTTGGCCTGACGATTAGCTTCCGAAAGTAACTCAGCTAAATTTTCCAACTTTATTCGTAATGAGGTTTTGCGGAAATAATTTTTAACATTTAAGTGATGGTCAATAATTTTAGCCTCAGGGGAGCGAGGATCTAAAATGGTATGCAGATAAGTTAACTTATCTGCCAAAGTAGGTTTTACCTCCAGAGATGAAAGTATTTTTTGAACGATTTGCTTACGCTGCGGGTTGGAATTTTTCTTTCCATAATCACTGATGTTGTTTATCTGTTTTTTTATTGCAGTAGTTAAATCGTTTAAATAAGTTGTATTGACAATGATATCCTTTTCAGCATTATTTCTTTCATGCTCATTGATGTATTTAACTGCTTGTATAACTTTATCACGTGCGTCGACAAGAAGCGCATAAAAGGGATGGCTTTCCGGCACGGTATCAGTAATTTCTTTTAATAATAAAGGATATTTCATGATGCGCTGTTGCAATTTGATAGCAAAAGAACTAATGCCCAAATGCTGAATTTCCTTGAATCCGCCTTGCGTATCAACGTAATCCACAAGAGCAACAAATTTTTTGTATTCAATCGGATTGCTTATAACGCTTTTGAATAAGATGTCGAGGTCTTTGAAAATAACCGCAACGATAGTTTGTATAGCCTCATTATTATCCTGAGGTCTCTCCCCATAAGGGTTTGTTGCCGCCAATTGATACGGAATCAAAAAGGTTTTGAGGAAGGCAAGCTCGTTTTCGGGTAATTCGCCCCTATTTAGGTACTGATGATTTTCCGGATTATTCAGATCGCCAAAGAAGTTAACAAAAGTTTCCATGTCGTTCCGGAATTTTTTTTCAGAAGCATAAAACTCTGTCAGGACGGCGCTTTGTTGTTTAAGATCAACTTCTTTTGGCTTTTCGACATCAGGAAGTTTTTCATAATGGTTTGATGTCGCTGGCTGTTCATGTTCTGTCACAACTTCTTCGTGCCTATGTTCGGATGTTGCGACAGTATCCTGATGAGGCATGGGGTTGAATACTACTGAATCCGACTCATTTGGCGTGGGTCTGATAACATCCTGCGGTTGAGGTATTGGGTCATAGGGGCTCTTTTTTTGAGAATCCTGTTCCTCAGTGAGCGTGCTTTCCCGTTCCAGTTCGCCGGAAACCATTATGTCGGATAGGTCAACTACGTCGGGTTTTTCAGCTTTAGCTTTCTTTAATAGTTTCTTTTCTAACTTGGCTGCGTATTCCTCCGGGCTGCCCAGGGATTTGGTGAACCGTTTGTAGTTTTCAATCGCTTCTTGTGTCGCATCCGGTAATTGTTCCATGTAGTAGTTACTGACAGCGCTTACTTTGGCAGTAGCAGCATGCCAGAGTGCAGCGCGGAAGTGGTGTCCTTGTATCAATGATTTGATGATGCCTTCATTGAGTGTTTCCCAGTCATACATGGCCTTCGGGTTTTCCTGCATGGTTTTTAATGCAGCGGCATAAATGGCAGTTCGGTCTCTCGCGCTTTTGCAGCCTGCAAGTGTCAATGACTGACTTCCCATCAACAGGGTTTCCAGTGTAGTCATCATCAGGTTGCGTTTATATGGTGGGAGACTTTTGTAGGGTTCCTCACCGTCAAGCAGTTTGGTTAAGTACAAGCCGGCTTGCAGGCGGATTGCGACTTCAAGCTGCAGTTCTGCACTCAACGGATTCTTTATTCGTGAAAATTTACCTTTATTTAAATCCGGCAGAAGTCTATTTTTTATTAGGCTATCTTCTCTAAATAAATCAAGTTCATCCCTTAAAACCAAAAGGTTCTTCAAGGTTTTTTGAGCCGCGACCAGTTTTTTACGGCGGATAACCATATCCTTTTTATCTGATTGTATCAGCGGGTTTTCAATTTCATTTTCGCCGATGACGGTTCGTTTATTGATCGCTGCATTTGTCTGATAAAAATGTAGGTTAATGCCATCAACCTGTTTCATCTCCTTAGAAATAGCCTCCATGGCTTCTTTGCCCATTTGCACAAATTTGGCGTTGTTGTCCTTGTGCGGACCGTATTCTTCTAATTTCCATGGCGAGAGTAATGACTGATAATTGATATAAAAATCTTTTTCGCCATAGGCGCCATAAATTTCCTTGAACGCCTTTATACGTGCATCGATTTCAGCTTTTATAATTTCTTTTAATTGCTCAGTGGCGAGCGCCTTGCGAGTTTTTTTATCTTTAATAAGAAGTGGTGTAACGGTGCCCATGCGGACGAAACTTGTCGTCAAGCCTGTAGCAAGATGGTCATTGGCATCAATATTGGCAACGTGGGTTTCAATTAATTGGGAATTTCCCGGTAAAGGTAGCCAGCGTGCGGAACTCGGTGCAGGCAGGCCGCGCTTTTTTAATTCATCCAGGTTTTTTGAAAAGAATTGAGATAACCAATTATCTTTGGACGAATCAATTCCGCCATATCCGCAAGCGTCTTTAAACCAGGGTTGCTTCCTAACTTGTGAAAAATGTTTGTCATAATATGCAGGGCTGATCGGGAGGTGCGAGGCTTTTTCGATGGTGACCTTCTTGTCAGATTGTGACACGGTGATAACAGGCGGATGATTTTCTACCAGAATGGCAATATCATGTGCCATGAACACCTGTTTGCGTGCTTTTTTGATGTCACTCAGGCCTTGATTTGCCAACAAAATACTGGCAAATGCTTCCGCAAGCTGATGTGTATGGTCGGCAACCTCTGCTGGATTTTTTTCTAGGCGATAAAGATAAACGTTATAAGCTAGCTTAATCTCATGAAGCAGTTTTTCTCTGTCTTTGTCATGACTGTTTTCTGCAATAATTAGCATCCCGCGCAAAAAACGCATGGCCTGGATTTCTGCTTCATGTGGATGGATAGGATTAAGAGGATCCAGGGGCGCATCAGGATTGTATTTTACTAATTGTTCATTGCCTTTGTCCTGATAGACATAAAACCCGTCTTTCTGAAGCGCCTTGATGTAATTGTGCGCGGCGGCCAGATCGGTTTGAATGGACGATTTATTAAAGTTGAAATCCGGTAATTTATCGGGTTTAGTTTCGAGCGCGCCGGTACGGGCTTTATCGAATAAATCCTGAAATGCAGATTGCGCGGATGGAGGCGTAACGGGTTCTGGCGTAACAGGAACGCCCTGTTTAGGAGTAGCGGTCGTTTCCGTCTGCCTTTCCGGAATCGTGTCATGATTAAGCGGTGAAGAAATGATACGGTCTGTTTGTGGCATCGTTGGTTTTGTTTCTGCATCTGGTTTAAATACGCTTTTCACCACGCTATCAAAAGATTGATTATGTAGGGCAAAGCGCTGACAAGCTACCCTGAAATTTTCAAGGTCTTGTTTGGTTTGTAAATCAGGATTTGCACTAACATCGTCATTTGTATCAAGAAAAACTTTAAAGTCTTCGTAAAATTGCCTCAGTTCCGGATGGGGGTGCGCATCAAGATAAGCTTCCAGATTTTGTTTGAACTGATTAAAGATGAACCGTTCACCTTTTTCTTCCACACCATAGTAAACGTGGAATTTTACATCTAGTTTCGGATCATATTTACTATCAATGTACTGTAAGACGCTTAGGTTTGGCATCCCGCAGGCAGCCGCGATCATCTCTAGCATAGTGATTTTGAGTGCATAAAAATCAGATGCAGTGGTTGCTCTTCTTTGTGTGATGCGAATTCTGTCTAAATATCTAATGGGTCCTTGATCTGGCGCACCATTTGCCTCAGCTGCTTTTGCGATGGGTGTTTTGAATTGGGAAGGTTTAAGGGATATATTTCCTTCGTGATCAATTCTTATATTATCGCCCAATATATCAAGATTTAAATCGCCGCCTTTATGCATGTTTTCTATCGTCTGTATTAACGTAATAAACTGCTTACCAAGGATGGCTGGCTTTTCTTTTTCATCATGATTCTTCAGGTAATCTTTAAGCTGATTAAGCCCGCTGGTGGAAGCAGCGGGAGTAATATTTTCCATGCGTTCGGGCTCATTTTGGCCCATGAATATCGGAGTCGCATAAGGTCCGCCTGGTTTGGGTGAGGCTGGTTTCATGTTCTTGATAACCACGTCCGGATTTTCTATTTTTTGCGAAGTGGTTAATACTGAATGAATATTGCTATTTTCTAATACAGCTTTAAATGCCTCATTTTTTGCTGCATAGACCTGGCAACATTTCAGAAAAACCTCGTAATCAGCTTCTCTTTGTTTGGCAGGATCAATTGATACCATGGCAGCGGTAGTGCCCGTATGTGTGGACGGAGTAAGAAACGGTTTGAAAGCTTGATATAATTCATTCCCCTGAGGAAGTTTTGCCGAAATTTTTCCTAGAACTGCATCTTCTCCTTCTTTAGCCATCGCGGCTGCAACTTCTGAGATACTACCCAGACCGTCCAGTATAGATGTCCCCATTATTCCGCACATATTGGCGAGGATTTCTATCATGGCGACCTTTGCGGAATAAATATCGGAAGCAGGGGTGCTTGTCCTGTAAAGCAATCGCCCTTTATCCATCCATCTGATTGGGCCGACATCGGAAGTGGTGACAAATTGACCGTTTACCATTTCCTCACTGAGACCGTAATCCGTTATAACAAGTTGGCCGTTTTCAATTAAAAGGTTTCTCCCCGCTATATCATGATGCAATATATTATTGTCACTGAGTATTTTGAGCGCCTTCATTAGAGAAACAAAATACGTTGCAGCTTCAATATTTGTAACCTGTTTTTTCCCACAGTAGTTATGTATATCGCCGCCGTTAGCAAAACGAGAAAGAATGACTGGGTTTCCATTTAACATGGCGGGTGTTGCTAGATTATAACAATGCTGTTTTTCGTTGCGGGCAAGGGCGATTTTTCTTAATTTATCAGCTATCAAGCCTTCTTTTTTAAAATCTTCGATGTTAGCGCCACTTTGAGTCATTTTCATGACAAGATCAAAACTCTTCTCGTCGCAAATACCCATTTTGACCAATTTTCGATGCAATTCAGGAGTAGTAATTTGACATTTATAAACTATGCCAAAAGCACCACGTTTCAATTCTCTTTCTATTTGTAATCCTTTTACTAACTCCTCATCCGTTACTATGTCAGTAACATCATTATGCAACATGCCTTAGGCCTCTCGTTCAATCCACCGTTTATAAATTCTGGCTGACGTTTATCTTTTTAAATATCCTGTTCTTCCAGCATCTTTTGCAGCTTGGAGCCTGGGAAATATTTTTGATAAATGGCATCTTCATTCATTTTTAATTTATTCATCCGCTCATTAACACTGGTTAAGCAGTAGCGGATGGCCGAAGACAGGAATTGATAATCATTTGACTGACGATCCAGCAGAGATAACTGCTGCTGCGCTGCTTGAATAACGCTCGCCATTTTCTCCAGAGGAGCCTTAAAATCTTCAGGTGTTGCCTGCGCGCTCTTGCGCTGCTCGGCGAAATAGCTTTCGGGCGAAGTTTCAGCTCTGAATTGGATGGTGGCACGCAAAAGATCAATCGCCTGCTTGCAAACGGGATAGTCAGATCTCAACCAGTCC
Source organism: Aquicella lusitana (assembly GCF_902459475.1). Lineage (NCBI taxonomy): Bacteria > Pseudomonadati > Pseudomonadota > Gammaproteobacteria > Legionellales > Coxiellaceae > Aquicella > Aquicella lusitana. Next base: position 1,928,671 of record NZ_LR699114.1, on the reverse strand, counting down.
AGATAATCAATAATAATATCCCGCATTTCGATGCTATTATAAATGAACCCATACGTTCGGGTACTTTTCTCAGGATCGAAGAAGTAGGGATCGAAATCAGGTTTTTTCCACCATTGCATAAGATCACCTTAACCTATTAAAAAATCTATCGTTATAATCAGTATAGAATAGAAATAAAATCTTACATTAAAACAGCCTTAACTTCGTACTTATTTGAAAATATGAATTATTTTTCTCTTTTTTGAATTTCTTTACAGACCGGGCGTGAAAATAAGATCATTTTTTATCCATTTATATCTATATAGCTTGCATTATTTTCAGTCTGGAGGAAAGAGGCGAAGAATAGGAAGTAAGAAGGTTATAAGCGGTTAATTTACTGATTAAACATAAAAAACCCCGCCGGAGCGGGGTTTTTGTTTTGCGCAACAAGTGTTGCCACAAGAAAGGCAGGTTACATCATGCCTTCCATGCCGCCCATGCCACCCATTCCGCCGTGTCCGCCCATTGGGGCTTCTTCTTTTGGCAGTTCGGTGATCATGCACTCGGTAGTGATCATCATGCCGGCAACGGAAGCTGCTTGCTGCAATGCGGTGCGGGTTACTTTGGTGGGGTCCAGAATACCCATTTCCAGCATGTCACCATACTCGCCTGTTGCTGCGTTGAAACCAAAGTTGCCTTTGCCTTCAACCACTTTGTTTAACACCACGGATGCTTCGTAACCAGCATTACCAACGATCTGGCGAATCGGTGCTTCCAGCGCGCGGCAAATGAGCTGTACGCCTACGCTTTGCGCTTCGTTGTCACCTTTGATGTTCTTGAGCGACTGCATGACACGAATGAGTGCAACGCCGCCACCAGGAACCACGCCTTCTTCGACAGCTGCGCGGGTAGCGTGCAGTGCGTCTTCAACGCGTGCTTTCTTTTCTTTCATTTCAATTTCAGAAGCCGCGCCGACTTTGATCACAGCAACGCCGCCTGACAGTTTAGCCATGCGTTCCTGCAGCTTTTCACGATCGTAGTCAGAGGTGGTTTCTTCAATACGTGCCTTGATTTGCTGGATGCGATCCTGAATGTCTTTCTTTTCACCAGCGCCATCAATGATGGTGGTATTGTCCTTGGTGATGTGAATACGTTTTGCAGAACCGAGATCTTGCAAGGTGGTAGATTCCAGTTTCAAGCCAATTTCTTCAGCAATGACCTGACCTTTGGTAAGCACAGCGATATCCTGCAGCATTTCTTTGCGTCGATCGCCAAAGCCCGGTGCTTTTACTGCGCAAACGCGCACAACGCCACGCATATGGTTGACAACGAGGGTTGCCAAGGCTTCGCCTTCTACGTCTTCTGCAATGATTACTAATGCCCGGCCGGATTTTGCTACTGCTTCCAGGGTGGGGATTAAGTCACGGATGGAAGAAATCTTCTTGTCAGTGATCAGGATGTAGGGATTATCCAGTTCAACAGACATGTTTTGTTGGTTGGTAATGAAGTAAGGTGACAGATAGCCGCGATCGAACTGCATACCTTCTACCACATCTAGTTCATTTTCAAGGCCTGAGCCTTCTTCAACCGTGATGACGCCTTCTTTGCCCACTTTTGCCATGGCATCGGCAATGATGCGGCCGATTGCTTCGTCAGAGTTGGCGGAAATGGTGCCGACTTGCGCAATAGCTTTGTCGTCTTTGCAAGGCACGGAAAGTTTTTTCAGCTGCTCAACGGCATGAACCACTGCTTTATCAATGCCGCGTTTTAGGTCCATTGGGTCAAAGCCTGCCACCACCAGTTTGAGGCCTTCAGAAAAAATCTGACGTCCCAATACGGTTGCTGTCGTGGTGCCATCGCCTGCTTCGTCGGAAGTATGGGAAGCCACTTCCTTGAGCATTTGCGCACCCATGTTTTTGAATTTGTCTTTGAATTCGATTTCCTTGGCAACGGTGACGCCGTCTTTGGTCACGAGCGGTGCACCGAAGGCTTTGTCGATGACCACGTTACGGCCGCGTGGGCCCATGGTGATTTGAACTGCGTTTGCCAGATCGTTTACGCCGGCAAGCATTGCCTGGCGCGCTTTTTCGCTAAATTGTAGTTCTTTAGCAGCCATGATTTTTTCCTCTTATATTAACTGGTTGATGATACAAGGGTTGTTATTCAAGAACGCCCATAACGTCTTCTTCACGCATGACAAGGAATTCTTTTTCGTTGAATTTAAAGTTGGTGCCTGCGTATTTGCCGAACAGGATTTTGTCACCCACTTTAACTTGCAAGGGCTGCATTTTGCCATCGACATATTTGCCGTTACCGATAGCAATAACGGTGCCCTGCATGGGCTTATCTTTGTCAGCCGTATCCGGAATGACGATCCCGCCAGCCGTTTTAGACTCATTTTCTTTAGGCTCAACAACAATCCGATCGGATAAAGGACGGATTTTCGGAGTAATTGCCATAGGTTTTGTCTCCTTTCTGTTTAATAATTAAGTAATAAACTTTATCAGTGGATCCCTTCCCGCAGCATAACGCAGAAAAGGCGTAAGAGTTTGAGAGTATGATTGATACGGCACACCCTCACCCTTACCCTTTCCATTGGGAGAGAAGTCCTGGCTGTGGCTTGAAGCCAAGCTCAGTCTATATATAGGGACAATCAGCCTGGCTTCAAGGGGTGTCGTCTAAAAATTTCCATATAATCCTGCATAAGGGGGTGATCCTCTCACCCTGGCACTGTCAGGTCAATACCCTGGAGAGGAGGGGTAGGCCTGGCATGCTAATATAAAAGGAGAGCCAAGATCAGGATGGCCATATGAATACCTTCAAAGAACCTATCTCAAATAATGTCTGGGACCTCAAATATCGGTACCGGTTCCAGGGGCATATTATAGACCAAACGATTGAAGACACCTGGCGGCGTGTGGCAGTGGCGGTGGCGGGTGCAGAGAAAACCCAGGACGAGCAGGCTTACTGGCAGAAGGCTTTTTATCGTTTGCTGGAGGATTTTCAATTTTTGCCGGGAGGGCGCATCCTGGCTGGAGCGGGAACGGAACATGCGGTGACGCTGTTTAACTGTTTTGTCATGGATATTGCTGAGGATTCGCTCAAGGGCATCTTTGATGCGCTGCGTGAAGGGGCACTGACACTGCAGCAGGGCGGCGGCGTGGGCTACGATTTTTCAGTGCTGCGCCCGAAAGGTGCGCTTGTGAAAAAAACGGGAACGACCTCGTCTGGGCCCGTTTCATTTATGCGTATCTGGGATACGACTTGCAAGATTTTGCTGGCAACGGGCGCTCGCCGTGGTGCGATGATGGCTGTATTGCGCTGCGATCATCCTGATATTGAGGAATTTATCAGCGCCAAGGAAGATCCGCTGGAGCTGCGTCATTTTAATGTGTCGGTGATGGTGACAGATGCCTTCATGGAAGCCGTGCGCGATGACGCCGACTGGCCGCTGGTTTTCCCCACGAAAGAGAGCAGTAAGAATCCGCAGGACATTGTTTACCGCCAATGGGGTAGTGCCTTTAAACCTGTGCCTTGCCGTATTTACCGTCATGTCAAAGCACGCGAACTCTGGCACAAGATCATCCGCTCAGCTTATCAATATGCAGAGCCAGGCGTTCTGTTCGGCGACACGATAAACCGCATGAACACCCTGTGGTACCGTGAACGTATTAACGCGACCAATCCTTGTGGCGAGATTCCTTTGCCGCCTTATGGGGCATGCAATCTGGGGTCTATCAACTTGACCCAATTTGTGGAAGCCCCTTTTTCCCCAAGCGCAAAACTCAACTGGATCGCTATCGAAGAAACTATTCGGGTGGCAACGCGTTTTCAGGATAATGTCATTGACATATCGCATTACCCGCTGCCGGTGCAACGTGAGCAGGCAACGGGGACACGCCGCATTGGCATAGGCGTAACAGGGCTTGCGGATGCGTTTGTCATGCTAGGTGTTCGCTATGGCAGCCCTGCATCGATTGAACTTGCAGCAAAGATCATGAAAAAAGTTGCAGAAGCCACTTGGCAGGCTTCCATTGAATTAGCGAGCGAGAAAGGCACGTTTCCTTTTTTTCAGGAAGATTATTTGCGCGGAAATTTTGTGTTGGGACTGGATGAACAGATTCGGCGAAGCCTAGCGCAGCACGGGATACGCAATAGTCATCATAATACCATCGCACCAACGGGCACGATCAGCCTGCTTGCCAATAATGTTTCCAATGGCATCGAACCCGTTTTCAAAGCGGATTATGATCGTCATGTTCGAGTGCAGGATGAAAAAACAATTGTTTTTCATGTAAAAGATTATGCGTTTCAATTATGGCAGCAAAAAAATAAAAACGGTTTGCCGCCGGAATGGGTGGATACGGATTCACTGACGCCGGAAGCGCATTTGCAAATACAGGGTGCCATGCAACCTTTCATTGATAACGCGATTTCAAAAACAATTAATATTCCTCGCGATTTTCCTTTTGAAAAAATGGTGGATGTGTACAGCAAGGCTTATGCGTTGGGACTCAAGGGGTGTACGGTGTTCAGGCCCAATCCGGTGACAGGCAGTGTGCTGGAGGCAAGTAAATCAGACTCCGTGGATCACTGTTGTCCGTTCGAATAAAAAACACTTCACTCATTATTGAACTTTGGCCATGAAAAGCGTTCACAAACTGTCATCCTGAGCGAAGCGCACTACTGTCCGGTGAACCAGATTAAAAATTGATCGTCCTTGGTAAAGCGCTATGATAGCGCGCTAAACACCACATTTAGCACCAAGGACGAACTGATGAAAGATACCGTTTTTCAACGATTATTAAAACCCGTTACAAAAAAATTAATGAAGGAATGTATAGAACGCTTTCGATCTGATCATCGTTATGAATCATTTAATACATTTGAACATTTAAAAACGATGATTTATGCACATATTAATGAAATTAAAAGCTTACGCACGTTAGAGGTTGCGATAAACAGTCAAAAAATTGGTATAAAAACGCAAGTAAAACGCTCGACCTTAAGTGATGCCAATCGAAAACGACCAGCCGAAAGTTTCTTTTGGATATTAGAACAGCTTATGTCTTTGTTACCCAGGAAAAAACATAAAGAAATAAAAAAAGTAATCAGGATATTAGATAGTAGCCCGATACAGCTAAGAGGCCAAGGGTACGATGAGTGGTCAAAGCAATATGCGACTCGGCATATACAAGGATTAAAACTACATGTTGAATATGATTTAGGATTAGATTTGCCCTTAAGGATGAAGTTGAGTCATCCAAATTGTAATGATGCGACGATGGGACAAAAATGGCCAATCCTTAAAAACACCCTTTATGTGTTTGATAAAGGTTACTACGATTACAATTGGTGGTGGAGCATCAACAAAAGGCAGGCTTATTTTGTGACTCGATTAAAGAAGAATGCGGCCATTGTTATAGAAAGCCGGCAAAAAAATACTCGCGAACCCATCTTACAAGATTGTCTTTTTAGAATTTCAAATAAAGTTCCACGTGGTGGAAAACGCATGGAATATAGCGAGACGCTGAGATATATAAGTGTAAAAAGAGAAGGAAAAACTCCTCTTATTTTGGTAACTAACTTGAAAGATTTACCAGCAGAAAATATTGCTAAGCTTTATAAAGCCCGATGGGAAATAGAGCTATTTTTTAAATGGATCAAGCAAAATCTTCGACTTAAAAAATTTCTGGGCCGATCTTCTAATGCGGTTAAAATTCAAATAGCAACAGCCTTGATTGCTTTTATATTGATACAGATATTTAAAAATGTTTCAAATGAGAAACGTTCATTACATCTCGTTTTAGTCTGGATCAGACATAATTTGCATGTTGCAGAATATCGCAATAGACAATACAAGCCTCCTATTTATTTAATTTCAAGGAGACCTGTTTATTTATGATACAGGTTCACCGGACAGTAGTGGAGCGAAGCGAAGGATCTCCTTTTGCATATTGGCAGATCCTTCAAGCAAAAAACGCTCTCAGGATGACAGCATTATCGAGTATTTTGTAAAAATGACCAAAGTCCAATCATTAATCGAGGGTTTTAATCGCAATTTTAATGGAAGTATCATCCCTGCGTGTCTGGATGGTAAACCCAAGTGATTCAGCGAGTTGCAGCATGTTATGATTGTTTGCAAGGATCTCGCCTTTCATTGTTTTTAATCCCTTCATTTTTGCTTCTTCTATCAGGTTTGTCATTAAATGCGACCCAATCCCTTTTCCTTGCCAGGCATCCGCCACCACTAGGGCAAATTCGCAAGATTCCTGGTCGGGATTAATAATGTATCGCGCAACACCAATATTTTTTTCTTTGTTATCCTGATGGATGGCGGCAATCAACGCCATTTCGCGGTCATAATCAATTTGAGTAAACCGCACTAACATGGTTTGCGTTAATTCCTGTAAATGTTCCATAAAGCGAAAATATTTTGATTGCGGAGAAAGGCTGCGCACAAAGGCTTGTTCAATTTCAGCATCTTCTGGACGGATAGGGCGAATTGTTATATTAGTGCCATCGGCTAATTGCCAACGCGAAATCAAATGATGAGGATAAGGATGAATGGCCATGTGGCTGTAAGGAACAAGCATTGGTACATGGATGTCTACCAGGATACGGGCATCAATCGCAATGGCCTCATTTTCGTTGATGATAATCGGATTAATGTCCATCTCCTGAATCTGCGGTAACTCACATACCATTTCCGAGACGCGCAGCAATATATTTTCAATGGCGGTTAAATTAACGGCCGGCATATTGCGAAATTTACCTAGCAATTTTGCCATACGAGTTTGTGCAATCAATTTTTTCGCAAGGAACTGATTAAGGGGCGGCAGCGTGATGGCGGCGTCCTGAATGACTTCGACAAAAGAACCGCCAGCGCCGAAGCTAATAACAGGACCAAACACAGGGTCGCGCAGTACACCGATCATCAGTTCACGGTCGTTAGGATTTTTGTACATTCGTTCAAGCGTGACGCCTACGATATCAGCGTCAGGGCATTTTTGTTTTGCCTGTGCAATCATATCACTAAATGTTTCACGCACGGCTTCTGCATTCGGGACATTTAAGCGTACTCCACCTACATCTTGTTTATGTGTGATATCAGGCGAATAAATTTTCATTGCAAGGGGAAAGCCTAATGATTCTGCTACCACCAAGGCTTCATTGGCAGTGTGCGCTTCAATAGTTTGTGTGACTGGGATGCCGAAGGCGTTAAGAATCGCTTTTGATTCAGTCAGGGTTAATATCTTGCGTTTTTCCGCCAGAGCAGAATCAATAATTAAACGTGCTCCGGTGATGTCCGGTTTACTTTGATAAGCGAGCGGTTCGGGGACTTGTAATAATAATTGTTGATTAATGTAATAATTCGCAAGGTAAGAAAAAGCTTCAATAGCGGATTCAGGCGTGCTAAAGCAAGGTAACTGATGCTTGGCAAATAATTTTCTCGCCGATTTTACCTGATGTTCACCCATCCAGCAGGCAATGATCGGTTTATCGTTTTTACTGGAGGCTGTAATCACTTCTTCCGCAACTTTGTCTGGTTGCGACATGACGACAGGGACAAGGATGGTGACGACGCCATCTATATGCGGATCGCTGAGACAAGCAGCAACGGCTTTACGATAACGTTCAGGTGTGGCATCACCCAGGATGTCAATGGGATTATGATGAGACCAGTGGCCGGGTAAAATCTGATTGAGATAGTCAAAAGTCGCTTTATCCGGTTCAGGGAGCGGGATGTTTAGTTCGGCTGCTCGATCAGCCGCCATGACCCCAGCACCGCCGCCATTGGTGACAATTGCCAAACGGTCGCCTTTAGCGCGATATTTACTTGCAAGCGTTTGAGCGGCAGAGAAAAGCTGCTCGATTGACATGACTCGTACGGCGCCTGCTCTTTTTATTGCTGCATCAAAGACATCATCTCTGCCTACAATGGCGCCTGTATGAGAGAGTGCGGCGCGTGAGCCTTGTTGAAAGCGGCCTCCCTTGATAACGACCACTGGTTTCATTCGTGCTGCGACACGCAGACTGCTCAGAAAGTGCCGGGCATGACGTATGCCTTCAACGTATAACAAAATACTCTCTGTTTTAGGATCCAGTGCAAGGTAATCAAGCGCATCACTAAAATCAATATCAGCGGCATTTCCCAGTGAAATTACCGCGGAAAATCCAACGTGTCTTTCCTTTGCCCAATCCAGAATGGCAGCACAGATGGCGCCGGATTGTGAAACGAGGGCAAGATTGCCTGCCAATGCGTTAATATTATTAAATGTTGCATTCAATCCGAGATGAGGCAACATCATTCCCAGGCAATTCGGTCCTATCATGCGTACATGGTGTCTTGCGCCCGCTTCAATTATTTTTTCTTCTAAGGATTTTCCTTCTTTGCCTGTCTCGCTGAAACCGGCTGATAAAATAATCGCAGCATGTATATTTTGTTCGCCACACTCCGAAATAACATCAGGTACTGCTTGCGCCGGTGTAACAATCACGGCGAGTTCAACCGGTTTTTTGATAGCTGTGACGGAGGGAAAGCAGGGCTCATCGAGGATGGAGGTATGATTTGGATTCACCGCATATAATTGGCCAGAAAAGCCGCCCTGTAACAAATTGCTGAAAACTTTCATGCCTACCGAGTTATCGCGGTTGCTGGCACCCACAACCGCAATTGAACGGGGATTAAAGAAATGGTTGAGATAATGCGAATCCATAAAAGGGCTGCCTTAAGTGATTTGACCTATTCTGGACCTTAGCCATTTTTGACAAATGATGCTGATTTTACAGAATGGCTGTCATCCTGAGATTTTTACAGTGGCTGTCATCCTGAGAGCGTTTTTTGCTCGAAGGATCCCCACATGTACAATAGGAGATCCTTCGCTGCGCTCAGGATGACAAAACTGCGCTCAGGGTGAAAAATTCGTGAACACCTGTCAAAAATAGCCAACGTCCAGCTATTGTAACATGTGAAATGAGTATGGCGATCTTTGTGCAAAAAGAAGCGTTGTGACAGGATACTTTTTTTGATGGCGGTGATGATTAGGGAACAGGCCATCCTGCTTTGTTTAACATGTCAGTCAGACGGATCAAGGGCAGCCCGATCAGTGTCGTATAGTCATCGCCCTGCAGGCGGCTGATTAAGCTGATGCCCAGGCCTTCAATTTGAAAGCTGCCAGCACAGTGGAGCGGTTTTTCTTTTTGAAGATAATTTTCAATCATGCCTTCTGATAGACGGCGAAAAAATACATCGTAATGTTCGACAGACCGTTGCAATTGCAGCGTTTTTGCATTGAAGAGGCAGATGCCTGTAAAAAATCGCACGCGTCGGCCGCTGATCAGGGAAAGCTGCCTCACCGCATTTTCATAGCTCAGGGGTTTAGTCAGCACATGATCATCCAAAGTGCCGACCTGATCGCAACCAATAATTAGTGCATCCGGAAACTGTTGCGCTGATTTTTTTGCCTTCGCTTCGGCAAGCCGTTCTACCATTGCAATGACAGGTTCACCAGGGAGTGGCGTTTCATCCACATCAGGTGAGGCAATTGAAAAAGGGATTTGCAAACGAGCAAGCAGCGCGTGACGGGCGGGGGAGGAAGAGCTTAATACAAGCAGTGGCGAGGAGGATTTGTTCTGCATGGTGATCCAGCTTATTTAATTAACAGAACCAAAACTTCCTGTTCTTCTACTTTATAAATGAGACGCAGGTGCAACACATCTTCACTGTATAACCCAGTCATTCCTTCAAGCTTTTTTGTGCCCGGCGGACGAGGGTTGATAGCCAGGGCTTCAATAATTTTGATCACAGTCTTTTGATGCTTGGATGTTAGCGCCTGGATTTGTCTTTGTGCCGCTGGGGAGATCTTGATATGGTAAGGTGTGGTCACGGTGTTACCCTATTTCTTCTTTTAACTTTTCCAGTGTAATGGTTCCTACTGTTCTGGCTTCTTTTAATGCCTCAACAGCATCATGCAAATCGCTTTTGTCCTGCGATGCCTGCAATAATAATAAATCTTCAACGGGGATGATGGCGGCGATTTCTTTGCCGCGTCGCGTCAGGATGATGCGTTCTTTATTATGCGAAACGCGGTTAATCAATTCCGAGAATTCTTCCTTGGCATCGACCGTGTTAATGGAGGTGGTTGTCATGCGATCTATTCCTTTTCTTAAAAAAGAAAAAGAAAACCCTTATCATGCGATTGCCGCCGTGCGTGAAATTTGGCATTCATGAGATCCACCGTCATCCCGGTTTTTCGCAGGATGACAGTGGATGGCTTTAGGGTTTCTCATCAAACAGGGATTGGCTTAATCAGGAAGCAAGAGAGATTTCTTCTTTCTCCATGGATTCCTGGTATTTGCCTTGAGCGGCGAGGCTGTTTAGCATGGCGCGCTTGCTGAATGCTTTTTGTGCCGTAGCGATATTTTTGCTTTGACCCTGCCAAGTTTTCATGCAGTAGTCTTGCAAGGCGCGGGCATAAGAAAAGCTGAGATTCCAGGGAAGTTTCGCAAGCTGGTTCATGGCGTTTAAATGCGCCGTTGCCTGTTCGGAGGTTTGGCCGCCCGATAGGAAATTAATCGTGGGGACAGCGCCGGGTACCGTGCGACGCAGGATACGTACGGTAGCTTCGGCAACTTCATTTACGCTGGCTTTTTGCGGACAGGCTTTGCCGCTGATCACCATGCTGGGTTTCAACACAATGAATTCCAGTTTAACATGGTGACGATATAACGCATTAAACACCGCCTGTAGCACGGGTTCTGTCACTTCTTCGCAGCGTGCGAGTGTATGGTCGCCATCAATCAATACTTCGGGTTCAACAATAGGAACAATTCCCTGTTCCTGGCAAATGGCAGCATAGCGGGCCAACACTTCTGCATTGGTTTCAATCGCGATTGAGGTTGGGGTTTTATCCGAAATAGTATAAACCGAACGCCATTTAGCAAAGCAGGCGCCTTTGGATTTGTACTCTGCGAGTCTTTCTGGCAGGCCATCCAACCCCTGAGTAATGTTTTCATCAAGGCTATTTGCAAGATGAACCAGGCCTTTGTCGACTTTGATACCAGGTAACACGCCCATGTTTTTGAGCGCTTCCGGAAAGGAAATGCCCTGGCTGGTGTTTTGATTCAGGGTTTCTTCAAACAGAATCACGCCAGCGATGTACCGATTAAATTCGGGTGAAGTAATTAACATTTCACGATAGGCACGGCGGTTGTCTTCAGTGGACTCGATGCCGACGGCCTGAAAACGTTTGGTAATTGTTCCTGTGCTTTCGTCTGCGGCCAAAATCCCTTTGCCAGCGACAGTGAGCTTGCTGATGGTTGATTCTAACTCTTTGATATTCGTCATCTTTTCATCCTTTTCAACTGTTAAGAAAGAGATACGTCATCTAAATGATTGCGCAAAAGATAGCATAAATTTGGAGGGGAATCGAGGGCAGACGGCTTACTCGCTCACGGGGCGGAATCTCTGCTCGCAACATTGATGTTGCCAGAGTGATCTTGTAAAGTGCCAGCTTATTTTTAAGGAAGGGATGAGGATAGTGGTGCGCTATCTCGCTTTTGCAGGATTGTTGTTATGCATGCTAAACAGTTACGCGGGGACGAGCGAACAATTTCTAGTCGTGCCGCGTTGTTTGCTTTCAGGAAATTCATTTCGGTACGAAGAGCTGGCCAGCTTAAAATGGCTGCGCTTAATCAAAATAACTGACTTGCATCCGTTGCAAGCAGCGGTAGTAAAAAAGGAAGCACGCTGCAGAGGTTTTATTAATGTGACACGGGCCTGGCGGGATTATTCCAAGCGCAAACAGCTTGATGCCGCTGCCTTTCTCTCGCACTATGCGCCTGCTTCTCGTCGGGGGGATTTGACCCGCCATTATAAAATTCAATACCAAAACGAGGTCAACAGCCTGGTGAGAGAAATTGATACCGCGCAAATCAGGCGGGAACTCAGCAAGCTGACGCATTTTCCAGATCGTCATCTGCATTCTGAGGATGGTGCGCGGGCAGCGCAGTGGATCAGACAGCAGGCCAAAACATTGATAGCGTCTTCCGAAAGAAAGGATACTGAGCTTTTGCTGATACCTACGGAGGGTCATAGCAAACAGCCTTCTGTGATGATGAAAATCGGCAAGGCGTTGAGCGAGCCCGGCATTGTGATCGGGGCGCATTTGGATACGATTGACAGTGTTGATGAATCGCAGCCAGGGGCGGATGATGGTGCTTCTGGCGTTGCGACCGTGCTTGAAACGGCGCGGCTGTTGTTGAACAGCCATTTGCAATTTAACAAGCCTATTTATCTTGTGTGGTATGCAGGTAGTGAAGCAGGCAAGCTGGGCTCACAAAGTGTGGTTCAGTATTTCAAACGCCACCATCTTCCGGTTGATTCAGTGTTGCAACTGGATATGACAGGTTATGTGGGTGCTGATGGTGAGCCCCAAATTGGTCTCGCGGATGATTCAACCGATGCTGGATTGACCACCTTTGTGGCCGATTTGGTAACGGCCTATGTGAAGCTTCCCGTGGGTGTCCGGCGCTGCGGTTATGCATGCAGCGATCATGTTATCTGGTATCAAAACGGTAATCGCGTTGCTTATCCGCTGGAAACCATGGATGAAACGAGTAACCCTTATGTGCACAAGCGCCGCGATACAATGGATAAGTTATCACTGACACACGTTCGCGATTTTGTAAAATTGAGTACGGCTTTTGCAGTAGAGCTTGCCGAGCCGATTATTACTCCGCTTCTTTCAACTTCTTCTTTGAAGCGCTAAAAGGCTTATGCCAAGCGCCGCAATAAGGCGCTTGGCTGTTGAGGAATGATATCGCTGCGGCAAATAAATCAATAAGCTTTCGCAAACAGCGCCTGCTGAGAGCTTGCTTCGCCGGTAAAGATGCATTTGCCTGTTCGCGATTCATTGCTAAAAGGAATGCAGCGAATGGTCACGCTGAGTTCCTGTTTTATTTTTTCTTCAATGACAGGATCACCATTCCAATGTGCTAGTGCAAAGCCGCCATCGCCGTTGAAAAATTCATAAAATGCGTTTCGGTCTGTGATGGTTTGCGTATTCTGCTTTTGAAACGCATGCGCACGTTGCAGCAAGTTTGTCTGCAGTTCTTCGAGTTCCGTGGTGACACTGGAAAGAAAAACTTCGCGCGGAAGCGATTTGCGGTCTTTATATTCCTTGTCGCGTCGGCCCATGAATACCGTATTGGCGGAATATTCTTTGTTGCCGATTTCAAGCCGCAAAGGGATGCCTTTCTTGACCCAGCCCCAGGCTTTTTCTCCGCCGGGTAAATCACGTTTATCCACTTCAACGCCAAGCCGGCGGCCATAATACGTTATGTGGCGTAGCTCATCAGCCAACTGATCGCAGTAAGTGAGAATATTGGCGCGATCTTCTTCCTTATGAATGACAGGCAAAATAACAACATGCGATGGAGCAAGTCGCGGCGGTAAAACGAGGCCGTTATCATCGCTGTGCGTCATGATGAGGCCGCCGATCAATCGGGTCGAGACACCCCACGAAGTCGTCCAGACAAATTCTTCTCTGCCTTCGGCGCTCAGGTATTTGATATTGAATCCGCGTGAAAAATGCTGGCCGAGGAAGTGAGACGTTCCAGCTTGCAGCGCTTTTTTATCCTGCATCATGGATTCAATGCAATACGTATTGACAGCGCCCGGAAAGCGTTCGCTTGCGGTTTTTTCGCCTTTAATGACAGGCATGGCCATGTAATTTTCAGCAAAGTCGGCATAAAGGTCGAGCATGGCACGTGATTCTTCCATGGCTTCTTCCGCCGTGGCGTGGGCAGTATGGCCTTCCTGCCACAGAAATTCTGTCGTGCGCAAAAACATGCGTGTGCGCATTTCCCATCGCATGACATTGGCCCATTGATTAATCAGCAGCGGCAGATCCCGATAAGATTGAATCCAGCGCGCGAAAGCATCGCCGATGATTGTTTCGGAAGTCGGGCGAATAATGTAGGGCTCTTCCAGTTCACCGCTTGGCACGAGTTTGCCTTCTTCATTGGTAGCGAGCCGGTGATGTGTCACAACCGCACATTCTTTTGCAAAACCTTCTATGTGTTCCGCTTCTTTTTGCATGAAGCTCATGGGAATCAAAAGTGGAAAATAAAGGTTTTTGTGTCCTGTTGCTTTAAACTGCTCATTTAAAATGGACTGTATATTTTCCCAGATGGCAAAACCCCAGGGCTTGATAATCATGCAGCCGCGCACTGGCGAAACTTCAGCAAGATCCGCTGCCTTAATGACTTGCTGATACCATTCGGGATAGTTTTCTTCGCGCGTGGGGGTGATGGCTGTTTTAAGCGTTTTATTGGATTTCATTTAATACCTGCTCCACATGGCCAGGAACTTTGACTTTGCGCCAAATCCCGCGAATGGCACCCTGTTCATCGATCAGAAATGTTGAACGTTGAATGCCTAAAAAGGTTTTACCGAACATACTTTTTTTATTAATAACACCGTAAGCCTCGCACACGTCGGCATTGGCATCGACCAAAAGCGGGAAGGGCAGGCCGTATTTTTCCTTGAATTTGGTATGCGCTTTAGCGCTGTCTTTGGAAATGCCGAACACTTCTACACCTTGTTTTGTGAACGCGGCAAACTGGTCGCGAAAATCGCAGGCTTCACGTGTGCAGCCCGGTGTATTGTCTTTGGGATAAAAGAAGAGCACCACTTTTTTGCCACGCAAGTGGCTGAGGGTAATGTTTTTTTCTCTGTCATCAGACAGCGTGAAATCCGGTGCCATATCACCAATTTTAAGCGTCATATCGGTACTCCTCCCAGTTAATCCGTTGAAGAATATCACTATTGAGAAGGTTCGAGAAGTTAGGGATGTTGGATGGGCGAGGCGGTTCATATTTGAACAGGGCATTGACACGGCTATGATAAATGCTAAGCTCTCTTAAGATTATTTTAAGAATTAGACCTGAACGAGGAGAAAAAATGATGCTAAGAATAAAACAGCTGCTTGAAAAAAAAGAGAGTAACGAGCAACAGCCCTTGCTGAGTGACGATGAGCTGGAAAACCGGCTGCAAAAGAAAGCAGACTCAGAGAAGAGTTCAATCGAGGCAGCACGAGGTCAATCAGACACACCAGCAATAAAGAAAGCCGATAATCAGGGGAAAACTGTGATACAACCTGATCCGGTAATTGAAGAAGTGACAGAAGTCAAAGCTGAAGTAGCAGCTAAAAAAAAGACTTTTAGCTCAAGCAAAAGCAAAACTCCCAGGTTTGAACATTTTCCCTATAGCGACTCTATTTTTAGTTATGCAGGTTTTAATACCACTTCTATTCCTCGAACTTTTCCAGTTATTCGGGGAGCTGATTCAGGATTTACCTTGTGGAATTCGGCGAAAAAAGAGGAAGGGGTAAATAAATCTGAAGATAAAAAAATGGAAAATACACAAAGTATTTCCTGTATTTTTAAGTCTCCCAATTAATTAAAATGCTTACTTGCCCGCCTTCAACCATAGAAGGCGGGTCCTTTTAGCAAGCGCTTCATTTTCTTTTTTATCGTGCTAATTCTCTGCCAACATAGGCACCACCGACTGCCCCTGCTACGGTGCCTAATGCACTGCCACCAGTGAGTTCATGACCGGCGGCACCACCAACTACACCGCCTGCGACCATACCTACATCCTGTCGCTGGCAGGCAGCGCCAGCCAGACTGGCTGCAAGAACTAGCGTGCCAAGTGTTATCAAGATCTTGTTCATGATTGCCTACTCCTTCTTTTATTCTTCCAGCGTTTCTTCCACTCTATTTTACAACTATTCGGGGTTAAGAAGGGGGATTTTGATCTTACTCATTGATTCTTCAGCTTTTCCAAAAGAGAGCAGGGCGTTGCTTGGTGCGAAGAGAGAACAAAAATTTCTTAATTTTTTCAATTGGACATTCATTAAAAAACGCCTATCCCGCATCTTATCTTATGTATAAGATGCGGGATGCAGAGGCAGGATCACGCTTACCGAGCTAATTCCCTGCCAACATAGGCACCACCGACTGCGCCTGCTACGGTACCCACTGCACTGCCGCCTGTGAGCGCATGGCCAGCCGCACCGCCTACGACACCGCCACCTACCATACCCATGTCCTGTCTTGAGCAGGAGGCGCCGGTTAAACCAATAACACATACGATAGTTGCAACGATTGTGAGAAGCTGCTTCATGACATTCTCCCTCGTCTATCCATTATCTTTACTATTTTAGCAATTATTTCAGCGGATAAGTGCGATAAGCGCCTTGGTCATTGATAGTTAACGCTTTCCACAGCCAGGGGAGCGTTTCCGCGATGACTGTATCAAACTGCCAGGGTGGGTTAATAACCACCATCCCGCAGCCATTTAAATGGTTAGGCAGATCAGGAAAGATAGTAAATTCAATGGCTAGTACAGGCAAAACCAGGTCTTTTTTAATGGCGCGGTAAAAACGCTCAACCTGGCTCTTTTCTTTGATGGGATACCAGATGGCATAGATACCCGTTTCCCAGCGCTTTAATGCAGTTGGCAAGGCGTGCGCAATGCGGGTGAATTCGTCCGGATTTTCGTAAGGAGGATCAATCAGTACTAATCCACGGCGCTCATGAGGCGGTAAAAATGCTTTCAGGCCAAGAAAGCCATCCATGTGATGAATTGCAACCTGCTTGTCACCAGCAAAAGCCGTCCGAAGTGCCTGGTATTCTGCCGGTTGTAATTCGCAAGCGATAATGCGGTCATGAGGGCGTGCAAGGCAGCGCGCAATCATGGGCGAACCCGGATAGTAACGTAAAGAAGCGAATGTTGACGAAGTTAATTTATTATTGATTTGATGCACGCAGTACAGATACCGTCTGATCAAATCAGGCGGATTATCTTGTTGAATAACTTTTTCAATGCCACCTTCATATTCTTTATTCTTTGCAGCAAACTCAGAAGATAAATCGTAAAAACCCGTACCCGCGTGTGTGTCGATGTAACAGAAGGGGGTTTCTTTGCGCGCTAATGAAGCAAGCAGCGCAACAAGCGTAACGTGTTTGACCACGTCAGCAAAATTACCGGCATGAAACAAATGACGATAGTTCATATTGGATATCTCTTACTTAGCGCTAACACTTCTCTTAATCCCACAGAGGATAATGTTCCAGCTTGATATCTTCGCCGAAGAATAGTTTGGCATTATTTGCAAAGGACTCTGTGTAATCCGAAACATAAAAATGCTTGGCGCTTGTGCCGTTTTCATTAAGTAAATTATTTTTGTGTAGTTGTTTTTTAACAGCCTGAGCGACAATGTCTGAGGAATCAATCAGTTCAATATGACCATCGTTTTGTTTTTGATAATGCTGAGAAATACGTTCTTTGATGATGGGATAATGGGTACAGGCAAGCAGCAGGGCATCAATATTTTGTAAATTCGGTTGGGCCAGATACGTTTCCAGCAAGACATCGATAACGCGGTGATTGCCAAATTCCTCGATGGCAGAAGCCAGCAGATTGGTGGCAGAAGAGGATAGACGGATGCCCAGGTTTAAATCGTCAATCTTCTTTTTATAAATATGCGAGTTGACGGTTTGCCGCGTGCCAATAAGGCCTACATGCTTGGTAATATACTTTTCTTTAAGCAGGTGAATAACAGGATCAATCACGTTCATCACCAGGGCTTTGCTGCCAATATATTCCTTTACGAGTTCGTAAGCTGCCGCAGAAGCTGAGTGGCAGGCAATGAGAATCAGTTTGCATTCCTGCTGGAGCAGCATGTTTACGATTTTAATGGCATAAGCCTGGATTGCAGCAGTCGATTTGTCGCCATAGGGAAGATGAGCTGTATCGCCAAAATAAATGATATTTTCTTTGGGCAAATGAGTCACCAGTGCATGAGCGACAGTCAGGCCGCCAATGCCGCTATCGAAAATACCGATGGGTTGTGAGGAGGTGTGCTTTGTTTTCATGGGCTTATCATACTGAATGCCTATTGATATTCAATGAAAATTCGCTATGATGCGATATTATCTTATTCTTTTCCCTGCTAACCCATCAATCCCTGTTTATGACCTTCTTTCCTGGCCTTTTCCCTGGGGCGGCTTGTTTTTTGATTACACAACAGTGGGGCAAAACACTTTAATCAAATCACAACCGTCCCATGGAAAGTGCCGGGGCATGTCAGGATAAAACAGAATCTGTATAATAGGAATGTAATTGGCATTTTTTACCTAATAAAAGGAGCTTAGCGATGAGAAAGGTAACAGGAATTATTCTTGCAGTTATCATGGCCAGTGTTTTGTTAGGCGGCTGTTATTCCAAATCGTGCGATCAGCCGCAGCAGCCGATGTCAATGAAAGGGGAAGGCTAATCATTTATTGGCGCAACAACAAAAGGGCGCGTACTTCCGTGCCCTTTTCCTTAGGTGGTGCTATTGAACTAACCGTTACGGTTATAAGATTTTCTCCAATCCGTAAACCAGCTCATTCAGTTGAACAACTTTTTCACACGCAAAGCAGACGCCGGGCATAAAGGCTTGCCGGTCGATGCTGTCATGTCGAAGGGTGAGCGTCTCGCCAACATTGCCAAAAATAATTTGCTGATGTGCCAGGAATCCGGGCAGGCGGACAGCGTGAATGGGAACGCCGCGGTAATTGGCACCGCGCGCCCCCGGGACGGTTTCATGCGTGGGTTTTACAGGCTGGTTCAGTTGTTCCGCGGCTTCAGCTAGCATTTCAGCCGAACGGATGGCTGTGCCGGAGGGGCTGTCCGCCTTGTTGGCGTGATGCATTTCGATGATTTCAACATGGGGCATATATTTTGCAATTTCTTTTGCATACTTCATCATCAGAACCGCGCCCAGCGAAAAGTTTGGCGCGATAATGCCGCCCAGCCGCTGTTTTTCACATTGCGCGCTTAACAGGCTGATCTGCTCGGAAGTGAGGCCGCTGGTGCCAATTACCGGATGTGCGCCTGTTTCGATGATAATAGAGGCATTTTCAAACACACATTCAGGACGCGTGAAATCAATTACAACTTCCGCGTGACTGTCAATGATCGATTTTTTTAAATCGTACTCCCGTCCGGTTTGTCCTACGAGCGTCAATGCAGGATGCTCCTCAATGGCTTTGACTGTTATTTGGCCCATGCGGCCAAATGCACCATTGACCAGTACATTGATAGACATGCCTTATTCCTTATTAACAGAATATAATTTCCCAAAATCCGGCGTTTGATTATAGTCTATTTTGACTATCGCTTATGATAACACTATCTACCCATTCTTCATCAGTCATATTCGGTGTGGATATATAGGGCGCTAAAGAAAAGCCGGGCAGCTGTCTAGGTTGTACCGCTGTCCCGAAAAGCGAAGCATTTTGGACGAGAAAAGAGGGTTGAGTATTATTTATAGGTGGTGCATTCAAGAAGCTATTTTGGGCAGGAACAGCGAGCTGCACGTTGGTAGGCGTAGGCAAATCACTTTTCGAAGGCAAGGGCGTGGTCAGATTGTAGGATTTGAACAAGCACATTTGGATAGCGGAAGGCGGTGGCAAGGGAGCGTCTCGTTGTGTAAGCAGGCGGGCCATTTCCCTCTTTGCCTTTTTATTATTCCATGCAGAATAGATTGCACTAATGGAATCCGCCCTATGGTCTGCGGCGGCATCGAGAAACCCTTTTTGGGTTGAGAATTTGATTACGGCGGGCCTTTCACCAAAGAGTGTTGTCAAAAACGCTTCTGAAGCGACCACAATGTCATTGTGACGGGCCAATGAAAAAGGCGGGATATCAAGCCTTTTTGATGAAGCTTCGTATTTAATAAATTGTTCCAACCTTTTTGCACTGGCTGGATTACAGCCATAAGCGCTGAGCATCTTTTTGCCATTGTAGGGCGCAGCCGGGAGCCAGAGGATATGAAAGAAGTTTGTATCAGGATAAATAAGCGCGTCATAGTAATATCCTTCCGTAATAGCGGCTGATTTTGCACCGCGGTGCCATTTTTTTGCGCCTAAAAAGTCATCCAGATAATCTTCAACCGTTTCCTCTGCAGGGGTGTCCTGCTGCTTTAAAGAGGTCAATAATTGATATTTGATAATACGGTCAGAATGTTGGGAGAGATGATAAAAAACGTCAGAAGTGGAGGCCAGTTTTTCGACCGGCTTCGCATCAAATAACTCTTCCAGAAGATTTTGGGAAGCGATCACATGCCGGCCCGATGTGGTCAGGTAGTAAGCAGGATGAAGGCCTAGGGATGTTTCGTTTTCATTAAATATTTCTTCCGATTCGTCTAACATGGGATCCATGGCATTATCGATATTACTGAAAGTTTCAAATGCTTCTGTTTCGGAGCTACATTCAAGCACACATAAAGGCTGTTCTTTGCCTTCTCGGTTAATAGTGGATGAGGTAATCGCCCAAAGCGTAGATTCGGTTTCTGATGTGTTGTTTTTTGAAGATAATGTAATGCCGTAAACGCGAAGAAATGCCATGGTGCCACCCTCTGTTTTTTATTTATATGGAGCTTATTTATTCTGAAAATTAAGCTTTACGAATGACCGGGATTATGTGTAATGAGAGGCGGCCTTGTCAATTTTAATGGATAAGGTGTCAAATTAATCAACAATCCACCATGATCTTTTATCGCTGTGCGCAATATTTCTTATTGGTGTCTGATAGAGGCGCGTCAAGTTGGCTGTTGTCATGATGTCTTCTGGCGATCCCTGCAGCGTGTCGCCGTTTTCGAACAGCAGTAAGAGGCGATTGCAAAATTGCTGGGCCAGATTCAGGTCATGCAGTGACATGATGACAGCAGTTGGCTGGGTTTCTACTAGGGAGCGGAAATGGCGAAGCACATTTAGTTGGTGACGTATGTCCAGATGGTTGGTTGGCTCATCAAGTATATAAATGAAAGGGGTTTGTGCCAGCACGGCGGCAATCGCAAGCCGGCGTTTTTCTCCGCCAGAAAGGCGGTTTAAAAGCATGTCCCGATGGGAGAGTAAATCCATTTTTTCAAGCGCGTGCTTTACAATTTCACTGTCTTCTTTGCTTTCTTTTTTAAAATAGGGCAGGTGGGGAAAACGGGCTGTGAGGCAATATTCCCAAACCGTCTGGGGAAAGAAAACGTGGGTATCCTGAAACAAGATAGCGATATGTTGGGCCAGTACTCTGGGCGGCAGATTGCGTAGATTGTTGCCGTTTAGCCAGATATGATCGATTTTGCTTCGATTTAGACCGGCGAGGGTATGCAGCAAAGTGGTTTTGCCGCTGCCATTTGGGCCTAATATTCCCCAGATTTCGCCTGTCTGTATCTCAATATCCAAATGACGGCAAAGCATTTTCCCGCCAAGGGTGATCGTGAGTGCGCTAGCCTTCAGTTTCATTTTTGGAGCAACCAAATAAATATCGGAACCCCGATGATAGCCATCATCATGCCGACAGGAAGTTGCTGGGGGGCGAACAGGGAGCGGGCGAAGGTATCCGCGATAGTTAATATGCTGCCGCCCAGAAAAAGTGAAACGGGTAGCATGATCCGATGGTCATACCCGACAAGCAGACGTGTTAGATGAGGAATAATGAGCCCTACAAAGCCAATGCAGCCCGCTAGCATCACGGCTTGCGCTGTGAACAAGGAGCTCAGCAGGTAAAGCGTGATACGGTATTTGCGTGTGGCAAGGCCGAGTGCCTGCGCTTCTTTCTCACCACGCCCAAGGATGTTTAATCCGGGCGCCAGCATGAGGCAAATAACAAAGCCAATGATCAGGATAATCAGAGAAAACCAGGGAAAACGCGCATCATTCAAGTCGCCTGACAGCCAGAACAACATGCTGTGCAGGCTGGCATTGGGGCTCATGAGCAGAATAAAGCTGATACAAGCTGAAAAACCGCATGCCATGGCAATGCCCGAGAGGAGCAGTGTATGTGTCTGCCAGCGATGCTTGCGTGCAAGCAGTAGAATAATCACGATAGTGAGCAGGCTGCCTGCCCATGCGCCACCCATCAAGCCATATTCACTGAAGCCAAATAACATCATCAGCAGGGTGAATAAGGCCGCTCCGCCTGAAATACCTAACACATACGGATCCGCTAGCGGATTTTGCAGCAGCAACTGCATGAGCGCGCCCGCAAGCGCGAGCAGCCCGCCGCTGACGAAAGCCGTTAACGTGCGCGGCAAACGTAACTTCCACAAAATGGTATTAAAATCGCCGCGGCTATCGAACAGAAGTTGATAGAGCGAAATAGAAGTACTACCTTTAGATAAGGAGAGGAAAAAACTGAAAAAGATCAGGCAAAACACTAGAAAAGCGAGACGAAACCGGGATGTCATGTGCGTGCACTCGCGCTATAAATGTTTGATAAGGACCTGATAATTTGGAACAATGCTTTAACCATGTTGGCGGCGATTATAGGTGATAAGAAGTGATTGATAAAGCAGGATACAGATACGGTGTAGGTATTATACTGGTGAATAACAACCGGCAGCTGTTTTTTGCTAAGCGTGTTGGAATGCTTGCCTGGCAGTTTCCTCAAGGCGGTATGAAAGAAAATGAAACGCCCGAGCAATCAATGTTCCGTGAATTGAAAGAAGAAATTGGGTTGGAACCTGAAGATGTGGAAATACTTTCCAGCACCAAACGCTGGCTGCGCTATCGATTGCCGAGTCGTTTGGTGCGGCATTATGCCAAACCATTGTGCATAGGCCAAAAACAGAAATGGTTTCTGCTGCGTTTGGTCAATCAGGAGGCCAAGATAGATCTGCAGGCAAATGGCGATCCGGAATTTGATTCCTGGGCTTGGGTATCCTACTGGTATCCGCTGCGTCAGGTGGTCACCTTCAAGCGGCGCGTCTATGTGATGGCGCTCAAGGAATTTGCCAAGATTGTGTTGTCAAAGCGGTTTTGGGAACCCATGGAAGGAAATCGGCAGCTGGAAAGTAATGGGTAGCAGATAAATGCGCATGGCGGAAATTTATTAACGCCTCTGTCTCGTGTCATTTATCTTCTGATTTTGAGGAGAGGCAATGCTAACAATCTTGCGACATATCATCCAAGAGGTGACAAGTGCCCAAGATTTTAGGGAAGCGCTGGACATTATGGTTAAGCGCATTGCCAACGCATTGGCTACTCAGGCCTGCTCTATCTTTTTACTCGATCGGCACCATGGCGAATACGTGCTGGTTGCAACGCAAGGTTTAAATCCCCAGGCGGTAGGTAAGGTGCGCGTGCCTATTAATAAGGGATTAATTGGTCTGGTAGGCGAGCGTGAAGAGCCGCTCAATATCGATGACGCCACCAAACATCCGCGTTTCTATCGCGTTCCCGAAATCAAAGAAGAAGCTTATCGTGCCTTTCTGGGTACGCCAGTGATTTATCATCGCCAAGTGCTCGGTGTGCTGATTGTGCAGCAGGAGGACCCGCGGCGTTACGATGAATCGGAAGAAGCCTTTCTCGTTACCCTGGCGACACAGCTTGCAGCTATTATTGCGCATGCGGAAGCAACGGGTGCGCTCGCTGAACTTCTGCAAAGTTCTAAAGAAAAGCGCCATGAACTGATTTATTCCGGTGTGCCCGGCGCGCCGGGCATTGGTATGGGGGTAGGCGTGGTGGTGTATGCGCCTTATGACCTGGACACCATACCCGATCGCGAGCCTGATAGTGTTGAAGCGGAAATCCAGTTACTGGAGGCGGCTTTTTCTGCTGTGCGTGAAGATTTGCGCCTTTTAAGCGAGCGTTTGTATCCTGCATTGCCGCCGGAAGAACGTGCGTTGTTTGATGTGTATCAGCGCATTTTGGATAGCGCAGACATGGGTAAGGAAGTAGCTGATGCCATTCGCGCTGGGAACTGGGCGCCCGGCGCTTTACGAGAGGTGATTCAGGCGCATGTAAGACGATTGGAAAGCCTCGATAATGAATACATGCGTGAGCGTGCCGAAGACATTAAAGACCTCGGCCAGCGTGTATTAACCTATCTGCAAAAAAATGATCGTACGACGCCGCAGTATGCAGAGAAGACAATCCTGATTGGCGAATCCATCACGCCCACTGACCTGGCTGAAGTCCCGGAAGGCTATCTCGCAGGCGTCATTTCCGCTAAAGGGTCAGGAAATTCACATGTAGCCATTCTGGCGCGCGCTATGCGCGTACCCACTGTAATGGGAGTAGGTGATACGCCTATTTATGAACTGCAGGATAAGGAAATTATTGTCGATGGCTATTATGGCCAGATTTATGTTTCTCCCAGTCCCAATTTGCGCACTGAGTTTGAGCGGCTGATTCAGGAAGAAAAAAAACTGGATGCAGCGTTAGAAGAAATTCGCGATTTGCCCGCTGTCACTAAGGATGGCCAGCGCATTGGTTTGCTCGTTAACACAGGATTAGGCGCGGATATCAGTATCTCGCTTGCAGCGGGAGCAGAAGGAGTGGGTCTTTATCGTACTGAGATCCCTTTTTTGATGCGGGACCGATTTCCATCGGGTGAAGAACAGCGCATCATTTATCGCCAGTTGCTGGCGTCGTTTGCGCCGCGGCCGGTGATTATTCGTACGCTGGACGTGGGCGGTGATAAACCTTTGCCGTATTTTCCCATCAAGGAAGATAATCCCTTTCTGGGTTGGCGCGGCATTCGTATCACGCTGGATCATCCGGAAATTTTTCTGTCCCAGGTGCGCGCCATGATGCGGGCGAGCGAGGGGTTAAATAATATGCGCATTATGCTGCCCATGATTACGGATGCGACTGAAGTGGACGAGGCATTGCGTCTGCTTAGAAAAGCCTATACAGAGGTGCGGGATGAAGGATATGACGTTGAAATGCCCCAGATTGGCGTTATGATTGAGGTGCCCTCTGCAGTCTATCAGGCGCGCGTGCTTGCCAAACGGGTGGATTTTCTCTCCGTAGGCAGCAACGATCTGACCCAATACATTCTTGCTGTTGACCGCAATAATCCTCGCGTAGCCAATCTGTATGATGCCTTGCATCCTGCTGTTTTACGGGCGCTAATCCAGGTTGTGGAAAACGGACACCAGGAAGGAAAGCATGTCAGTATTTGCGGTGAAGTGGCGGGCGATCCAGTGGCTGTCCTCTTGCTGCTTGCGATGGGGTTTGACTCATTAAGTATGAATGCGTCTTCCATCGGGCGCGTGAAATGGGTCATTCGCCATTTCACGCATAAAAAAGCGGCGAAATTATTGCACGAAGTCCTGGGCATGGAAAACGCAGTCATGATACGTTGCCACATGGAGCTGGCGCTGGAACGCGCAGGCCTCGGCAATCTGATTCGTGCAGGGCGTTAATAGGGTCGCCATGCCAGTCCTCGTTGGCACAGGATATCTGATTAAGTAAAATGTTCTCCAATTCAGGAGTATTGAATTCGCTATGCTTACCTATCCAAACATCGATCCAGTCGCATTTTCGATTGGTTCCTGGCCTGTCTACTGGTATGGGTTAATGTATCTCATCGGCTTTCTGGGCGGGTGGGGGCTGTTGTCTCTTCGCTTGCGCTTTTCCCCGCGCGGTTTTACCCAGGACCAGTTATCCGACATTGTTTTTTACGCAGCGCTTGGCGCTATCATCGGTGGCCGACTGGGCTATATGTTGTTTTATGACTGGCGTGTCCTCTTTTCCGATCCGCTGCTGATTTTTCAGACATGGAAAGGCGGCATGTCGTTTCATGGCGGCTTTTTGGGCGTGATTATTGCCATGCTGATTTGCGCGAAACGCATGAAGAAATCCGTGGTGGCGCTAACGGATCTCATTGCACCGGTAGTGCCGATTGGCCTCGGCGCAGGACGCATTGGCAACTTTATTAATGGCGAATTATGGGGCCGTGTTACCACCTTACCCTGGGGAATGGTTTTTCCTAACGGCGGTCCTTATCCGCGTCATCCGTCACAGCTGTACGAATTTTTACTGGAAGGTGTCGTGCTTTTTCTTGTTTTATGGATTTATTCTCGCAAGCCCCGGCCACTGGGTGCCGTTTCAGGCCTCTTCGCATTAGGGTATGGTATATTCCGGTGCACCGCGGAATTTTTCCGCGAGCCGGATGTGCAAATCGGTTATTGGTTTGGCTGGATAACAGAAGGCCAGTTGTTATCGCTGCCTCTGATTCTTCTCGGTATCATCCTGTTAATCTGGGCCTATAAAAAAGAGAGAGCGTCACATGAAACAATATCTTGACTATCTTCAGCATATTTTAACCTATGGTGAGCGCAAGACAGATCGGACGGGCGTAGGCACATTGAGCGTATTTGGCTACCAGATGCGGTTTAATTTGAGTCAAGGGTTTCCATTGCTTACCACTAAAAAGCTGCATACTCGCAGTATTTTTCATGAATTGCTCTGGTTTTTGCAGGGTGATACGAACATAGCGTATCTCAAGGAAAACGGTGTAAGCATATGGGATGAATGGGCAGACAAAAACGGTGATTTAGGGCCGGTATACGGCAAACAATGGCGCGCCTGGCAGACAGCGGACGGGCGCGTGATTGATCAGATGCGCGCACTGGTTGAGCAGATCAAAACCAATCCGGATTCGCGACGCTTGATCGTCAGTGCCTGGAATGTGGGAGAGCTTGACAAAATGGCGCTGCCCCCGTGTCATTTGCTGATGCAGTTTTACGTGGCGAACAAGAAATTATCTTGCCAACTTTATCAGCGGTCTTGTGATTCTTTTCTGGGTGTGCCATTTAATATTGCTTCTTATTCCTTATTGACGCATATGCTGGCACAACAATGTGATCTGGCACCGGGCGATTTCGTCTGGACAGGGGGTGACTGCCATATTTACCTTAATCACTTAGAACAGGTGAAGCTGCAATTAACCCGTACACCGCTTCCTTTACCTACACTGCATTTCAAGCGCCGGCCGCCCTCATTGTTTGACTATACGTATGACGATATTGAAATTCTCAATTATGAGGCGCATCCGCATATCAAGGGCGCGGTGGCGGTTTAGCGGCTTGCTGCATTTTCCCGATAATGCGCGCAGGTTCGCTTGAGCGAGCATTGACCGCAGAGCGGTACTTTGCGGCAGGCGTGTTTTGCATGTTGGACAATCAGCGCGTGATATTCACTAAAGAGTTTTTCATCGGGCGGCAGCGCCTGATGAAAGTGTATCTGCGCCTCTTCATAGTTTAGTTTGCCTGTGAGACCGGTGCGTTGTAGCAGGCGGTGCGTGTAAGCATCAATGACAAACACAGGCCTGTCAAATGCATATAATAGAATATCGTCCGCAGTCTCGTTACCGATGCCATGCAGGTCGAGCAGCATTTGACGTAAAGCGGGGGTAGCGTGTCGCTTTAGTTTTTTATAGCCACCTTGCTCCAAGTACCACTGGCAAAACAGTTTAAGCCGCCGGGCCTTTTGGTTGTAATAGCCGGAAGATTTTATATAGCCCGCAAGGCGCGCTTCCGGCAGTGCATGAATGGCTTCTGGTGAAAGGCAATTATTCTGCTTGAGCTGGTGAATGGCTTTCTCCACATTGGTCCAGTTGGTATTTTGGGTGAGGATAGCGCCGACCATGATTTCAAACCGGTTTTCCGCCGGCCACCAGCTTTGCGGCCCGTAGGTTTCACGCAGCTGTTTATAAAGCGTGTTAAGTTTTCGATGTAAAAAGGGACTCATATGGGTGATTACTGAAGACAGTGTTTGTCGTAAGTGCGTTGGGTTAGGGGCTCTTCTGCCATCTGGATATCAGCTCGCCGCGTATCACTGGTGCTCCCGCTGAAGATAATCCGGCTATTTAGCTCGTTGCAGACGCCAGACTGCGGC
The DNA here is from genome assembly GCF_902459475.1 of Aquicella lusitana. Classification (NCBI taxonomy): domain Bacteria; kingdom Pseudomonadati; phylum Pseudomonadota; class Gammaproteobacteria; order Legionellales; family Coxiellaceae; genus Aquicella; species Aquicella lusitana. The sequence goes on along the minus strand of NZ_LR699114.1, from coordinate 1,900,954 downwards.
TCACCGGGCCTGAAAGGTGCGCAGGAGCAGAGCAGACAAACAAGGCATAAACAGAAAAAGTGTGATATATATTGGTTCATGATAAGAAATTCTCCTTGAACAGCCTCTGGATGATCCCCTGCAAGACTGTATTTTTTTATTATAATAGAAGGGAATCCTCGGGTGTTAATAATCTTCCAAGTGATTGCAATGATTTGTTTTCCCGCTTATTCTGGACGGAAGGCATGCTTGGCATGCGGGCTCAAAAAGCAGCGATAGACTGATTAAATGGAATGGTAAAGAGCTGAAAAAGGAAGTGTTTGGGCTATTTGTATAGGTTACTCAATGACTAAAAAATTTAAGCGTAAAAAAGACCCCCATGCGGAAAGGGAGGCTCAAAAATATCAAAATCCTATCCCCAGCAGAGAATTTATTCTGGATTACCTTGCAGAGCGAGGGCGTCCTGCGAATTATCAGCAGATTCAGACTGAATTAGGGATCCAAGGTGCCGAGCAGGAAGAGGCTTTACGGCGCCGTCTGATTGCGATGACGCGGGATGGGCAATTATTAAAAAATCGTAAAGGCGCATACGGTCCGCTTTCCAAAATGGAACTCATTGCGGGACGTGTCATCGGCCACAAAGATGGTTTTGGCTTTGTTGAACCAGACGATCCCGGCGAAGAAGACTTGTTTTTGAGCCCGCGACAGATGCGAAATGTGTTTCACGGTGACCGCGTGCTTGCCCGCATCTCCAACATTGATAATCGCGGCCGGCGTGAAGCCGTTATTGTTGAGGTGCTGGAACAGAATACCCAGCAGCTGGTTGGCCGCTATTATGAGGAATCCGGTGCAGCCTTCGTTGAGCCCACTAATAAACGCGTCCATCACGATATTCTCATTCCGCCCGATGAAAATGGCGGTGCGGAAAATGGACAGATGGTCGTCGTAGCGATTACTGCTCAGCCAACGGCACATACACGTCCGCTTGGGAAGGTGGTAGAAATTCTGGGTGACCACATGGCGCCTGGCATGGAAATTAAAGTGGCCATTCGCAATCACGAACTACCCTATCTCTGGCCAGATGATGTCAGCCTGGAAGCCTCACGTTTTCCAGCTGAAGTGCAAGAAGAAGATTTAGAAGGCCGCACGGACTATCGCCATTTACCCCTTGTCACCATTGATGGTGAAGACGCTAAAGATTTTGATGACGCGGTGTATTGTGCCCCCCGCGATAAGGGCGGCTGGTTATTGTATGTGGCCATTGCGGATGTTGGCCATTATGTGCGTCCGGGCTCGGCACTGGATAGAGAAGCTTATAAGCGAGGAAATTCTGTTTATTTTCCGGGCCGCGTGATTCCCATGCTGCCCGAGGCCTTGTCGAATAATCTGTGCTCGCTTAATCCCAATGTAGACCGCCTTGCCATGGTATGCGAAATGACAATTCATCCCACGGGCCGGATTATGCGTTATCAGTTTAATGAGGGGGTGATTAAATCGCACGCACGCCTTACCTATACTCAGGTACATGCGATGATGGAAAAAAATGACAATCGCATGCGCGAGCGCTTCAAGCCCTTGCTGCCTCATTTGACTCACTTATATGATCTTTTCCGCACTCTGCATAAAGCACGGCAAGCACGCGGCGCGATTGATTTTGATTTGCCGGAAACCAAAATTGTGTTTGGTAAAGACCGCAAGATTGAAAAAATTGTTCCCTATGAACGTTATGACTCGCATCGCGTCATTGAGGAATGCATGTTGAGCGCCAACATTTCTGCGGCGCGATTTCTGGAAAAAAACAAGCAATCGGGTCTCTACCGTGTTCACGAAGGCCCTACAGAAGAAAAGCTGCATGATTTGCGCCGTTTTCTGAATGAGATGGGACTTAAAATGCCGGGCCATCGCAAACCCGTGCCCGCTGATTACGCGCACATTTTGCGTGTGGTGAAAGACCGTCCCGATGCGCATCTGATACAAACCGTTCTGCTACGCTCAATGAGCCAGGCGGTGTATGATCCAGACAACAGAGGCCATTTTGGTCTTGCCTTTGAAGCTTATACCCACTTTACTTCGCCCATACGCCGTTATCCAGATTTGCTGGTTCACCGTGTTATCAAGCAGGTACTCTCGCGCAAGCCATCGTTGCTGGATGAAGCATCCTTGAATAAAGCGGGCGAGCACTGTTCCATGACTGAGCGGCGCGCGGATGATGCCACCAGCGAAGTCAGCGACTGGTTAAAGTGTGAATTCATGATGGATAAAGTTGGCCAGGAATTTTCGGGTGTGATTTCAGGTGTCACCGGTTTTGGCTTTTTTGTGGAGCTTGCTGATATTTACGTTGAGGGGCTCGTGCATATGAGCACGCTGCCCAATGATTATTATCAATTCGATGCAATTAAACACACCATCACCGGCGAGCGTAACGGCAGACGTTTTCGTTTGGGCGACTCTGTCAAAGTACAAGTGGCACGGGTAGACCTGGATGAGTGTAAAATTGACTTTGTGTTAGCTGGTGAGCCCCCACGCAGCGAAACCAAGGCAAAAGGTCGACGGCCGCAGGCTAAAAAAGGAAAAAAAACCAAAAAGAAAAAGCAAAAACGCTAATGTGAGGTGCATAATCAATAGATTAATATTGCTACGTTATTTGTTATTCCCATATCGCGGGAATAACAAATTTTCAAGCAAGCTTTTTAAATTAGCAGATTGATCAATAGATTATGCCATTCCAGCTGTCTCCTTAATATTCTCCTAATCTCTCACTACTAAAATGATCTGCCTTGTGCAACAAGACGGCATTTTTTATTTCTTAATCTCTGTACACGACAAAATTAATCTCCAAAACGAGGCATTTTTTAATGACATTCCCACGGTTACTTTCTGTTAATGAATGGCGGAAAATGAGTGCAAAGCTAGCTTGCGCTGCAAGTGATGTGGAAGAAGCGTTGAGATCGGTTTATTCAGCACGCTGCCCGAGCGCTTTGATGCCCTGTTGGATCTTTATGATCTTTGCTCCGGAAAAAAGAATGTCGAGTATCAGGACCTTGCCGATAAGGTTCTCGCCATTTTCAAGCATATTTTAAATGTCGAGTCTGCAGACGAGGTGGGTGAAAAATTGGCGCGCAGAAAAATAATGCGACGTTTTGATCCTTCATATATTCCCTGGGCCAGACCCAAAACGGTTTCAGGCGCCTTTATTGACCCGTATCCAATGGTAAAGCAGGCGACGCAGAACAATGAGAGTGAGCAGACGATATTTGACGCTGTTCAGAATTTTTATAAACGGATTAATGACTCTGATGATTTATTAAATATAAATTACATGCAGGAATGTAGCGATGATAAAAGTACGATAGAGATAAAAAGCTTTGATTATCAGGAGCTCGAGCAATTTCGCGTTTACCCTTATCAGGGAAAATTGATTAAAATGCTCATGGAAGGGAGTGGTGATAACCAGCATTTGTCTTTTGATTTTTTCGAATCAACGAAACTGGTCATGAAGGGATATTATCCTGCCCTAAAACAAAAATGGGATTTAAAAAATCGCGGTATTTATCTTATTCATGCGGATGGCAGCTTCTTTGCAGGCTCGTCAATTCATCCTCAGCGAGTCTCCTTGCTCGATTTATTTTTTCGAGGACAACAACCGATTATTCACCCCTCCTATAGAGGCTGTCTTAAACAAGATTCAAAAGATAAAAACTATCCTAACTTGGCTCCTTATATGGCTGGCGAGATAGGGGATGCCGTGAAAGGTGTGTTAGGGGAAATCGATGCAGCCAGCGGCCATTTCAAACCTTCATATCAGCAGGCACGTTGCAGTGTCCAGTTTTTGAGAGATATGGGTCTCGCTCATAACCTGACCCGAGTAACTTTCTATGACAGGGAGGGAGTTTTTACGCATTTACACACGACTGAAAATGAGAAGATGTTGTTTGATTACGCGCTTGAAAACGGAAACAGTGATATCAAAAAATTAATGGACATTATCATTAAGTACAATAAAAAAGATTACATCGAGGAAGTCAAGCAAACTCTGTTAAAGACCTTTAGAGATGAGGCAAAGCCTGTTTATCATGCGTATCAATGGCAAGACGAAATTAATCAATTCTACGCACGCTGGATGAGCGACAGCAAAGTGTATGGAAGCACGCCCTCTAGGGTTACCCTCGAACTCAATCGGGCGGTAGAAAAGTTGTCATTTTATGCGATCATTTCAGACCCTGATAACGCACTGAGCTATTTGCAGCGTGCGCTGGACGCAGTCGAGTCCTGGAAGAAATTCCATGACAAAGGGTCGGGTGGATCCAGTTCGCTCCGTGAAAAGGCAGTAAAAAAACTGGAGAAAGACTTGCGTAAGCAGGTGTTTAATTTTGAACTGATTAAACTGTGCAAATTATCTAAGTCTAAAAACAAGATCGTCATGCAGCTTTTGAAGGGAGAAATCAATCAGGATGAATTTATCCAGGCTGTGAGGGAGGAAAAAGCAGGTGATATGCCAAAAAAACCATTATTTTTTTCTTCGCCGTCGCTTGAGCATGACGATTTTCCTTTTCATATGATTGCAAAGTATGCTGAAAATTTTAGCGAATTGGCCGGTTCCATCAGCGCTCACCTGAAAGCATTTGAAGCGAAAATGCTTTTAACAAAAGAGCAGGTTAGCTTTTATTGATGCAGATGTGGTGTCCTCAGTATACTATGGCGCATTCCCTCTTTTAGACTTGAGATTAAAATGACCAGCTCATTTGTTTTTGGATTGCATGCTGTTGAATCCCTGCTAAACAATTCCCCGGAGCGTGTTCTCCGTCTATGCGTGCAGCAGGAGCGTCAGGATAGAAAAATTGACTCTCTTTTGCAGTTGGCCAGGAAGAAGGGGATCGTCGTGGACGTGGTTCCCAGGCTTGAATTGGATCGATTAACTCAAGGAGCTAATCATCAGGGGATAGTGGCTTTCTGTTCTAAAGCGCGTGCCTATTCGGAATCTGACTTGAAACAACTCCTGCAGCATACAACAACGCCTCCTTTTGTGTTGGTACTGGACAGTGTGCAGGATCCCCATAATCTGGGAGCCTGTTTTCGCTCAGCGGACGCGGCTGGCGTGCATGTCATCATCGCTCCCAAAGATAAAGCTGCGAGCATTACACCTGTTGTGAGCAAGGTGGCAAGTGGTGCTGCGGAGACTGTTCCATTTGTCCAGGTCACCAATCTAGTGCGCGCGTTGGAGCTGCTGAAGGAGCTCGGGATCTGGATCTATGGCGCTGCAGGTGAAGCCGAGCAAACGCTTTTTCAAACCGACTTGTCAGGGCCTGTTGCCTTTGTGCTGGGAGCGGAAGGTACAGGTTTGCGTCGTCTCACGCGCGAACACTGTGATGTGCTATTAAAGATTCCCATGCAGGGAGCGGTTTCCAGTTTGAACGTGTCAGTGGCGGCGGGCATTTTTTTATTTGAAGCCGTGCGGCAGCGCAAAACGTCATAACTTTGTTGATTTATGTTTGTGTAATCCAGGTTGGGATTTATTTGCCGTTTAGCCAGGGAAAATGATGCTAGAAAAAAATAATGAAGAAGTAGTAACAGTCAATGAAACGGGAAGTGTTCAACTTCAGCCTATTGTTCAAGAATCCGGTGTAGATTTTTTTGCGTTACTGCCCAGAGAGTTACAACTGGATATTCTTGTCCGCGCCGTTTCATTTGAAATGCCGACTTTTTTACAAACCATCGGCCGACTGGAAGCCGTGTCTCATCATTTCCAGAAATTAACTTCAGCCCTGGTGGATGCTCCTCTTTTTAAGGGTAAGGATGGAGAAAAAAATATAACCACACTATTTGCCAGCATGAAATCATTTAAGGATAGCACTGCTTTGGCAATTAATCATCGCAGTCACCCAGCCTACCAATCTTATTTGTTCAGTCGATGTGATGAGCTTGAGAGAGTTATCAGGGCAAAAAAAATTCGTGAGGGTGTCTTTGAGCGGAACCGTTTTATTATGCCTGGCGGCAAACCATCACGAATTTTGAGCGACGCTATTGGTTTTATGTTACTGACGGGTCTCATTTATGGTTATGTGCAGTTTATTCAGTGCAGCCGTGTTTTTGTTCATGAATCCACTGGCAATGAAAGAATAGAATGCATGCTCGATCCGCTGACGCGCTTTTGGCAGTATTTATTTTCGCTCGATAAAGATACATCGGTACTACTTGCAGCGCTTCTCCTTGGCGTCGTCACGGGAACGTCCGGGTTTTCCGCTGCCCTGGTGGAGCGATTTTGTCATTTGATAGTGGATAGCATTAACTTGATGATTTTGAAATATAAACAGGAAACGGAGTTTTCCCGCATCGCGGGTCATGATGAATTCTACCAGCTATGTAAACAGATGGCTGCCATTCTGAAATGGCAAAACATTCTAGCTCAGGATGAACAAACCAAAGGCGAGATCGAGGCAGTAAAGCAGTCAAAAATGTTCGGCATTGTGCAGAAAATTATTGTGTTGGGCGATCAATTGAGAGCTTCGCGTACTAAAATGCATCCCACGCCTCCGCAAAATGCGGAGGCAGAGCCATTATTGCGACCCCTCATTATCAGCTAAACATTAAATCGAAAGTGCATGATATCGCCATCCTGCACGATATAATCTTTGCCTTCCAGCCGCCACTTGCCGGCTTCTTTTGCGCCCTGTTCGCCGCCGAATCGCACGAAATCATCATAGGATATGACTTCAGCGCGGATGAAGCCTTTTTCAAAGTCCGTATGTATGACACCCGCTGCCTGCGGCGCGGTCATGCCTGCATGTATGGTCCAGGCGCGCACTTCTTTTACGCCTGCGGTAAAATAAGTTTCAAGGCCCAATAATTTGTAGCCTGCATGAATAAGACGGTCGAGGCCTGGCTCTTCCAGGTTTAATTCAGCCAAAAAAAGCTGCTTTTCAGCATCATCCAGTTCCGCGATTTCTGCTTCGAGTGCGGCGCAAATCACCACTATCTCTGCTTTTTCGCTTTCGGCTATTTTTCTGACTTCATCCAGGAGCGGATTATTCGTGAATCCGCTTTCGGAAACATTGGCAACATAAAGTGTGGGTTTTAACGTCAAGAGATGGAATGAATTTAATAAAGGCTTTTCTTCTTTTGAAAAACTGAGTGCGCGTGCAGGCTTGCCTTGATCCAGCTGTTTTTTGATGCGTTCAAGCAAGGCTGCTTCAGCCTGTGCAGCTTTGTCGCCCGATTTTGCCGCTTTTTGTGTGCGAAGAATGGCGCGGTCTACTGTTTCAAGGTCAGCCAGCGCCAGTTCGGTATTGATGACTTCAATATCCTGCACGGGCGAAACCTGGCCCGCTACATGGGTCACGTTAGAGTCTTCAAAACAGCGCACCACATGCACAATGGCATCCGTTTCGCGAATATGCGAAAGGAATTTATTGCCCAGGCCCTCGCCTTGAGAGGCACCTTTGACAATGCCGGCTATGTCAACAAATTCAACGGTAGTGGGAAGAATGCGCTGCGGCTTGACGATTTCAGCAAGCCGGTTTAAGCGCGGATCCGGTACACCCACTATGCCAACATTGGGCTCAATGGTGCAAAAAGGATAGTTGGCGGCTTCCACTTGCGCCTTGGTTAAACAATTAAAGAGGGTGGATTTGCCTACATTAGGCAAGCCAACGATGCCGCATTTCAAGCCCATATCTGTTTCTCCGGTGGAATAGCTTGGTGTGATTAAATTATTCTATTTCTCTGTATGTAATTCCTGCATGGCTTTTTGCATTTCGCCTGCCATGAGGAAGGGCAATATATCATTTACTTTCAATAAGGCCCGGTCAATCTTTTGCCTGTCCGCTTTAGAGGGATTATTTAACACATAATCCACTACATCTTTACTGTTTGCCGGACGGCCTACGCCGATGCGCAGGCGATAAAACTGTCGCGTGTTCAAGTGCCGGATCACATCTTTTAAGCCATTGTGTCCGCCATCGCCGCCATCGAATTTGAGGCGTATGATTCCCGTGGGTAAGTCAATTTCATCGTGCGCGATCAAAATGGATTCGGGCGGAATCTTATGATAATGCATGCAAGCCCGTACTGCCTGACCGCTATGGTTCATAAACGTTGTTGGAATAAGCAGATGACAGGATTGATTATGTAACTGGATCACGCCATGCAGGCCATGATACTTAGCCTCTAGGCGAAGCGTGACATTGTCTGAGTGGGCAAGGGCTTCAACAAACCAGCCGCCAGCATTATGACGTGTATCGGCATATTCTTTGCCTGGATTGGCTAATCCGACGATTAACTGAATAGGCAATGACACTGATGCCCCCGTGATTTGCCAAGATCAGCAGGGCGGGTTTTCTCGCCCTGCGTGAGCTTGAGTCATTATTTCTCTTCTGGTTCCTCGCCTTTATCTTCAGCTTCCTGTTCAATGGCAGGAACTTCCGATGCTTCGGGCGCTTCTGTTGGAACTTCTTCCTCACGTGGCATATGAATAGACACGATGGGCTTGTCGTCTTCATGCGCAAGGGCAACAATTTCTACCCCTTTTGGCACCTTGATATCAGAGAGATGCAGAATATCATTCAGCTGCATACCAGAGATGTCGACTTCGATGTATTCTGGCAGATCGTCTGGCAGACACGCGATTTCCACGTCAGTCTCAATATGGGAAATCATACCACCAGCATCTTTTGCGCCTGGTGCTTTTTCGCCGCCAATGAAGTGCAACGGTACGCTCATATGGAGCTTTTCATCCGCTCTGACGCGTTGAAGGTCAACGTGCAGAATGCGCGCCTTATAGGGGTGGCGCTGAAGGTCTTTGAGAATCACCCGCTCTGAATCCGTACCGGTTTTCAGTGTTAAAATATGAGAATAGAAAGCTTCATTTTCGAGTGATTTTGCAAGTTTTTTGTGTTCGAACGACAAGGAAACGGCTTCTTTGCCTCCGCCATATACAACGCCGGGTATTTTATCTTCTCGACGCAGGCGGCGGCTCGCACCTTTCCCTTTATCGTGGCGAACAGCAGCCTCGATTTCAAACGTGTGATTCTTCGATGCCATTGTTTTGACTCCACTTTATTGAGATATAAATAGTTTGTGCCCTACCCCGCGACCAGGATAAGGGATCGCATATTGTACACAGAATTGATGAAGATGCTATAGCCAGTCGCATTTTGGACGGCAGAATGTCTAAGAAAACATTAAGCTAGCTTCTTTATACTGCGATTTTAGAAGCCATTAAAAAATATAAATAACGAGGATGGGTATGCTGCCAAACCAGTCGATTTCTACCGAGTCGGATGTTGATATAGATATAAAAGAAGTTGATATAGATATAAAAGAAAGTGAGTTTTTGTCACCAACTAACTTAGAAGCACAGCCTTTGCTGTCAACCGATAAAAATCCAACTGACGAGAGCGTAAAAAACGATGTCCCTTTTAGCCTGCCCGCACAGGTAGGATTAGGGATAAGCCGCGACACCTTTTGGGCGCTTTCAGCATTCAAGGGATGGGATTGGCCATTCAGTCGTTTAGGAAAAACGTGGGGGAGCTGGTTAAATCAGTTTGGAATGGGCGCAGCAGCATTGTCCACGGCTTCGCTGGGTATGTTTGCACTGAACCCTAAATTCCGTACCCGCACGGGTGCAGCCGTGATCAGCATGTATGCGGCAGCTTCCCTGCTGGCAATTATTCCCTGGAATTATGCTCAGTCGCTGGGGGCTGAAACAGGCGAGAATGATTTGAACCTTTCCACGGAAGAAGCAAATTATTATTCAAGTATCTACACGGGGATTTTCGAAGCAGTGGTCCAGTATGCAGTGATTTCTGCGGTTTCTGCTGCGCTGGATGCGAAAGAAAAAGCGAAGTGGAAGCTCGATCTCAATCATGGCTTGCAGCGCAGTGTCGAGTTATTGCTGAGTATTCCTGGCGGCGCCATGTGGCAAATTGTGTTTCAGGCGACGTATGAGTGGGCGCAAAAGAATGTTCAAAATTTGATTCTGTCCAGTTCCGGTGTTGCCCTGAGTGTGGCAGGCACAACCTACCTCACTACCAAGCTTGCGGAAAGCATTACGCATTTTATTGATCATAGGCTGGCAAAAGAAGCGCCGGAAGCTGACGATGGAGAAAAATTGGATCATCCGGACGAAAACAGGCTTATGCTTGTAGCGTAAGGCTTGTCCCTGTGGCCCTTTAATTCGAGTGAATTTATCACAGGCTGATCATCCCCGCGCTGGCGGGAATGAAAGGCTAACGCGGGAAGCGGGCCTGATTTAATTTTTTTTATCGTGATTTCCTTTAAAAATAAGCTTCATTAGCACTCCTGCGAGCGTCATGCCGGCAAAGGCAATAATGAGCGGAATACGTGTATCCAGATCTGCAAGCGCGCCCACCAGTACGCCATTTACTCCAAAGGCAAATGCCATAATAGCGCCCGTGATACCCATGACCCAGCCTTGTGAATCTTCATCTACCTGGTTAGAAAACTGGGTCAGGATAGTGGAATAGGCAATGGCGATGGCGGCAGCGAGCGGAACAATAATGATCCAGAGGAAAAGCGTATTCGGCGCAAGAAGGGTCAACAAAGTGCACACACCGGCGATTAAGGATCCACCTATCACGCAGGCTTTTAGCGTAAAATAACGGGTGCAAGGATCGACCAGAAATCCTGTGCCTATGCCGAATCCTACGCCCATGAGGCCCATGTAAAATCCGGTTTGTAACGCGCTGAAGTGATAAACACGCAAGAGAAACATGGAAATAAAAGAGTAAAAGCCGCTCCAGCCAAAAATCATCACCAGTAGAATAATGGACAGTTCACGTACTTTTTCATTCGTGAAGGCCGATATGAAGATTTCAATCGCATGGCTAAGTTTGATGCGGAGTTTTTCAGTGTGCGTAAAAGTTTCTTTAAAAAGAAACTGTAACAGGATGGCGTTTAGCAGTGAAATCGCTGCTGCAAAATAAAAAGGCGTTGCGTAACTGAACGATGCCAGGAGGTCTTTATCAGATAAAATTCCGCCCGCGAGCGGGCCAAAAATAAATCCAAGCGAAATGACAAACAGGATGAGTCCCAGGTTACGTGCCTTATGTTCACTCGTGCTGATATCGACAATGGCAGCCTGGGCGATAGACTGGCTCCCTGCGGTGAAGCCGGCAATGATGCGGCCAATTAGTAGAAGAGTGAAGCTGTTGAATATCACTGAAAAAGCGGAAAATAGATAGCCAAGAAATGCACCCAATAGACAGATCATCAGGGATTTTTTGCGTCCAATCTGATCGGACAGGTCGCCAAGAAATGCTGCGCCGAAAAACCAGCAAAACATGTAGAGACCAATGGTTACACCATAGATAATGTTGCGCATGTTGGCGCTGACAGTCGCTGAGATAAAGTTCGTGTTGGGGTTAATGACCAATTCATTGAGCACAGGAAAGACAAGGCCCAATCCCATACTGTCTATAAATAACACCAGAAAAAGCGGCGCTGCTGTAATAAAAAAATGCCGTCTCATGTACTGTTCTTGTGACATTGCCATATTTATATTCCTATTAATGCGGTTAGCTTTATCAGCGTAATGGAATTTGGTTGTTTAGTCGAATGATCGCGTAACCTTGCCGTAGGGCCTATTTTGGGCGCCTATCCAGCAGAGAAGTGAACGATGCCGGAGGGTCTCTGTGAAGGGGTGCGATATATTTGCCGCTAATCGAGAAACATTCTGCTAAGCGATCCTGCGCCACTAATACGGCGAATAGCTTCTGCAATGGTGTGGCTCAAGCTTAGGCATCGAATGCGATGGCAGTTTCTGGCCGCTTCGCTAAGAGGAATAGTATCGCTGACCACCATTTCGTCCAACAACGAATGCTCAATATTATGGATGGCTTCGCCGGATAAAACAGGGTGCGTGATATACGCAGCAACCTTGGATGCGCCATGTTCTTTTAATGCTTCTACCGCCCTGCATAACGTGTTTGCGGTGTCTACGATGTCATCAACTATAATACAGTCGCGGTCTTTGACATCCCCGATAATATGCATTACCTGGGCTTCATTCTGCTTTGGCCGCCGCTTATCAATGATGGCAAGGTCTGCCCCATTGATTCGTTTCGCAATGGCGCGAGCGCGAACCACGCCGCCTACATCGGGCGATACGATCATGATGTTTTTATAATCTGTTTGATGAATGTCCTCCAGCATGATCGGTGTGCTGTATAAGTTGTCAACAGGCATATAGAAGAAGCCCTGTATTTGATCAGCATGCAGGTCAACGGTTACCAGCCGGCTAATACCCACGGCTGCCATCATGTCGGCAACGATTTTAGCTGTAATGGGCACGCGGGCTGAGCGGACGCGTCTGTCCTGACGCGCATAACCAAAGTAAGGAACAACGGCTGTAATTTTTGCTGCGGAAGCGCGGCGCAATGCGTCAGCAAGCAGGATAAGCTCCATCAGGTTGTCATTCGAGGGGGCGCAGGTAGATTGGATAATAAAGACATCTCGACCGCGTACATTTTCCTGAATTTCAACCATGGTTTCACCATCGCTGAAACGGCTAACCAGTGCCTTACCGATAGGCAGATTAAGATGTTCAGCAACGTGCTGCGTTAATTCTTGGCTTGCGTTACCGTTAAAAATCATTATTTCTGGCACGGTACTATCCTTTGCTATAGACATTTTTGTTTTGCTAGTGCGCGCGAAGCGATATAAACGTCACGAAAATTTTGGCTGGGGTGCTAGGATTCGAACCTAGGAATGTCGGGATCAAAACCCGATGCCTTACCGCTTGGCTACACCCCACCATTATAGGAAGCGCTATTTTGCTGAGAGAGGTGATGAGTGTCAATGGGAATGCTAATAATTTATATGATTAATGGCGATGACAAGGTTCCACTACGGGCGCAACCTGATTCCGCACAAAGAGGAATCTATTCATCTTGGATTCAATAATCACTAAGTACTCACGGATTTCTCACTGCGTTCACATTCCACTGGTGGATCACAATCTTGGATTTTACCAGGGGGGAGGTGATCGCCAATCTGTCAGGCAAATCCACGGTTCCCACTTGGCGGTAACTTAAAAATTGCACATTCCATCCCTGCTGTGCCAGTGAGCTCAAGCGGTGATAAGGATCAAATTGGCCCTGGTAGGAAACGCCTGGCACGGGCAGGCCGCGGATCCAATATTTTAGATGGGAAAGCGGAAGATTCCATCCTGACTGCTGAGCCAGTAATTGCTCCGCACTGTTCGCCGTATAGCGTTTCCCGTCCGACGTTTCAAGCGAGGCCATGCCCGGCTGCCCTGAGAGCCTGAGTGAGCCGGCGCCTAATGGCCCCTGTAAGGCGACCTGATAGCGCTCGCGCTGCTGTGTCCAGTTCATTGTTGCGCTGCCCGATTCCCGAGCTGTTTGAACGGCAATTTTACCGGACAGCTGCCAGCTCTGAATGCGGCTTAGAGCCAGCTCGCGGTTTTTCCAGGGAATTTCGGGGGTGGGCGCGGTCGGCGTCACCGTAGTACAGCTGACTAATGCGAATGTGAAGGTGCAAAATGACAGGAGCAGAATCAGTGTGCGCATTGCTTTGGCATCCTAAAATGAATTAATCCTTTGTTTTTCTTCCGTGTTTAAGCATAAAATATGCCCAAAATTACAACTTGGCAACTTTATTCACATGTCTATTTTTGCAATTGGGATAAATCATAAGACAGCGCCTATTACTTTGCGGGAGAAGGTCTATTTTGCGCAAGATCTACTTTCGCTCTACTTGCAGGATTTACTGAATCGGGGCTATGCGCAGGAGGCTGTGTTGCTTTCCACCTGCAACCGATCGGAACTGTATTGTTGTGCCGATGATATTCATGCCGTTCACGACTGGTTTTGCGCGCAAACTTCGTTATCCCGCGAGGCCCTCGCGCCGGCGATTTATACTTATCGCGATGAAGAAGCCATCGCGCATATCATGCAAGTGGCATGTGGTCTTGATTCCATGGTGCTCGGCGAGCCGCAGATTCTGGGTCAGATGAAAGAAGCATTTTCGGAAAGCTGCGCTGCCTCTGCGGTCAGCACAGCTTTTCATGCGCTTTTTCAACAGGTATTTGCGGTAGCCAAAGAAATCCGCACGACCACCGCTATCGGGGCCTGTCCTGTTTCTGTGGCCTCTGCCGCTGTTTACTTTGCAAGGCAGCGGTTGGTGGAATTTGCACAGGCTAACGTGGTCTTGATCGGTGCAGGCGATACCACCGAGTTATTGATACGTTATCTTCAACCGCTTCTCAGCAAACCCGTGACGCTAGTTAATCGCAGTACAGAAAAAGCCGCCAGCCTCGCAGAAACAGTGGGCGGCCATGTCTATGGCCTGGAAGAATTGAGTACTGCGCTGGCACAGGCCGATATCGTATTTTCGGCAACCGGCAGTGCGCAGCCTATCGTTAAAAAAGAAATGATGGCGGAAGCTACGCGTATGCGCCAGGAAAAACCAACTATACTCATTGATATAGCGGTGCCACGTGATATTGAACCGGCAGTGGCTGATTTAGAGAACGTGGAACTTTATTGCATTGATGATTTGAAGGCGATCATTGAAAAAAACCGTCAAGGCCGGGAGCATGCGGCAGAGAAAGCGCGAGAAATGATTCGCAAGAAAAGCATTGAATTCCTGACCGAGCTCAGGTCACTTGATAAAGTGGCGCATACCATTCGCGCTTACCGCGGCCAGATTGAAGATATTTGCCACGCGGAGCTGACTAAGGCAAGACAGCAGCTTCGCCTGGGTTCAGATCCGGCGGAAGTATTGGATGCATTTGCCCGTGCTTTTATTAAAAAATTATTGCATACGCCCAGTGTACAATTACGTCAGGCGGGGGCGGAAGGGCGTTACGATCTGCTGCGTTTTGCCAAACAATTATTTGCTATACCGGATCCTGAAACTGAGCGGTTATGAAACCATCTATTAAAACGAAGTTAGAAAATTTGGCTCAACGCCATGATGAATTAAAACGTTTGCTATCGGATCCTGATGTGACCAGCGATCTCAATCGTTATCGCGATCTCTCCAGAGAGTACGCGCAGCTTGAGCCGTTTGTGCAGAAATACGAACGATACCAGCAGCTTCTCAAGGAACTGGAAGAGGCAACGCTCATGCTGGAAGAGGAAGATCCTGAGCTGCAGCAGCTGGCCAAGCAGGAAGTCAAACAGATAGAGGATGATATTGCGGCACTGGAAGAAGCATTACTGATTGATCTATTGCCCAAAGACCCGCACGACAATAACAATATCTTTTTGGAAATTCGCGCAGGCACAGGCGGTGATGAAGCTGCTATTTTTGCCGGTGATCTTGCGCGTATGTATATGCGTTATGCAGAGGCAAAAGGGTTCAAAATGGAAGTGATCAGCGAGAGCCATGGCGAGCACGGCGGTTATAAGGAAATTATTATCCGCATTGTTGGGCACGGCGCATTTTCGCGCTTCAAATTTGAATCCGGCGTGCACCGCGTGCAGCGCGTGCCAGAAACGGAAGCACAGGGTCGCATTCATACTTCTACATGCACGGTAGCCATTTTACCTGAGCTGGAAGAAATTGAAGAAATCGATATCAGCCCTGCTGATTTGCGCATTGATACATTTCGTGCGTCAGGTGCAGGCGGCCAACATGTACAAAAAACCGATTCTGCGATACGGATTACGCATATCCCCACTGGCACAGTGGTTGAATGTCAGGATGAACGATCGCAGCATAAAAACCGTGCGCGTGCGATGTCATTGCTAAAAGCGCGCATCCTTTCCGCAGAGCGGGAGAAGCAACAAAAGCAACAAGCGGAAACGCGACGCAATCTTGTGGGTACCGGTGACCGTTCTGAACGGATTCGCACCTATAATTTTCCGCAGGGGAGATTGACGGATCATCGTATCAACTTGACACTTTATCAATTACCCCAAATCATGGAGGGTGAGCTGGATCCCGTGATTGATGCGCTGGTTCACGAATACAACGCAGACTTGATTGCGTCCCTAGGGGAATGATGACCAGCATAATGACCATTGCGGAATGGCTTCAACAGGCAACACATCAGCTTGCAGCGGTGACAGATGTGCCTCAGTTAGAGGCTGAAATCCTCCTGGCGCATGCTCTCAAGAAGTCACGTAGCTATTTGTATGCGTGGCCTCAACAGACGGTTGCATCTGAAGACGCGCAGCATTTTATTCATTTGCTTGCACAACGCGCCCGCAGCAAACCAATTGCCTACATTACAGGTAAAAAAGAATTTTGGTCGCTGGAGCTCTTTGTTAATGAAAACACACTGATTCCCCGCCCGGAGACAGAGTTGTTGGTCGCTTCTGTCTTAAATTTATTTCCCGAGCAAGATAAGGCAGTCCAAGTAGCTGACCTTGGCACAGGCAGCGGCGCGATTGCCCTAGCACTTGCCAGCGAGCGTCCAGCATGGCAAATCCATGCGGTTGATATTAGCGAAGCGGCTCTCAGTGTGGCCCGTAAAAACGGGCGGCATCTGACGTTGCAAAATATTATTTTTCACCAAGGTAATTGGTGCGAAGCGCTGCCTGCCGGCGGATTTGATGTCATCGTGAGTAATCCGCCTTATATTGCGACGGATGAATGGAGAAGGTATGCGGATGGCTTGGCGTATGAACCGGAAAACGCTTTATTGTCCGGAGAAGACGGCTTGGCGGCTATTCGCGAAATTATTAATACTGCCAAATCCCGCTTAAAACAAGCGGGTTATCTGCTCATTGAGCATGGTTTTGCGCAAGGCGAAGCGGTGCAGCGCCTCTTTTCCAAAAACGGTTACAGTCATGTTCACTCGCTTCGCGATTTGCAGGGACAGACGCGCGTGACGCTTGGACGCTATGCAGGCGCTTAGGGTGACAGGCTGCATTTTGCTGCCACGAGCCGATTTTGAGCGCTGCCGAAGGGCAGAATTTCATTGCCGGCGCACAGGTTTTTTTGGTATAGGTGTCAAATTTGGACTACAATTAATCTCAGGGTAGGAGATATTATTATGGCAACTAAAGAAAAAGACATTTTAGAGCCCAGCTTAGAGGTCTTAGGCATTTCGCCTTACAAGCAAAAAAAGACCGAAGATTATATGAGTGCAAAAATGCTGGAGCATTTCCGAAAAATTCTGATGGCTTTGCGGCAGCGATTGCTGGAAGGCGGTGACAAGATTGTTACTCATATGAAAGAAGAAGCAATTAATTACCCCGATCCCAATGACCGCGCAAGCCAGGAAGAAGATTTCCGCCTGGAACTGCGGACGCGTGACCGAGAGAGGAAGCTGCTGAAGAAAATTGAAGAATCCCTCGAGCTTATACGGGAAAAGGAATATGGCTATTGTGAAGTCTGCGGTGTTGAGATTGGCCTGCGCCGTCTGGAAGCGCGCCCCACAGCAACGCTTTGTATAGATTGCAAGACATTGGATGAAATTAAAGAAAAGCAGCAAAAACAGGAAGAAGAATACTAAGCGTAACGTGATGTGTTTCAGTTCTTTTATCAGTCAATAAGCAGTGAATGTGCCTGTGTTAACGGGCTGCGTCATGCCAGCTTCCGCTGGCATGACAGGGAGAATGGAGCTTGCATTTTTCTGCTCCCATGCCATCAAGAAACCCGGTCATTTTATTATGCAATTGATTATTCTAAAATTTTTGACTACAAGGTCGATGCCTGGTAATTTGCACTCTCACAAAATCATCTATAATTAAAAGGATTGGTAAGGATTTATAGAGAGGTTTAACAATGGCCGCAGCACCACAGGGTAATCAATCTGATAATTCCAATGCCATGTTGTGGAGTATCGCAGCGGTTTTTGCTGCGATGGGTGCTGTCTGGTATGTTTTTAAAAACCAAATCGCCTATTTTTATCTTCAGATTAAACTTTACGAAGCCAAGTTTTTAACTATTTTCAGCGACCGGTTTGAGCGCGTGCAAGCCAATATTCAGGCTATGCAGGTGAATGTAGACAAAACCAGTTTCAACGATCTGATTAATATTGGTATCACTGTCGGGGACTGGCTTCGTTATCCTTTTATCGTCATCTTGATCGCGCTTGCCTTTGCTGTCTATTTTGGTAATAGCACGCGTATTTTTAGGCGTACTTATTCCATGAAGGATTTGGCCGTGCTCGAGAAAGGAAACTGGCCGCAAATTTCACCCGTGATCGGACTCGATTTGGTCAAAACAGACATCGACAAAGGGCCTTGGTCCATGGCGATGTCACCTTTGCAATTTTGCAAACGGTTTAAGTTGCTCGAAGAAGTGCGTCCACAACGGCGTGAAGGGATGAGCCGCAAAGATTGGGACCGTGTGGAGGTGGTATTAAAGCGTGGCGAATCTAATAAGATTTTTGCCATGCAATTGGGCCAATTATGGAAGGGCGTAGAGAGATTGCCGCCGCATGCAAAAGCGTTATTTGCTGCTTTTGCTGCGCGTATTAATGCGGACAGCAAAGGTGCCGCAAATCTGTTGGCGCAGCTCGCTGCTTCGTCAGGCTCAGGTAAGCTCAATGTAGCAGGCGTTAATGAGTTATTAAAAAAACATATGGGTTCAAAGGCAGTGCAACGGATCGTGCAGTCGCATGCTTATGTATTAACCGTGATGGCGTCCATGCTGGAAGGCGCGCGAGAGGATGGTGTACAAGCCTCAGCTGATTTTTTATGGCTAAAACCAATGGATCGGCGGCTTTGGTATACATTGAACACAGTAGGCAGGCAAACACCCTTCGCAGAGGTAGCGGGTGTTTTTGCTCACTGGGTAGCAGAGAAAGAAGCAGGAAGAAAATTAATGGTCCCCATGGTTGAAGAAGCAACCAATGCGCTGGAGTTGGCTCTGAAAGAAGTGGTTTATCATCCGGATGAGCAGCAATAACAGTTAGGTGTTAGCGAGGTATTGAAAAATGGGAATACGCGGCTTAGAAGAACAGCATGAACTTCAGCCCCAATTATTGCTGCGTGATACACGTACATTGGGAATGAAGGTTGTTGATTTTTTCAAAGACCCCGTCAATAGTGCTTGTTTGATGGCATCTTTTGCCTTTGCTGCTTTCTTTTTCCCCGCGGTTGCCGAATTTATTGGGATTTTAGGTATTGGTACTTTTATCTACGCCTATACTCGCCGCAGTACACTGCCATTTCGCATGCCGCAACGCTCCAAGGCATATGACTATAATGACCCCTTGCCAGGTTCTAACAAGCCTCGTCTTGCAAGAGGCATTTCATTTTTTGGTAACCGGCGATCGGATAGTGATGAGCTCTGGTTTAATAATGACGATATGCGCACCCACGTTTTGATTTTTGGGTCAACCGGTAGCGGTAAAACAGAAGCGCTTGTTTCACTCTCATACAACGCATTAGTGCAAGGCAGCGGTTTCTTGTATGTGGACGGTAAGGGCGACAATTCTTTATTCGCAAAAGTATTTTCTATGTGCCGCAGCATGGGCCGTGAAGATGATCTTTTGCTGATTAACTTCATGACAGGCGCGCGCGATATTGTGGGTGCCCAGGAAAAGCGCCTGTCCAATACCATGAACCCGTTTTGCAATGGTTCTTCCAGTATGTTGTCGCAGTTGGTAGTGAGCCTGATGGACCAGGGCACGCAAAGTGCTGATGGCGATATGTGGAAAGGCCGTGCCATTGTTTTCGTCGAAGCGTTAATGAAAGTGCTGGTGTACATGCGCGATCAGGGCAAAATTCTGCTGGATGCGAACACCATCCGTAATTATTTTGAATTGACACGCCTTGAAGCAATAGCCATGGACAAGATGTTTCCGCGCGACAATCAAGAACCGGTCAGTCTTGCGGAAACGCCGGATCTCGTCCTTGAGCCTATTCGAAACTATATTATCAACTTGCCGGGTTATGATCGGTCTAAAAAAGGCAAGCAGGGTTCACAAGTGCTTGAACAGCACGGATTTATCACCATGCAATTGACACGTGCCTTCGGTTCATTGGCGGATACCTATGGGCATATCATTCGTACTAATCTAGCAGAAGTGGACTTGAAAGATGTGGTCTTAAATCGCCGCATTCTAGTTGTGTTGCTGCCGGCGCTTGAAAAATCACCTGATGAGTTGGCAAACCTCGGTAAAACCATTATTGCCTCGCTCAAGGCCATGATGGCAGCGGGTCTCGGTGAATCGGTGGAAGGTTCCTATCGTGAGGTAATCACTCGCAAGCCAACCAATGCACCCACGCCTTATATGTGTATTCTCGATGAATACGGTTATTATGCGGTCAAAGGCTTTGCCGTTGTGCCCGCACAAGCCCGTTCACTCGGCTTTTCTGTTATTTTTGCCGGACAAGATTTACCGGCGTTCCAGAAGGCTTCCAAAGAAGAAGCTGCCTCTATCGGCGCCAATACAAACATCAAGATTTGTATGAAACTGGAAGATCCCATGGATACTTGGGATTTTTTCCAAAAAACGGCCGGTGAATCGTATGTCACCAAAGTAGATTCTTTTCAGACCAATGCAGGTAGTCTGTTAAATAATTATATGGATAGCCGCAGTGCTTCATCTGAAAAGCGGCAGCGTATTGATCTGCAGGATTTAAAAGACCAGCGCGAGGGCGAAGCGCATATCTTCTTTAAATCAAAAATCATACGCGCGAGAATGTTTTTCGCAAACCCTGCACCGGTTGAAAGAATGCGAATTAATCAATTCCTGAAAGTAGAACGACCGCCAGGACGCGTATTGATCGATCTTGAAGAACGAATTGAGCGCTTTGATGAAGTCTTGGCAACAGATGAAGCTGTGTTTACTTTGCCGCAGGACGAAGGCGAAGAAATCCAGATCATTTCTGATTCCATCACTTCTCAGCCCGAGGCGAATCCCATTGAGCGCGCGTTATCTGCTTTACTGGCATTTCATAATCGTCATGCCGCGACTGAGAAAGTGGAGGCGCCTGAAGAAGAAGTCGGTGACGGAAGGCTTAATATTTTTGCCAAAGTTGCCCTGCCTGAACCCGTCAAGGCGCTGGTGGGTGCGCCACAGTTTGATCAATTCAGTTCGCCTTTAGTGAATAAGGGAATAGCCAAAGATAAAATCGAATTGCTTGAAAGATTGATGGGGCGACCGGCTTCTCAGGCGAACCCAATGACTAATGAAATCCTTAAAGATATGGCGCTCGCTACCGATTATCCACCGCCTATTGAAGGCATCTTTTTGCCCAGCGAGGAAGTAGTGGCTATTGCCAATGAGCTATGTGATTATGTAACCTCTCTTAAGACGAAGACTCAAGAAGAGGGTGCATAACGAAGTGCAAAAGTTGGTGATCGCCAAGGTTGGCAGGATGAATCCCCTGTTCTTTTTTTGGAGAAGCAAGCCATACGGATGTTTCTTTCTGTTAACGTGTTTCTGCCTTTTTCTCTGTGCTTGCGCTTCTTCCGATGTTTCCCGCGAAGCCGCTTCCAATATGGATATGGGCGTACAAAATGCTAAAAATCTTTATAACAATGCCACTGAAGGGAATATCGCAGATTCCTACCAGAATGCCAGCCAAGCCACCAAGGGCGCTATTATTGGCGGTACAGCCGGTGCGGTAACAGGCGGTTTATCTTCCGGTATCGGCGTTTTTCATGGCGCTGCCATTGGTGCCATTCTCGGTGCGGCTTATGGTTCTTACATCGACTCAACCACAACGCTGGATGACCGATTGGAAAATCGCGGCGCAAATATTGTCGTGTTGGGCGATCAAATCCTGATTGTCCTGCCCTCCGCACGTCTTTTTAATCCCATGACTTCGACATTGAAAGCGCAAGCTTATTCCACGCTTTATTTGGTGGCTCAGTATATTAATCAGTACACAAAAATGCTGGTGAAGGTATCCGCTTATACCGACGCAAGCGGTACCAGCAGCGCAGACCTCGCTTTATCGCAGCAGCAGGCTGAACGAGTTGCCAAGATCTTACTGGCAAGCGGCGTTGACGCCCGCGTTTTATATGCAACGGGTTATGGCGGCACACGCCTGGTCACTAAAAACACCATGAATTGGGATACGGATAATTACCGCATCGAAATTACATTAGAAAAATTGTATGTGTAAAGCAGTAATCGCTGGTAACGGAGCCTGACCCATGTGGGGACGACGACATGAAATAGCGCGCTTGCATAGTGATTTTTACCGGGATCAGTATCGTAAAACTTTACGTTGGCTGATGATGACCGTTTTCATCATGTTTGCGCTAATTGCAGCCATTATTTATTTCATTTTGGTTATTCCTTCACAGCAGCATTATGCTAATACCATTGAAGGAAAGATTTTACCCATGCCGCCACAAACACAAACGGGACAATCAGCATGGCGATAAGCGCAGCCGAAGAAAAATATATGCCGCGGGAGCATGATTTTTACCGTAAGCATTACCATCATGTTATTTACGTTTTGATGACGGTCATTGTTTTGATGATCATTGCAGTAGGCGTCGTGTTTTTTCAGATGCTCAAGCGGCCGTTGCCAGCATTCCATGCCGTGCAGCCGGATGGAGATAGAATGGTTTTAACGCCTTATCTTCAACCTAACCTGCTGCCGGAGACGCTGTTGCAGTGGGGAAGCAAGGCGGCGACGGTGGCCTATACTTTTGACTTTTCCCGTTTCCGGGAACAGCTTGCACTGGCAAGGCCCTATTTTACTGAGGCAGGGTGGGCTGATTATCAAGGTTCCGTGAGTGGCCTTCTCGATACAATTTGGGAAAACAAGTTGTTTATAAATGGCGTCGTTGCTGGCACGCCGGTGATCTCCAATCAAGGTCCGTTACCCGGTAAAGACTATGCCTGGCGGGTACAGATTCCATTTCTGGTAACTTATCAAAGTGCCAATACAACGACCAAGCGTGATTTTTTTGTCGTACTCACGATCGTGCGGGTACCTACTTATAAGAACCCGCAAGGGATAGGTATTGATCAATTTGTCATGGTGCCGCGATGAAGACAAACCGAAAAGATCCGATGGTGACAGTTTTTTCGCGCAACATTTTTTATAAACAGCTGCATTATCTGGCTTTAAGTACCTTGGCGTTAACGATCATCATCATTGGTGTTTTAATTGGCATTCTTTATTTTCTTATTCGCAATCCCCAGCGTCCTCTCTACTTCGCTGCAGATAGCGTTGGGCGGCTTATTCAGATTGTCCCAGTGGATAGGCCAAACATGAGCAATGATGAAGTGATTAACTGGGCAGTCGAAGCATTGCAAACGGCTTTTTCTTATGATTTCGTTAATTATCGCGGGCAGCTGCAATCGGCACAAAAATATTTTACGACCTATGGGTGGTCAACTTACATGAGGGGGCTTACCCTCTCCGGTAATCTGCTCGCAGTGACGGGGCGCAAGCAGATCGTGATTGCGCAAGTCGTACCGCCGGTTAAAATCGTGGCGCAAGGCATATTGGGCGGTGCTTATGCATGGAAATTTGAAATGCGTGTGCTGATGACCTATTGGGAGCCGCCTTTTGATAATGAATCCAAGGTGCTTAATCCGCTGGATGTGACTATGATTGTCCAAAGGCAGGAAATTCTTCAAAGCTATAAAGGGCTCGGTGTATTGCAAGTTATCGCGAGATTTGCGACTTCTCCTTCTACTCAGCCGCAGGAAATTTCAAGAACACCCACGGGGTAATGAAACTCATGGTTTTTTTGAGTGCATAGTTTTTACTCTGTTTTCGATTGAAGAACGTTGAAAGATCGCGCAAAATGATAGGTTAAAGCCGAAACTCATATGAGCATGAGAGAGTGAGGGAAAATGGCTGAAGAGATTGTCGTTGAGATAAAGAATGATTTTTATCGAGATAGTTTCGGTAAGGTTGTTTTTATTATCCTGAGCATTTGCGCAGCTATTTTTTTATTGATTGGTATTTCTCTATATTTATATCTGAATAAACCGCAACCAATCACTTTTGGTGTGGATCCTGAGTGGCGCGTGCAAGCAGCGGTGCCGATCAATCAGCCCTATCTGGAAACACCGGATTTACTGCAATGGGTGAGCGATGCCCTGCAGAAGGTGTTTGTTTTCGATTTTTATCATTACAACGATCAGCTGCAAAAAGCCGCACACTTCTTTACCCCTAGCGGATGGAAAGTGTTTTTGAACCAATTGAACATCTATGTGAACTATAATAGTGTTCAAACAAATAAACAGTTTGTGAGCGCCGCACCAACAGGTGCGCCATTTATTTTGCAGCAAGGGTTATTATCAGGGAGATATGCCTGGTGGGTGCAGATGCCAATTAGCATCACCTATACAAGTTACAACCGCTCGTCGGTTCGCGCTATCACGCTGCAAGTGTTGGTAGTACGCGTGCCTACTTTGAATAATCTGGATGGTGTAGGGATTGAGAATGTAATTGTGGCAGGTGGCACAGGGGCTGAGCGGACAGGGACGAGCTAAATGGCAAAGATTACAGGTTTACTCATTATCATTTTTTTTCAGGCGCTGATGTTACCTGTGTTTGCGCAGCAGGACATGCCGCCTGCTCAGACACCTCCTCCCGGGCAGTTTTCATCAAGTCAGTTCGAACAGTGGCTGCAAAATAATGCTCCCTCAACGCCTCCGCCTGCTCCAGCGGCAAATGCGAATCCTTTTGAGACAAATCAGTTGCCACCTTCAAACATCCCCAGCCCTCCTCCAGGACCGCTTTCTTATGAGCAAAGCCAACAAGTCATGTTAAATTCCGTGCCGCCGACCAGTATCCCGCCTAATCCGGATGCAGCGACTGCTTTTAATACCATGCTGCAGCAAAATATGCCGCTTTCACCGCAGCAGGTGGTCAGGCTGCGTCAGCAAATTGATACTGCCCAACGTGCGGCAGCCGTGCCCCCCCACATTCCACCCAAGCCGGTATCAACTACATTGATGATTAATTTGGCACCCGGAACCACGCCGCCTGCTATTCGCTTGGCACAAGGCTATGTTTCTTCTTTGGTATTCGTAGATTCCACCGGTGCACCCTGGCCTATCGCGGCTTTCGATATTGGCAGCCCTAAATCCGTGAACGTTCAATGGGATGGCAAGAGCAATATTATCCTCTTGCAGGCTGTCTCACCTTATAGTTACGGCGATATTGTGGTTAGGCTGGTGGGACTTCCTACGCCTATTACCCTCGAGATTGTGACGGGACAGCGCGTGGTGGACTATCGGGTTGACTTGCATGTGTCAGGTATCGGCCCTAATACAAAAGATGTTCCGATCGGAACCACTTTGCCGGGTAGTGCAAGTCAGTTGCTGTTGGGTGTGCTGGATGGAATTGCGCCGGCAGGGAGCAAACCTTTGGCCGTTCGCGGCGCAGATGCGCAAGCATGGTTGCTGGGAGAAAAAATGTATCTTCGAACCCGTTTTACCTTACTCTCTCCGGGATGGATTGGCACCATGACCAGTCCGGATGGGATGAAGGCATACGAACTCCCGAGAACCTCTTCTGTTTTAGTATCACGTTATGGAGAGCCAGCTGAACTTAAAATTGAGGGATTCTAATGGCTTTTGATTTTTCGAAATTTAATTTTTTTAATCGCCTCAATGCTCGAGCCCGTGTCTTCTTTCTGCTTGCGGGTGTCGTGGCGATTGCTCTGCTTTTTTATGTGGCATCACTTTTTTTGGGCGGCGGTGAGGAAGCGGCCGGACCTTCCCGTATTGCTTCTGCGCCTCCTGGGTTGCAGTCTGTACCCGGTGGAGCGATCACACCTGAATACCAGCGCGCCGTGGAAGAGGCAAGTGCCCAACGTGCGCGACAAGCACAAATTACCGGGACCAGTGCCGTTCCTACTATGATTAGTATTGCCCAGCAGCCTCAGGCAGCGACCAGTCAATGTGTTATTTGTTACGAAGAAGAAGCGAATGTAAAAAATACACTGGATAACTGGGTTGGCAAGGGAGAGGTGACGCCGGAGGTTGCTAGTGCTTTACAGCAGCTGGCGGATAAAAATGCATCAGTGGATGAATATGCCGCTGAGCTGGATCGACTGGTGCGGGAAGGAAAATTAACACCCGAACAAGCACGACAATTGCTTGAGCAGTATAAGAAGCAGCATGCAAACAGACTGTTGAAGCAAAGTGCGGATACAATGGATAGCTTGATCAAATCGGGTCAATTACCTATCGATAGCGCAAACCAGCTTCTGGATGCACAAAAAAAGAAAATGTCGCCGGCTGAATATGCCGCCATGCTGCAGGAAATGGTCCGCCAGGGAAAGATTTCCCCTGCTGTTGCCCAACAGTTGCTTGCACAGTATACCCAACAGCGTGCGAAAGAAATTGTAATGAAAAGCATTGCATCCTTACAAAAAATGGCGCGTGAAGGAAAAATTACACCGGATGTGGAAAAGGAATTGATTGATCTGGAAAACCGCATGGTGCCGGTAGATACCTACACAAGGGCGCTGCAGCAAAACGTGTCACAAGGCAAACTGACACCCGTGGTGGCGAAGGCGATCTTAGACGAATACAAAAGCCAAAAGGCGGAGATTGGTCCTACCGGATCCATTAACCAAATGCTGCAGCAGGCGGAAGCCGCCGCGTATGGTGAGATCAATGATTTGATGAGAGAAGGAAAGATGTCGCAAGCGGTTGGCGCGCAATTGACCGCGCTCATCCAGAAAAACATTCCGCTTGAACAATATAAAGGTGTAATTAATCAGCTGGTGCAAGAGAAAAAAATTACGCCTGAGATCGCCAAGCTTAAAATTGGTGACTATGAAGCTGTAAAACATTTAAGAGAAATGTCGCAAAAATTAAGTGATCTACAAGGAAACAATGCGCCTGCATCGGTTTATGCAGAAGAATTGAAAAAGGCTGTGCAGGCGGGCGCGCTTACACCTGAACAGGCATCGCAATTAATGCAGGAATATGCGGCAATGACAGCAACGCCCGCAGCGGCAGCTGCCGGCCCAACAACAGAAGAATTTGCAAGGCTGCAGCAGCGTGTTCAGCAAGCAGATGTTGTGGCTGCACCAGCGGCGGCAGAGACTGACTTTGCTGTCGCACAGGCGCGTGCAGAGGAAGAAGCCGCACAAGATAGACAGGCGCGTATTCAGGCGTTAATGACGGCGATGACAGGACAGGCCCAGCAACTGATTGCTTCCTGGCAGCCGCCTGTTATGGCGCACACGGAAGGTGCAGGCGAGGATGGAAACGGCAAGGATGAAAATGGCAAGGCGCTTGAGCGAAAAGCGGCGGGCGCTGCAGGTGCTGCGGCCGCGGCGGGAGAGGCCGGTCCAGCGACGCCACCGCTTATCAAAGCGGGAACCATTTTGTTTGCTGTGTTAGATACGGCGATTAATAGTGATTATCCTGATAGTCCGGTTATGGCAACTATTGTGGATGGGAAGTATAAAGGCGCTAAACTGTTAGGCAAGATCGTTACTACAAAAGGTGTATCGGGCCAGCTTGATCGAGTTAGCCTGAATTTCACCATGATGAATATGGACGACTGGACAACGTCAAAAACCGTTACAGCCTACGCGATCGATCCTGACACGGCTCGCACTGTCATGGCGAGTGAGGTGGACTACCATTATCTGCAACGATTTGGTGCCATGATGGCAACTTCTTTTCTGCAGGGTTACGCCTCCGCCATTACTAATGCTGGTACGTCAACGACCGGCATATTTGGAACGAGTACTACCCATCCGGAATTAAGCCCCTCTCAAAAACTGGCGGTCGCATTAGGTCAGATGGGCCAAACCCTGGGGGAGGCTACCCAGAACTATATAAACAGGCCGCCTACCGTAAGAGTGGATTCCGGTGTTGGTCTGGGTATATTATTTATGGCAGATGTAAGTTAAGGATTTTTTAGGATAAGTAATGCCAGGGATGTATCCTAAATGGACTATACTAATAAAATAGAAGCAAATTTAGGGAAAAGAGAGGCATAAACGATGCTGAATGATCGAGATGACAAATATGAAGGACAAGAGGAAAGCGAATATCACTTTTCTGATGAAGATGTTAGCTACGAAGTAGAAACCGAAACCCCAAAACCGGTTGCTGCCGTAGAACAAAAGGAAAGTATATTTAACCGTCTGACTCGGTCAAAGCGAATGCTGATCAGTATGGTGGTTTTTCTGGTGTTGATATTTGTGGTTTATAAAATGGTAACACCTACCACTATTCCTACACCTTCAACAGATATCACGCCGGTAAGAACCGTTGCAGAACGACCCAGCATGGCACAGCAGCAGCCTGGTGCTCAGGCCGGCGCTCCCAGCATTCAGCCACCCAGCTTGATACCGCCGACGCAACAAACGGCAGCAGCGTTACCACCTGCCCAGCAACCTGCAGGGCCGCCTCCTGCTCAAGCTTCACCTGCTCAGCAGCCTGCCATGGTGCCACCTGCTGTTACCGTGCAACCACCAGCGATGCAGCAACAGCCAATGCCAACACAAGTCATACCCTCGCAGCCAACTCAGCCAGCAGACAGCATGATGGCCGCACAGCAGCCGGGCCAACAACCGCAGCCTGCTTCCACGCCAATACCATCACAGGCTATGCCGCCTCAGCAAATGGCACAGCAACCCATATCACCGCAGCCGATACCGCCGCAACAAACCATGCCTACTGCTCCCATGCAACAGGCTGTTTCTCCCACGTCAGGAATGGCAGCGCCAGATGCTGGCATGGCTCAGCCGGCTATTACTCCTCCTTTGGAAAGTCAGGTTCCCGGTGGGGCCAGCGCACAAATGGCTGCAGTTGCTTCGGAAAGTAATAGACTCATGAATCAGTTTCAGGCGGATTATGCTCAAAAACTAAATGACTATGCGGCGCAAAATAAAGCCATGCAAGACCAGCTGCAGGCTTTAAATTCCCGGCTTGCCGGCATGGAATCACAAATGACCCAGTTGATTCAGGCGCTGACGCGCGGTCAAGGCCAGGGTGCCGGTGCCGCGGCACCCGCACAAGCCCAGCCACAGGCAGCAGAGCCGAAAATTGCTTATAATGTTCAAGCTATCATCCCTGGGCGGGCTTGGCTGCGCTCAGACAGCGGCGAAACCCTGACGGTGGCCGAGGGAGACTTGATCAAAGGTGTAGGGCGCGTAACAAAGATCGATCCCTATGATGGTGTAGTGGAAATTAACACGGGCAACAGGGTGGTATCGTTGTCATATGGAAATGGGGGATAAAATACGCTGCTTAGTCAAGGTGTCATCCGAAGAGGGATAAAAAATCATGACGGCCATGACAGCCGATTTGGCAGTAGGGACAAGATGCAGGCATCGGAAGCGAAACCAACAGTAGAAAAAATGAGGTGGCGAAAATGTTACTGACAGGTTTGCGAAGTGCGCGGATAGCTGGTGTGGGTCGTTTCTTATTGCTGCTTGTTGCCACATTTTTTGTGCTGCCTGCCTATGCTCAGGATGAGCAAATTAGTAGCCTAGTGCCAGCTACTGTTTCTGCTCAAACCATGCTTGAGAATATCGCCGAGCAAATTCCGCAATTGATGCAAATGATCACGGCGATTGCCTATGTCATGGGAATGTATTTTATGTTTCTGGGCATTTTGCATCTGAAGCGTTTTGGTGAGCAGCGTACCATGATGTCTCAGGAACATAGTCTCAAAGGACCACTGATTTATCTAACAGTAGGCGCTTTACTGCTTTATTTGCCCACCACAGTTTGGGTGGGGATGAGTACATTCTGGACCAACCCTAATCCGTACGGCTATGAAGAATACACTGATCAATGGGCAGAATTTCTCAATGTCTGCTTCCTGATTATTCAATTTGTGGGCACGATTGCCTTCATTAAAGGGCTGGTGATCATGACGCATTTGGGCGGACACGGTCAGCCGGGCCAATTCAGTAGAGGCCTGACCCATATCATTGGCGGCGTGCTTTGCATCAATATTTATGAGACAGTGCAAGTGATTTTGGTTACATTAGGGCTTCAGCCATTATAAAATACTCAAGATATACAAGATGGTTGTAACACCAGGAAGATTGTTGTGGGGTTTATTATTTAAAAGGAGATAGCAATGAAGAAAGTGATTTTAGCGTTATTAGCTTTTGCATGTTTTGTGGCAGGAACAGCAGCTTTCGCTGCCATCTCGGGCGTAGGGTCCGTTGCAGCTCAAGTGACCACGAACGTGGGCGCTATAGCTAGACTTGTCACAGCTGCTTCTTATGTTGCTGGCATGGCGTTTGCTGTTGGCGCAATTGTTAAATTCAAGGCACACAAAGATAATCCAACCCAAATTCCGATTGGTACGCCCATCGCGCTCCTGTTTGTTGGTGCTGCGCTGATCTTTATGCCAACCGTGTTTAAAGTGGGCGGCGCTACACTTTTCGGTCAAAGTGGTACGGTAGCAGGTGTTTCCGGTATTACCTCATTTGGCGCACCACAAGCTTAATTAAATAAACTATGCATGAACTTCAACTGGCAGTGAACTTAACGGGATGGCGTATTTTCGTCAGACGCAAGGAAGACAAAGCATTCCTGCCAGTCGCGAAGCGGGTATTAGAACGGGATAGTTATACTTGCCAGTATTGCGGCTTTCAGGCGAAGGAATACCAGGAAGTTGTGAATGCTGATGGCAATTATCTAAATAATAAACTCAGCAACATGATAACTGCCTGTTGCTTTTGTACCCAATGTTTATTCCTCCAGGCAGTGGGTTTGGATGAAATGGGCGGCGGGCAGTTAATTTATTTACCAGAAATGAGCCAGGCAGATCTCAATAGTTTTTGTCACGTGCTTTTTTGTGCAATGGGGAATAACACAGGGTATCAGGACAGTGCGCAATCAATCTACCGTAGCCTCAAATTTCGCAGCCAAATTATTGAAAACAAATTTGGCTCCGGCACAAGCAATCCTGGCACCATAGGGCAAATGATTATTGAATATCAAACCCGCTTTCCGGATAAGCAGCTTGAAATATTGAAAGATATGCGGTTACTTCCTTCTCATACGAGGTTTCGTGTGCAACTGGAAGCGTGGGCGGCTGCGGCACTGCAGGAGTTGGGTGCTGAAGAATCAACGTCTGCCCAAAATGAATAAGTTAGAGAGTAGTGAGTTAACTGTGTCATGCGAGCAAAGGCTAAAGGCTAGTATTAGATTTTAGTGCCTTTTGCATACAGGCTTTTGCTGGCATGATCGTATAAGCCTAAGCCGGGCGCACGTGCGTTGCTGCTTTTATTAAGAGACGTTTAGAATAAAAGGCTTGAGAGTTCAAACGCTATTTGAACAAGGATAAAGGAATGCGTGATCGCACCTTTGTAGATCCATTGCTGGACAGCATTGATGCTATTTTGAGCTGGTTCAGTACCGAGCTGAAACAAACCACTGAGTCCTATTGTGATTTGGAAACAGCGGATGACCCGAATACCCTCGTGGCCCGCGATGGGTCGCTCATTTCCGTGATTCGTATTTATGGTGTCACCAAATTAATTGGGCAGGAAGAATTCGACACTATTCATGCTGGCATAACACAAAGCCTGCAGGCGACACTGAAAAGACCCGGCCATGTTGTGCAAGTCTATTTTGCTTATGACCGCGATGAAGTCAAGCCGGAAATCGAAGAGATTCTTTCTCCGGCGCGTGCGACAGCAAAACGGTTGCGGCTGGATCTGGATGACCTGTTTGCGGAACGCGCGAATTACATCTCCCGTTTTTGTGCGCATGAAGAGCTTTATTTTGTGCTCTGGACCCGCCCTTATGCGCTAACTTCAGAACAGTTGAAGCGTGCATCAAAAGATAAACTGGCTTTTATTCGCGAGCATAAAATACCGCCTTTTAAGAATGGTCAAAACCTAATTGCAGCTATTCCTGATCTGCGCGAATCGCACGCATCATTTGTTCGTTCTGTCGTCACCGATTTAAACGGGCTCAACGTTTATTGCGAGCTATTAGAAGTGCATGATGCAGTCTACGCTGCCCGCTATTCCGCCGACCCCGATTTCACCGCAAAGGACTGGCGTCCGGTACTGCCGGGTGACAAGATTCCATTGCATGAAGCAAAGCCATCGGCTGGCGAATTATCAGGGTTAATGTATCCACCGCTCGCAAGGCAAGTGTTTCCACGTGATGCTGTTATCATGGATTTGCGTACGCTTCGGGCAGGTGATCGAATTTATACCCCTGTCTTCATTGACCTGTTTCCTCAGGATATTAAATCATTTATTACACTTTTTGGGCGTACGCTGCCTACACGTATTCCCTGGCGTATTTCATTTCTCATCGAAAGCGGCGGTATGGCGACTTTGCGTTTTCGATCAGTCATGGCGGCTATTTTGAGTTTTACCTCGGCACAAAATGGATTGATGCATGACGCTGCCAAACTGCTGCGGGACATTGAAGTCAATACTGATGACGCGGTGGTGAAGCTGCAGGTAAGCCTCGCAACTTGGGCGCCGGAAGGCAATATTCGGCTATTACGGACCCGTACCGCAGAGCTTGCGAAGGCGGTAGAAGGCTGGGGGACCTGCGAAGTCTCTGAAGTTTGCGGTGATGTATTTGCGGGTGTTGCTTCAAGTCTTTTGGGTTTTAGCGCAAACAGTGTTGCTACAGCATCGGTTGCTCCTTTATCCGATGTGGTGTATATGCTGCCCTTCACGCGGCCTGCTTCAGCCTGGGAATACGGCGCTTTGTTGCTGCGTTCACCTGACGGTAAACCCTGGCCCTATCAGCCGGGTTCTGCGCAACAAACCACCTGGATTGATCTGATGTATGCGCGGCCTGGTTCAGGTAAATCCGTATTATCCAATGCCATCAACCTGGCGTTGTGTCTGTCCGGCGGTATTATGCGTCTGCCGCGTATCGCTATTATTGATATTGGTCCTTCAAGCAGCGGACTAATTTCGCTTCTGAAAGAAGCGTTGCCGGAAGAGCAGAGGCATTTTGTGGCGTATCATCGCCTGCGCATGACGCCAGACTATTCTGTGAATCCATTTGACACCCAACTTGGCTGCCGATTTCCCTCGCCTCAAGAGCGCAGCTTTTTAGTAAACTTTGTTACCCTGTTAGCAACACCCCTCGGTGCAGAACGTCCTTATGACGGCATCTCAGACATGGCGGGGCTGGTGGTGGATGAAATGTATAAGCATCTTGCTGATGCGGGCAAGGCGCATCCTTTTACGCAGGGAATTGAACCTCTTGTCGATGATATTCTAAGTGAAATCGGCTTTGTGTTTGACGAACGCACGACATGGTGGGAAGTCACGGATGCGTTATTTTTAGCAGGATTTCATCATCAGGCCATGCTTGCGCAGCGCTATGCCATGCCGCTTTTGGCTGATGCTGCAGCGATTTGTCGTACGCAGGTTATTGAAGATTTATATGGCCAGGTGCGCGCGCCTACGGGTGAACCGCTTATTCAGGCATTTAGCCGCATGATTTCAAGCGCGGTGCGTGAATACCCAATTTTGTCGAATATTACCAAGTTCGATATAGGCGATGCCCGTGTAGTGTCGCTGGATTTGGATGAGGTTGCAAAAAGCGGTGGCGATGCTGCAGAACGCCAAACTGCTGTCATGTACATGCTCGCGCGCTATACACTCGCACGCCATTATTACCTCACGGAAGATGCGCTGGGGGATATCCCCGAGGCGTATCGGGAATACCATCGCCAGCGCATTGCAGAAATCCGCGAGGATGCCAAGCGCATTGTGTATGATGAATTTCATCGAACTTCCAAGGCGCGCGCGGTGCGCGATCAAGTCATTCTGGACATGCGTGAAGGCCGAAAATGGAACGTGCAAATTGCGCTGATTTCACAATCGCTGGATGACTTTGATCCGGTAATGGTTGAGTTTGCCACGTCCATCTTCATTATGGATGCCGGCCCTGAGCAGGCTATACGGCGTTCGACTGAGATTTTTGGTCTTTCTGAAACAGCCCGCATTGCATTGAAAACACGTGTGCACGGCCCGCGCGAAGGCGGCGCAACCTTTCTCGCGCAATTTTCCACAAAACACGGCATGAATACCCAGCTGCTAACCAATACATTGGGTCCTATCGAACTCTGGGCTTTTAGCACCACAGCAGAAGATGCACGCTTACGTAATCGGCTCTATCAAAAAATTGGCCCTAAAGAGGCGCGCAGACTGCTTGCCAATCTTTTCCCTTCAGGATCCGTTAAAAAATTAATTGAAACACGGCTAGCTGTTCTTAAGGAACAGCAGGGCGTGATTGAAGAGGGTGCTGGTTTGAGTGTCGTCGATCAATTGCTTGAAGAAATTATCGAAGCCTATTCCCAGAATCCGGATGTGAAAAGTTTGCCAAGATAAGTATTAGCAAAAACAGCACGCTTTTTTCTTCGGCCGCTCAGTTAAAAATTTTAATAAATTTTCATTCATTTTTTGTCAATTTGAGCCGAATTTCCATTGAGATGCCAATTTTAATTTATGCAACTCTGTACACGACAAAACTTCTAACCGTTCGCCCTGAGGAGGCCGCGAAGCGGCCGTCTCAATTTTGAATTCTGAAAAAAATCTTGGGAGCCGTCGATATCTTGATGTTTATCCAGTCGCTCCACTTTGAATCATACAAGCCAATCTGTTCAAATTGACTGTCCATGTCGTAAAAAGTACCAGCAGCATCTGCACAAAGCAGGTCATCCTAGCCTTGTTCCATTTGAAATGCTGGCTGATATGTTCCATATATTTCCTCCTTGGCGAGAAGGATTATATGGATTTCTATAAATACCAGCGAGCCCTTCGAGACGGCCGCTTCGCGGCCTCCTCAGGGCGAACGGTTAGAAGTTTTGTCGTGTACAGAGTTTATGCAAGGTTAAACCCGTCGCAAGTCGGAGGGTGCTTATTTGATTTTATAAGAGGGTAGAAATGCTATTAATTTATCGGTATCTTTATTTAATAATAACGAGGAGTCATCTATGCCGAATTATTATCAGATAAAGGCTGCCACCCCTGAAGATTTGCCGTTGATTTTATCTTTTATCAAAGAATTGGCTGAATACGAAAAATTATCGCACGAAGTGACTGCTACGGAGCAGCAACTGCGGGATACGCTCTTCGGTCCTAAGGCTTATGCTGAAGTGCTGATCGGCTACCTGGATCAGGAGCCGGTGAGCTTCGCGCTCTTTTTTCATAACTATTCTACCTTTTTGGGAAAACCGGGTATTTACCTTGAAGATTTATACGTCAGACCGGTTGCGCGAGGAAAAGGCATCGGCCAAAAAATGCTTGCCTATCTTGCAAATCTTGCCAAAGAAAGGCACTGCGGACGTCTTGAGTGGTGGGTGTTAGACTGGAATGAATCTGCCATTGGCTTTTACAAGCGGCTAGGCGCAAAGCCCATGGATGAGTGGACGGTTTACCGAGTTACTGATACCGCATTGGATGAGTTAGCCCAAAAATGGCAGGATAGCGCGCCAGGCGGCACATAATTGCGCAGAAAAAAGAAGATACAAACTGTAGCTGTTTTGTGTTATGAACTTCATTATGGGATTAAGTCTAAATAAGGTGCAAATCTTATGCCTAAAACCCGATCGAGCGCGCTTCAAATAGAAGTTGAAATAAATGCGGGCAGCGAAACAAAAAAAATAAAAAAAATTCTCTACCAAAAATCTATTCCCGACGCCATTTATTTGGCACTCGAAGGCTGCGGCGTTCGCGGCACGGCTTATGCAGGCGCCCTAAAGGTTCTGGAAGAATACGGTCTGCTCGCAGATATCGAAGCAATCGCTGGCACATCGGCAGGAGCGATTGCCTCATTGATTGTCGCGCTCGGTTTTACTGCGAAAGAAGGCGGGCAAATACTCTATGATTTGCCTCTGAAAAAGTTCATGGAAGGATCAGACTCCTGGTCGACGACACCTGCTATGCTCAGGAAGCTGAGACAAAGCCTTTCTGTTGTGTTCGGGAAAGATCATTCCCTCTCTTCAGGTCAGGCATTTCTCGCATGGCTTGAAACCGAAATTGTCGCAAAACGATTTGATGAGATTTTTAAAGAAAAAAATATTCCTAAAGCAGGTAAAGACGCGACATTCCGTGATCTTGCTGATTTGATCGAAGAAACTAAAAAAGACGGTAAATCCCCTTTCAAATATCTTTATATACCTGCGACTAATTTAGAATTTAGATTGCCGGAATGCGATGTATTTAGTCATGAAACAACACCGGATATGCGACTTGCCGATGCAGTGCGCATGTCGGGTGGTTTTCCATTTATGTTCAAGCTCTATAAAGGGCACGCGGACGGCGGCATGAAAAAGAACCTACCGGCTGACGTGTTTGATGAAGAAAGATTCTGGCCAAAGGGATATAAAAACGAGAAATTCGCCAATCCAAGAACTTTATCGATAAAAGTTGACAAAAAAGAAGAAATCGAACAGTTCATTTGGGGCATTTACAAAAAGGGAAATCTGGATGGAGCCAGCGCGATTGGCGAAGCCGTCTATAATGCTGTTTCAGAAAATACCGACATCAGGAAGCTTCGTGAGGCGAGACTGGTTTTGCCATTAGAAGATGGGAATGTGGAAACACTGGAATTTACAATAGACAATCATGGTAAGGTCAAGTTGATTAGTTCCGCGGAAAAAGTGACGCAGGAATTTTTGGAGAATTATGTTTCTGCCGCATATTTTGCAAAATCCTATGATGATATTGAGCATTGGCTTGCTGATATGGATATACCAGAACTGATTGAGCTGCTTGCGGGTTATGTCGAGATGCGAAAGGCGCTTTCTGAAAATAAAAATGAAACAAAACCCGAACTGCTGGTTAACGGAATGGATGAGGATCAACCAACTCTTCGTGAAGTTGATGGCTACATTAGGTTTCTTGAAGACTATTTGGCTTTCAGGACCAAAAAAGAAATCGATCCCGAATATCGAATGGAAATTAAATTCCCTGAAAAGCATGTCAATCTTAAACCTGCTGTTTCGGAGCGGCGCTGGGACAATCGTGTGATAAATGCAATGAAATTAAGACTGGAGGGGATCAACAAAGAAATCCAGATTATTCAGCAAAAGATCGAACAGAATTACTTTTATTTAACCAAAGAAGCGTTGAATTTGCCGAAGCTCCATACGTCGCCCTATTTTGAAAGCATTAAGCAGTTAACAGGATATAGGGAAACATTGAAGTTTCTGCACGTTGAAAAGCAAGATCTTGAAAACAAATTAAATATTAAAACAGAAAAGTCACGAGAGAAGAAAAAATCCATCGAGTCAATAGAAGAAGCTAGCTTGCGTAAAGAGCGGAGCGCTAAAAATGAATTTTTTTATGCGAAAATGCAGGAGCTTATATCAGACAAAGCGGTCTCTCCTGCTCTGAAAGGGATACTAAAAGATTTAGACTTGCTTGATCCCTCTATTCTTTACCGCTCTAAAAATGAAACCGATAATGTAAGCATTATGCTTGATTTGAGGAACCTTACTGATCGAAAAATATTTTTTATAGCATTATTTTTGTATCTCGATCATAAAAAAGCAACGAAAGATAGAGAAGAAATAAGAAGCATCTTTAATGCGATTTACCCAGATAGCCCGATTACCGAGCTTAAAAGTATGCAAGATCTGGCCAGGATTTTAAATCAGAAAGAAGCTGATTTTTATGTTTCCGCTTATCGCACAGAAGAATTATTGCACTGGTTTGCGTCGCGTGATCCCAAGCCAGCAAATATTGTTTGTATTGATACCCTGCTGGGTATGCCTTCCGATATTGTAGCCGATAAAAAGCCTAAAGGCGCAAAAGAAGTGGACATGAAGAACATTTTCAGGCCGTTTTTATCTGAAGATAGAAGTGTTTCATCGACCAATTTAAATCTTTTCAGAGATAGCAAAAAGGACTCCGTACCTACAGTGGTGCCGGATAACATGGTGTCCCCTCCGATGAATTTGGTAACGGCTGTCACGGAATCAAACATGGAAATTCCACCGGAAAAAAAATTAGTTAATACAATCATGCAACTTGGATCACCGTATCTTGCTAACCCACCGACTACCAAGAATAAAAAAAGGAGTGTCGCTCAAGAAACAGGAATAGAATGGCATCCTCTGCAGTTTGATTCCGATGATGATGAAGAAGATTTTGCATACAATCAGCGAAAAAGTTAATGTTTTTGCAAACCTGTGTTTCATGAAGATAAAATGCAGGTAATGCGACCTATCGTAATCGCACTCGCTCAAATGCATCGATAGAAGGTGCTTTTTCCCCTTTTTCTACAGTGTGCGGCATAACGACACCCATTTCGGTTTTGATAAATTTTTCCAGCGCATCGCCTAATGGCTCCTCGAGTCCACTCCGCTTGTCAAAAAAGCGGGATTCGGGGTGGGTGGATTGTCTAATTTTATAGTAAGTATCAATCACAAATTCGTGCTGTTTTTTAATGCGGGCATCGGCATTATCAGTGATTGATTGGCCGATAATGGCTACGTGTACCATGAGGTGGCGTTTTGTGTTGCGAAGGGTAGTTTCCACATTATTGAAGTGAGCGATCACATGAGACGCAAAATATAAATTTTTTATAACTTCTTTAAGGTTGCTTGTAATCGTTTTGACAGTATTTTCAAAAGCTTCCATTTGTTTGGTATCAGGATGGGAAAATAAGGTCTTGATTGTGTTAATTTGTTGCAGTGCGCTCATCAGTCGATGATATTCCTCATCATTTAATTCTGCTGCTTTTATATTGCTAATGCTATTATCAATCTCAGCAAACGCGTCGGTGATTTTCTCATCGTGCAAATCGGAGCATTTTTCTTTTAACGCTATCAATAGGTCTTCAATTTTTTTTATGCGGTTAAGAAGTTGGTTTTGAACTTCGTTCATTATGCAACTCCCCCGAGTTATAAGCACTAAATGCTAATTACCTAGTTCGCTGCTAATAACTTATGCAAATTATTATAAGAATTATACGCGATTTATTTTTATCATATTGGTGGTATAATTTAATTTTATCATGCTTTAATGTTAAGAAACGAGCATCCTTGCCGTCATTTTATTTAACCATTAAATTTCAAAGACTTCCTTAAAAAATTCTCTCATGGCAGCCCATGAGCGCATGTCTGCTTTTTCATTGTAAACTGTGCCAAAGCCTGGATCGTTGGCTTGCGGATTGGTAAAAGCGTGCATGGTATGACCATACATATCCAACTGCCAGTCAGCGCCTGCGTGTGTCATTTCATTGCAGAATGCTGTCACTTTTTCCGGTGTTACCATCGGGTCATCATAACCGTGCAGCGCCAGGATCTTTGCTTTGATTGAAGGCTGCGCAAGTGTATCGGGAGCATGCAGCAAGCCGTGAAAGCTGACTACCGCTCTTACATCAGCGCCGCTCCGTGCTAAATCCAGCACGCAGAGGCCGCCAAAACAGAAACCTATCGCACCTATCCGCTTGCTATCAACGGGAGCGAGGTTTTTTACTGTATCAAAAGCTGCCAGAATGCGTTGCTGTAATTTTGTGCGGTCATCAATCAAGGGCTGCATGAGCGCGGCTTTTTCTTCTTTTGTGTTACCTGTTTTGCCTTTGCCGTACATATCCAGCGCAAAACCTGCATAACCAAGTTTAGCCAGTTGCTCTGCTTTGTCACAGGCAAAGGCATTTTTGCCAGACCAGTCATGACAAACCAAAATAGCCGGCAGCTTTCCCGTAGTTTGACCGTTATAAGCGAAAAAACCTTCCAGCAAAACGTCGCCGTCTTGATATTCAATTTTTTCTGTCTTTATCATGAGAACACATCTCCTTGCTGCTGAAAACCGGTAATGCTCCAATCACAAGATTGTGAAAGGAAGCTAATGTTAGCAATTATTTTTGCTCCGTCAATCGTTGTGGTAAACGGAAATGGCGCAAGTTGAGTGACAGAAAGGGATTAAATTGTCCTTCCGTAAAAAGTAAATACTCGGCGGACTGTTCATTGGATGAAAGGTTGATGAGCATCTGCTTTCGTGATGCTGCGCTTTCAAAAGACTGGTTGATCAGCTTGAACCATCCCCAGTCCCCTGGGAAATTTCGCTGAATCACTTTTTGATTTTGCAGCGTCAGCTGGACGGAAGTCGTTTTTAATTTGTTATGGCTTGGCCAAGTAA
This sequence comes from Aquicella lusitana, assembly GCF_902459475.1. Taxonomy (NCBI): domain Bacteria; kingdom Pseudomonadati; phylum Pseudomonadota; class Gammaproteobacteria; order Legionellales; family Coxiellaceae; genus Aquicella; species Aquicella lusitana. Next base: position 1,861,036 of record NZ_LR699114.1, on the reverse strand, counting down.
TAATGTGCGGTGCTTTTGATTTAGTACCTTCATCAATAATCTGTTTATCACTGATGCTGAGTTTCACGTTTTTAATCTGCTTGTCAAATTTGTAGGGCTGCAGACCAAATTGCACAAGCAATTTATTGTCGCCGTTCGGGAAGAAGGTGCGATGAATGCGTACCGCTTGTTGAATCTGCCGCAGGGTTTCATCCGAAAAAGGCAGCTTGCCATTGTCGGTAGTTTTCCACCGCCAGTCAGGTGTGGAGGTGTCAATCAGAGGCTGTAGGTAATGTGCGTAAAAATCTAGAACGATGCCAGGGTTTCCAAAGAAACTGGCGAATTTTTTTAATTCTACTTCTCGTTCAGTATTCATGTTAAAGGGATAGCGATTTGCAATTTCTGCCTGATAAGCCCGCATGACTTTTTCCTGCCAGGAGATATCAAGGTAGCGAGTCGCCTCCTGCATGAGCAAATGCCACGTGTCATTACTTATTTTTTCCAGCCAAGTTTTGATTGGCTCCGGACTTTTCATCGCGACCACCCTCAGCTGAGTGATAGCGTCAGGAGTGCCGAGATTTTTAACGCGGTTAGAAATGATGACAAATGCCGCTTTCTTTTTGTCATCTGCTTTCAGGACGGATTGAACATACTGATGCAGCGATTGCAGACTCGAAAATATTTCATAAAGCAAATTATTTGTCTGTTTGCTTTTATCCAGCAACAAACCCAGGTTTTGCAATTTCTGGCTTGACGAAATGATAGGTTCAAAATAGGTATTTTCATATACAGTTTGAAGCAACTGTAAGAGCGGCGAATTGTTGCTGACCAAATTCATGATAACTGAATCGACTTGCATGAGGTCTTTTGGCGAAGCCAAGTCAATGTTTGCCAGTTGGTTTTCCCAAGTCTCAATGTAACTGGCAACATAAGCTGTTCGCAGCTGGTCTGCGAGGGTACTTATGCTTTCCGGGTCACGAGTGGCGGATATTGTACCTAGCACCCAGTTTCCAGTAACGGCTTCTTCTGCTGCCAGATTAATTTCGCGGGAAAAGATGTTGGAAAATACCTTTGCGGTGAACATGAGTGGAATGGGATTATTTATCTGTTGAGTGACAAAAATAGGATTGGTCTCTGGGCTGTTGCCCAGGGTAATCTCGCTTTCGATTGTATTGGCATTGATATTTTTGAGAATGATGTACCCAAGCTTCGGACTGGGCATACCGGTTAGAAATTTTCTTGTCTGATCAACGGAAGCGGGATCAAGCGGCACCGCACGGGGAGAGGAATGCAAGGCAAGTGTTGCATGGTCGATCAGGCGGCTGCTTTCAGCTTCACTCATTGATTTTGGCAATATTTTTTGTAGCGTTTCCAGCACATATTCAGCTTCCAGATGCGAGGTGTCGCCCAGCATAAGATAGGCTTTTAATACCGCATATATCTTATCAATATTTTTATTAACAGGGTTTTTTAAATATTCTTGCAAGTAATTTTTAATCTCCGGTAGCAGGATAGTTTGTAATGCCTGGCGGTAAGCGACGCCTGCTTTTAATTGTGATTTCTGTGAGTAAAAGGAAAATAAGTGTGCCAAATCAAGTTTAAATTCAATCTGCTTGGCTGACTGATGTAGTGAATCGAGCAGTTTGAGCGTTTGTGCCAAATGTTCATCCGGGTTGTGGAATTGTTGGATGGTCAGTCGATAGTCGGACAATTCATTCTGTATGGCATAAGTTTGTTTGATACCCTGCTCAAAATCTTTACCCATGATCCATGCCGCACCCGTGATAATCGTCACCGCAGCCGCGATGGTGCCATAGCGTTTCCAGGCAGGTAGCGCAGGTGCCGAAGGCGTATGCGTGGCCCGTTGATTGGGGGCAATGCCATAGCTAAGAAACTGTTTGATAAAGTAGGCGCGGGAGACAGGCAAAGGTTCCCTGAAAATTTGAACAGCGCGTTGTGTTGTGTTACTGCTCTCGTCCAGGACATTTATTTCTGGTTCAGACTTGGTTTGCAGCGAGCTTGTCAAGTAAACACCTTGTAGGGAAAACGCTAAATGAGTAGCGTCAAATTTTTTAATGAAATCGATAGTAAATTCCTTGAGCCGTTCAACTTGTAATGGGAAGTCTTTTATATAAGGGCGCGCCATTGGGTTTCTTTCCTGATGCAGCCGCCAAAGCAGTTGTTGGTTAAGTTTCTTGATCAGCCCGTTGAAGCGTTGCGCGAATTGCTCATGTATTTTTTCGCCGTTTTTAGGCGGAGATAGTGTCACACCCCACGCCTGGGTAATTTCGTCATCGGCGGATTCTGAGAAGAATTCGCTAAATCCCGATAATAAATCGCATTTGGTAATAATGACTTGGCAAGGAATAGGCTGCGAGAAAATTTTTTTTAATTCATAAAGACGCTGAAATAGATCGCGGAGCAGCAGGTGATATTTTTTAGCGTCGTTCTGCCGCATTATCTCAGGTAAGGGCAATGTGATAAGGATACCGTTTAAACCATTTTTGCCGCGAAATTTTTTAATCAGGCGCAAAAATAACTTCCATAGAATGGGATACGGCGGTTTTGCAGGATTATCTGTTGCGCTCCACGCGGACAAGTATTTTCCGGGTACATCGATAATGCTCGCATCGCGTGTTATCCACCAGTCGCAATTTTCCGATGCTTCAATCTGCCTATCCGAACCTTGAAATTGCCGTTGAAGGATGAAATTGACTTTAGAATTAAGCAAAAGGGATGTTTTGCCGCCTGTAGAGGGACCAATTAACAGATACCAGGGAAGGTCGTTAAGCGAAGACAGTTTGCCCTGTTTGGTAACGGTGGTTTTTTTTAAAAATTGTAAGGCGCCCTGAAAGCGATTTTGCAGCGACTGCAATTTTTTTCGCATGCGTGCATCCGCATGCTGCAGCGGATTCGGCGTCGCAAGATCCCATATGAGAAATTTGAGTAGGGCAACAAGAAAAAAGAAAAGAATGAGATAGAGACGTTTATCTGCCTGGGCTAGCGGGAAGTAGCCCTTCCATGCGAAAAAAGGGCCGCCTACCCAGATAACTGCAGAAACCAATACTAAAGCACCGAGAGAGATAAGCGATTTTAAATAAACATCATTGCCTGTAAGTTTTGTCAGAAACCGGATCTTCAATTTGTGTAATGTGTTTATAAGCTTCATTCGAAATTACATCCATTAGATAGCCCAAGCTTATGAAGATAGTCATGATGATGCAGCCCGTAATAAAGAAAATAAAGAGTAGTGACAAGGGGCGCTCTTTAATAGTTTCAGTTGCGGACTTTTGTGCCTTAAGTGGCGTGGGAGAAAGTGTTTTGCTAAAACTACCCCGGTAAGCTCGGATGTGTTTGTAAAGACTATTCGTAATCTGATCAAGCTGGAATTGGCTATGTTCCGTTGACCGATATTGTCCTTTATAGCCCATGCTTAAACAAATATACATGAGTTCCATCAGGTCGATATAGAGCGCAGGCTCTTTGATGGCGCGTTCAAGAATGGTGAAAAATTTGTCCTGGTGTTGTGTGTCCTGATTGAAGGTGGCAAGCAGCGAAAAACTATCCCATTGGCCATGTCCGCCCCAGACGGTATTACTGATCAGGTCATCGAAGGTGGCGCAAATCGCGTAGCGGCAAACCACAATATACTCTGCATTATAGCCTTGATTTTTAACTGCCTCCTGGAAGGTGTTAATCTCCTGAATTAATTCTTTTTGCAATTTATTGAGCTGGCGATACGATTTAAGCTGTTTCAATTTGCCCAATACGGAGAAAAGATAGCCTGCTGCGTCAACTAATGGATTTAATCCAGCTTTAGGCGTGTGTGTCACGATGCGACTTGGCAATAATAATTGCGAAGCGGGCGGTGAGTTTTTGACTACACTGATGGCGATGTCATTTTCAGGCTCAGGCGAGTCATTCACCTCATGTGGTAGCGGGGGCGAAAGATCGTCTGTCGATGCTTGTTGGTTATGTGTTGCGATCATCCTGCTCATCCCTTCGTATTAGTCAGTCAGGCGCATTACATTGCCATCCTTATACTGCTAAATCCGTCAAACGCCGTTTGAGCGAGCGCATCACGGATTCACAAAAAAATCTGTATTTTCGCGACATTATACACAAACAAATATCCCCGCAGAAGCGGGGATGCGAAGGGTGGTGCCTTGATCTTCTGTTGCAAGAATTAATCGAGCATGCCGTACATTTTGAGTTTCTTTCTCAATGTACCACGGCTTAAGCCTAAAACGATGGCAGCACGAGACTGATTGTTCTTCGTGTATTCCATCACGGCTTCCATTAAAGGAGCTTCAACTTCTGCCAGAATTAATTCATATAAATTGCTAGGCATCTGACCATTCAGCTGAGAAAGATAATTCTCAAGCGCTTGCCGGACGCTATCATGCAGCGGCTGGTTTTTTTGGGTCAATTCAAATGCTAATGATGTTTTTTCTAAAGTATTAGTAGCCATAATTTCCCTCGATCTAGCGGGGTTGTTCACGATACAGCAACTATTTTATCCATTGTTCTTTGTTAGATCAATCACTTTTTGCCCACAATGCGGGTTAATTTCTTCGGAGGTCCACATTGCGTTGCGACAAGTCAACGGAGGATGACTTCAGCGGTAAAATGAGGCTTCGCTGGCAGGGGCATTGAGAGGATAAAATGCCTTCTACATATTCATCCATTTTTCCAGATAATGGATATTAATCAGCCCCTTCTGGAATGAGTTGCCGCGTAGAATATCCTGATGTAGCGGGATATTGGTCCGAATGCCTTCAATAACGGTTTCATCCAAGGCCTGCCGCATTCGCGCAAGCGCGAGCTCACGAGTTTCTCCGTGCGCGATGATTTTGGCGATAAGCGAATCGTAGTATGGCGGGACTTTATAGCTGCCATAGATATGGGAGTCGACTCGAATGCCAGGGCCGCCAGGGGCATGGAAATAGGTGATCGTGCCAGGAGACGGTGCAAAAGTACGCGGATCTTCTGCATTAATGCGGCATTCAATGGCGTGGCCGTTAATAACGATGTCGCTTTGTGAAATAGACATTTTTTCACCCGAAGCAATGCGCAATTGCTCTTTCACCAGATCAACACCGGTAATCATTTCAGTAACAGGATGTTCTACCTGGATACGCGTATTCATCTCAATAAAATAGAATTTGCCGTCTTCATATAAAAATTCCATGGTGCCCGCACCACGATATTTCATATTGCGGCAGGCGGCCGCACAGAGCTCACCGATTTCCTTGCGCTGTTCAGGTGTGATGCCTGGCGCTGGCGCTTCTTCAATGATTTTTTGATGACGGCGCTGTATAGAGCAGTCGCGTTCGCCTAGGTAAACAGCATTACCCTGACCGTCGCCCAGGATCTGTATTTCGATATGGCGGGGATTTTGCAGATATTTTTCAATATAGACTTTGTCATTATTGAAAGCGGCCTTGGCTTCGCTGCGGGTTAAGGCAATGGCATTAATCAGGTGCGACTCGGTATGCACAACGCGCATGCCGCGGCCACCACCACCGCCCGCCGCCTTGATGATGACAGGATAGCCGATGGAGCGTGCGAGCTTGATGGTTTCAACATCGTCATCGCCAATAGGTTCGCCCGAGCCGGGTACGCAGGGGATGCCAATTTTTTTCATGAGTTTGATGGCGGCGACTTTGTCACCCATCTGACGGATAGTGTCAGGGTCTGGCCCAATAAATGTGAAGCCACTTTTTTCTACTTGCTCGGCAAAGTCAGCGTTTTCTGACAGAAACCCATAGCCAGGATGAATGGCTATGGCATCGGTGATTTCAGCGGCGCTAATGATAGCGGGAATGTTGAGATAACTTTGGGCTGCGGGATGCGGGCCAATGCAAACGGATTCATCCGCCAGGCGTACATGCAAAAGATCGCGGTCAACAGTGGAGTGCGCAGCGACCGTTTTGATACCCAATTCCTTGCAGGCGCGCAGAATGCGTAATGCAATTTCTCCGCGATTGGCAATGAGAATTTTATCTAGCATTTGTTCTTGTCCTCTCACTTCACCTAGGGCTACTACTCAATGACAAACAGCGGTTGGTTAAATTCAACAGGCGTACCATTATCAACTAATCTTGCTGTTACCGTACCTGCTTTATCGGCTTCAATCTGGTTGAACATTTTCATGGCTTCAATCAGGCAGATGACTTCGCCTTGTTTGACAGTCTGGCCAATTTCGACAAAGGGTTTGGCACCCGGGTTAGGCGATAAGTAGACCGTGCCTACCATAGGGGATTTTAGGGTATGTTTGTCACTGGCGGCTGCCGGGGTTTCCGTCTGTTTGCTGGCAGGGCCTGGTTCCGGCTTGCTTTCAGGCGCAGTTTGCATGGGGGGCGGCATCATTTGCGGCGCCATCATGACAGGCGCGGTTTTGTGGATTTCCCGGGTTATTCGTACGGATTCTTCACCTTCTCGAATCTCAATTTCTGCCACTCCTGTGCTTTGGATAAGCTCAATGAGCTTTTTAATCTTGCGCATGTCCATAGGAACAGTAGTCTCCTCTGTTTTAATGGGACTATTAAAGAGGCAAGCATTCTGCATGATCGCCTCAATTTTGTCTAGATGAAAACAAGATACCGGAATTTATTGCTCATTGCATGCAGAATTTTGCACTTTTAATGACAGGCGGAAAAAGCCTTGCGATAAACAAAGGCAAATATAGGCGGTACAAGAGAGACGGCAATGATGCTGTAAACCACCAGAGAAAAGTTATCCTTAATGAAAGGAAGACTGCCGAAGAAATACCCTGCGCCGAGCAGACTGCCAATCCAGAGGATGGCGCTTGCGATATTATAGAACGAAAAAGTGCGGAGGCTCATGTAGCCCACGCCGGCTACGAAAGGTGCAAATGTGCGTATGATGGGGATATAACGTGCCAATATCAGGGTTTTTCCACCGTGTTTTTCATAAAAACGATGTGCTTCCTCCAGGTGTTTTTTGTTAAGCAGCCAGGATTGATTGGCAACAAAAACACGCGGGCCCAGCATTCTGCCGATGAGATAATTCACTTTATTGCCTAGAATAGAGGCAAGGGTCAAAAGTAGAAAAAGGAGTTGAATATCAAGGGCATGGCTTGCATTGGCGGCAATGCTCCCAGCAGCAAAAAGAAGCGAGTCGCCTGGCAAAAAAGGTGTTACCACTAGGCCTGTTTCGCAAAAAATGATAAGAAATAGGACAATGTAAGTCCACACGCCATAGGTAGAAACAAAGGAAATTAGGTAGCTGTCTATATGCAGAATATATTGCAAGAGTTGTTGTATGGTTTCCATAATGCCTTATGACGTTAAGTAAATATCAAATCGGTTACTTTTACCCAATATCGAAAAATGAGGTGCACGTTCAGCGATATTCACAGCTGTTCGCGGTCTTTTTACCACAACCCGAGAAGCTGCACAAGATAAGGCCACCTCAAAAAGCATATTAGCATCTTCGTCTTTTCCCAACAGATTCTGTAAAATTACCATCTCTTTCTTGACAGATGCTGACTTTTTGCGTGGTGGGAACATAGGATCAAGATAAATGATATCTGGTCGTTGGGAACGAGGAAGGGATTGCAACCAAGTTATCGCATCGGTTTCGATCAAGCGCAGCCTGTTCGTAATGAGTGCTATGTTAGGATCCTTCTGGGCACGTTGGAGTGCATCTTCCAGCAGGACATATAAGATAGGCGACCGTTCTAGCAAGATGATGTGAAAGCCCAGGGTGGCCAAAATAAAACTGTCTCTGCCAAGCCCTGCGGTAGCGTCCACAATGACAGGCTGGCAGCGTGGATTGATGCCCATTGCACGTGCCAATAATTCGTTACGCAGTCCTGCCTGTTTACTTCGATAGCGCAATTTTCCTGACAGGTAGTCGATATGAAAAGGCGCCTGCTTTGTATCGCTGGTTTTCTGTAGTGCCAGATAGTCAGGCGTTAGCACCAGCAAATAATCATACAAAGCAGCGGATTCTTTAAGATCCGCTATATAGGGGATCCCAAGACGGACAGCCAGCGCCTGCGCTTCCGGCCGTTTTTGAGGGGAGGTGGCTAATACAGCGATACGCTGAGGAATCATTTGTTTCCTGGGTTTATTTCATGGGCTTATATCATGTGCTTTGGCTCCTATTTTGCCTGAAAGGAAGTGAAATGAAAATTATCTATACGAATCGTATTTATCTCTTTAAAATTGGTAAAAATTCGAGGATTTCTTTATGCGCGATGGTCTTTTTCCCCAAACCCGGCTTAGAAGATTGAGGCAGAACCAACAGGTGCGGAATCTCGTTCGCGAAATGCGACTGGATGCCGATAAGTTAGTGCTGCCGATTTTTATTCGCCACGGTGCCGGAATTAAAAACCCCATTGCTTCGATGCCGGAACAGTTTCAATTTAGCGTAGACAGGCTGGAAGAAGAGATTCAAGCCATCACGGCTTTGGGTATTCGCAGCGTCATTCTATTTGGTATTCCAGCGGAAAAAGACCCCTTAGGCCAGGACGCTTATTCGGATAAGGGTATTGTGCAAACAGCCATTCCAGTGATTAAAAAAGCGAACCCTGATTTGCTGGTCATCTCGGATCTTTGTTTTTGTGAATATACTGACCATGGACATTGCGGTGTGGTGGAGCATGATCACACGGAAAAAGAAGTCAACGTGGATAATGACAAAACATTGGCTCTTCTTGCCAAGCAGGCCGTCAGCCACGCCAAAGCAGGCGCGGATGTGATCGCGCCTAGCGGCAATATGGACGGGATGGTACAGGCAATACGTGAAGCATTGGATGCGGCTGGCTATCAGCATATTCCCATTCTGAGTTACTCCGTTAAGTATGCCTCTTCCCTGTATGGGCCGTTCAGACAAGCAGCGGAAGGGGCGCCCCAATTTGGCGACCGACGCACCTATCAGATGGATTTTTCAAATGCCGGCGAGGCGATGCGAGAGTGCGCGCTGGACGTGGCAGAAGGCGCTGATATGCTGATGGTAAAACCAGCTCATGCCTATTTAGATATTATTTACCGTGTGAAACAAGCGCATCCCGGCCTGCCGCTCGGCGCTTATCATACCAGCGGTGAATACGCGATGATTAAAGCGGCGGCGGAAAAAGGATGGGTTGATGAGCGCAAAGGCGTGTTGGAAGTGCTCACGGCTATTCATCGTGCCGGTGCTGATTTTATTATCACCTATTATGCAAAACGTGTGGCGGAGTGGTTAAGGGGATAGCCATAGACATTCTCTTATGCATGCAAAAATTGCTCGAAGCCTGAAAGAAACATTTGTACGGCCATGGTTGTCAGTATCATTCCCATTAAGCGTTCTATTGCGGTCAGGCCGCGTTCGCCCAACACTTTGCGCAAGGCATCAGCAAAGACAAGAATCACCGTGGTGATAGACCAGGCAATCATCAATGCAAGCGACAGGCCAAATCGGTTATAAGGTGCCTGGCTTGCCAGCAGCATTACCATGGTCATGGTAGAAGGCCCGGCGATGAGCGGCACGGCGAGCGGAACAATAAAGGGATCAGTATCGCGCCTCGCTCTTTCTTCATGACTCTCATGTGGAAAGATCATGCGAATGGCAATCAGAAAAAGAATGATGCCGCCGGCAATTTCAAGTGCCGGTTGCGAGATGTGCATGCCTTCCAGAATGTATTGGCCAAAAAACAAAAAGATAACAAGAATCACCAGCGCAATCGTGGCTTCACGCAGAATAATCCGTTGACGTTTTCTGGGGTCGACATGATTTAAAACCGAGAGGAACAGAGGAATGTTTCCCAGCGGATCCATTACCAGAATCAAAGTTATTGTGGCTGAATAAAGTGTCATGTTTGTCGACTGTTGATTAATGTGATGTTACAGCAATGCGCTTAACTTTTTCTTGATTTGTAATGATAACATGAGGAAGTCGAAAGTGCACTTTACTAAGCGCCAACGCAATTTCTTTAGCATAGGCGCCTTGCTGGGTTATACTGTTGCACCATGCAAATACGTGAACGATTACCGCAATATGTTTATCTGATGCGCTTGGACAAGCCCATCGGCGTGCTTCTTTTACTCTGGCCTACTTTATGGGCTTTGTGGCTCGCTAGCCACGGCCGTCTGGATAGCCAAATCCTGTTAATATTTGTGACGGGGGTGGTTCTGATGCGGTCGGCAGGGTGCGTGGTCAATGATTTTGCTGACCGGCATTTTGATGGCCATGTAAAACGGACACGCGAACGTCCGCTGGCAAGCGGACGAGTAAAACCAGTGGAAGCTTTGGTACTCGCCGCATTGTTGGCATTAACCGCTTTTGCCGGTGTGCTGTTATGCAATGCGTTGACTATTAAACTGGCTTTTATAGGCGCAGCGCTCACGATCATCTATCCTTTGATGAAGCGCTATACGCATTTACCACAGTTCGGATTAGGCCTTGCTTTTTCCTGGGGTGTTCCCATGGCCTTTGCTGCGGTGACTGGATCTGTTGGCAACGCCGCCTGGTTTTTATTTTTAACCTGTTTAATTTGGCCGGTGATTTATGACACCATGTACGCCATGGTGGATAGAGAGGATGACCGCAAGATTGGCGTAAAATCAACCGCCATCTTGTTTGACGAGATGGATACTTTCATTATTGGGTTGCTGCAAATGCTGTTTGTGGTTTTGCTGGTCATTATGGGTTTAATGTTCAGGCTGCATTTTATCTATTATCTTGCGCTGGCTGCGGTTGGCGTCCTGTTTATCTATCAACAGTGGCTCATTAAAAGTCGTGATCCGCAAGCCTGTTTTCGTGCATTTAAAAATAATAATTGGGTCGGCCTGCTTATTTTTCTTGGTATCTTTCTGAGCTATCCGCAATGAAGATTGTTGCTGATGCCCATATCCCTTATGTGAAAGATTATTTTGGTTCTTACGGTGAACTGGTTTTAAAGCCGGGCCGTGCTATTACGCATGACGATGTTAAGCAGGCGGATATACTATTGGTCCGTTCGATCACACCTGTCAATAAACACTTGCTGGCCGGCAGCAGGGTGAAGCTGGTGGGCAGTATCACAGCGGGCGCAGACCACCTGGATGTGAATTGGCTGAATGAATCCGGTATAGCATGGGGGGTGGCAGCCGGATTTAATGCACCGCCTGTTGCGGATTATGTTGTGAGTGTCATTGCAGCCTTGCAAAGAAGGGGGATGCTGCTGCGCCAGCAGCCTCGTGCAGCAGTAATAGGCGTAGGCAATGTGGGACGCCTGGTGGTTGAACGGTTGCGATTATTAAACTTTGAAGTAACTTTGTGCGATCCATTTCGCGCGGCGGAAGAGCCTGATTTTATTTCTGCACCCATCGAATCGCTGGCAGATGTTGACCTGATCTCGTTGCATGTTCCGCTGACACGCACAGGTCCTTATCCTACTTACCATCTTATCGATCAATCCTTTTTAGCGCGCCAAAAAACAGGCTGTATTTTGCTGAACGCAAGCCGTGGCGCCGTGGTGGATACCAAGGCAGTGATCCAGCATGGTGCTCATCTGCACGGCTGTTATGATGTGTGGGAGCACGAGCCTAACATTGACAAGGCGATGCTTGAAACTGCCCTCATCGCGACACCGCACATTGCTGGTTACTCTATTCAGAGCAAGATTCGCGGCATTGAAATGATTTACAGACTGGCCTGTGAAAAAAAAATCATTGCACCCCAATCCATCCCGCCATTTATCATGCCGCAACAACAGCTCGCTTTCGCGGGCGAAAAACACCATTGGCAAGACATTGTCCTTGGCATTTTTAATCCGCTCATCATGACGGCAATGATGCGTTCACGGCTCTTGCCATCGGAAGATGAGGGGCGTCTTTTTGATGAAATGCGCAATCAGTTTAATTACCGCCATGAATTTGCTTATACCAAAATAGTGGGAACCCAACTGGTCTCAGAAGATATCAGCATACTGCGACGGTTGGGAATAGAGTGCTAGGAAGCGATTCGGAAAAGGAGTTTATTATGCAAGTTTACGATTTTGAATCATCGTATGCTTTTATGAAGCCATTTCAAATCCAGCCTTATCAATCAGGCCGGCTTGACGGATTGAGTTTCGCTGTGAAGGACCTAATTGATATTGCGGGCGAAATCACGGGATTTGGCAATCCCTCCTGGGCGGAGACGCATCCTAAAGCTGTTATAAATGCAGTTTGTGTTGATCAGCTTTTATCGGAAGGAGCTGCGTGCCGCGGAAAAACCGTGAGCGATGAGTTAGCTTACAGTTTAATTGGCGAAAATCCTTTTTACGGTACGCCTGTCAATCCCAAAGCGCCTGATCGCGTACCTGGCGGTTCATCAAGTGGTTCCGCTTCAGCAGTGGCTTGTTCCTTGGTTGATTTTGCGCTTGGGACAGATACCGGCGGCTCGGTGCGGGTGCCTGCCAGTAACTGCGGAATCTGGGGATATCGACCATCACATGGGCGCATTTCCGTTGCCGGCGTGAGCGCATTTGCACCTTCATTTGACACAATCGGTGTTCTTGCAAGAGAAGGAAAGCAGTTGGAAAAAGTGATTGCCATTTTAACGGGTATGCCCATCACGCAAGAAACGGTCTCGACATCAATTTTTCTATTAGAAGATATTTTTGCGATTTGTGATCCCGAAGTGCAGCAGGCTTTACTACCGGCAGTGGAAAGATTGCAGGCAAAATTTAGCGTTAAGAGAATTTCGCTACAAAAAATCGCTGGACTTCCGCTCGATTTTAACTGGTTATTAGAGACGTATGTGCTTTTACAATCCACTGAAATATGGAGTTGCCTCGGCAGCTGGATTGAAGGTGCTCAACCGGTGCTGGGCGAGATTGCGGAAAATAATTTTACTGAGCTTGCAAAAGGGGCCGATCGCTTAACCATACAGCGCTTTGTTGAAAAGCGGGAAAAGTTTGCTGCCGAGCTGAATACTTTTTTAAGTAGCGGTAACCTGCTTTGTTTTCCAACTGTGCCGGCTTTGCCGCCCAAGCGGGGAACAATAACAAAGCATGCGAGAGCAGGCGGAATCTACTACCCGAGGGCGTTAGCAATTGGTGCCATTTCAGGATTGTCACGTGCTCCGCAGATTTCAATACCGCTCGGAGAATCGAACGGTATTCCTGTCGGTCTCTCGCTGCTCGCCGCTTACGGGCAGGATAGCCTGTTAGCAGCCATGAGTTGCCGCATTTAATACAGGGAATCACTCGCCTGGTCATGTTCCATATAGGAAGGAACAGTGTCCTCTGTCATATTTTCCTTTTCCGGCACATGCGGCAACATGAAATATTCAAACAAGGCAGCGGGATCATTGGCTGAAGCACGTTTGCCCGTGATAGGATCAATTCGGATGCTGACGATGCCGGGTGGTTGTTCGATCATGCGTTCCGCTTTTCCTTTTAGCGCCGATTCTATGAACTGCATCCACATGGGAAGTGCCGCCTGAGCGCCGTATTCATGCAGTGACTGGTTGTAGTCAAAACCAACCCAGGCAACAGCGACAATATCCGGGCTATAGCCTGCAAACCAGGCGTCGACCTGGTTTTGAGTGGTGCCTGTTTTACCTGCGAGATCAGTGCGGCCTATATTTTTGGCGCGTTTTGCCGTGCCGCGTTCAATCACATCGTGTAGTGCGGAGGTGATGAGGAAGGCGTTTTGTGCCGAAATAACGCGTGGAGCAACGGCTGTATCTTTGCTGCAATTTTTCGTACAGGCAATGAGCGGACGTGCTTGATAAATGACTTGATCCTGCGAGTTGCGAATATTATCGATAATGTAAGGCACGACTTTCAGCCCGCCATTGGCAAAGATGGCATAGGCTTGTGCCATCTGTAAGGGAGTTACCAGGGCTGTGCCCAGTGCCAGTGAGAGACCCGGCGGTAACTGGGAACCCATAAAGCCAAAGCGTTTCAGGTAATCAACCGTATAAGGCATACCCATCAGCGCCAGCAGGCGAATGGAAACCAGGTTGCGGGATTCGATAATGGCCGTGCGCAGACGGGTGGGCCCGTAGAATTTGTGAGATTCATTTTGTGGCCGCCACAGACTGTTATCTGCTTGCTCAATCACAATGGGTGCGTCGTTAATAACCGTGGCAAGGGTAAATCCTTTCTCGAGTGCGGCGGAGTAAACAAATGGTTTGAAGCTGGAGCCGGGTTGACGATTGGCGCTGGTAATGCGGTTGAATTTACTGTTCTGAAAATCAAATCCACCCACCATGGAGAGGATTGCGCCATTTTGCGGGTTGAGCGCTACCAGGCCCGCTTCTGCTTTAGGTACCTGGGCAAGCTGATAGTTTCCGTGAGTCGTGGGCATGATTCGTACGACATCGCCCAGTTTTACAATCTGATTGGGCTGTTTTGGCCGTGGCCCCAGATAATCTGCATTTACCTGTTTGCGCGCCCAGGACAAGCCGGACCAGGGAATAATGGTGAGGTCGCCGTTGCTACGCAAGACCGTGATGGATTTTGTTGTCATCTCTACCACTGCGGCAGGTTCAAGCCCGTTGAGAACCGGGATTTTACGT